>JBBIKH010000060.1:3878-16127 GCA_037445575.1 bacterium
GTCAGGCAAGAATGCTGACTATTGGACGATGACCCATCGCGCGGGAAGGGGAAGATGGGTCGCGCAACCCCATGCACCAAGCCCAACCGCGGCTGGGCGGTTATGAACGGCACTCAGTGCGCCTATATTTACACAATTTTGCCGCAAAAGTCAAGAGAATTTTTGCGAATCGGCTGGCGGACCGTCGGGGCGTGCGTTCACCTTCCCCTGTGTCTCCCTGGAGCTCTTTCCCTAGCCCCCTTGTTGCCGAAACGGATGGTCGCGCCTTCCCGGTATCCGTTGACCTGGGTGCTGCCTGCCGGATGATACCACCTTTCCTGCGAGGCAACAGGCCATCACGGCCAAGGTGCAGGCGACAACGGTTGTCCAACCGCCCCCACGCCGCGCAGTCCCCGGCGCCCTACTGGGAACGTACACGTCTCCAACTTCTGCGCTTCCGTGCACGCCATCTGCTCTAGCCGGCCCCCTCGCAGTCCGCTTTGCCATACCCCGGCGTATCTGGCGCTTGCCCGGAGTCGGCTGGCTCCGCAACAGCCTGAGCTCCCCACAGAGCCGGCTCGCCTTCAGGGCATTTAGCGAAAAGCCCGACGCCCCCTGGAATGCGTCTTGCCGGAGGCCCAGAAACTCAGGCGCTGGGTATGGGTCTGGAATTACCTCTGTGAGTCATCCAGTGGTCCCTAGTCTGACAAGCGCGAAAACATCGAGCTCGTGCTTGTTCCCTGAGGACGAAGACCGTGGCAGCTGCTTGCGGCATCTGCCTTTTCTCCTTGTGCCTTTACAGGGAATTTCTTAAACTTGGGACACCCCCACACACACAAGCGTCCACGGTCGCGCTGACCCGTTCGCAGCGCGGGCGACGATGTGCACTCTACCCACGGAGGCCGAAAATGAACATTCCACACCCCGGTCCCCATTTGGACCACATGCTCAAGCAGACCAGGGAGCACCACGTGGCGCTGAGTTCCATGGCCGATCTAAAAGCCAACATTCTGATGACGCTATCGTCGGTGGTGCTCACGATCACCGCCAGTCATCTGAGCGACGCCCAGACCAGGGTGGCCGCGCTGATCCTGATTTTCTTTTGCTTGCTCACTATGATCTTTGCCGTGTACACGGTGATGCCCAAGGTCTCCCTCCGCCTCAGGCGGAAGGGAAAACCGGACGTTGGCGATCCAAATTTCAATCTCTTGTTCTTTAGCGACTATCTGCGATTGGATTATGGCGAGTATTTGAAGGCCATGGAAAAGATGATGAGCCAGCCGTCTCTCACGTACGAGATGCAGGTGCGGGAGCTGTACACGCTGGGACGCTTCTTGGCGGCCAAGAAGTACCGCTTCGTCCGTCTGTCGTACCTAGCCTTCCTCGTCGGCGTCTTCGCCAGCGGGGTCGTTCTAATCGTTGGCGGCCTGATGCGCTGGCTGAGCCCCTCGGCTGGGGTGAGGGGCAGCCATGAGCGCTGGCACTGCCGAGGGCGCGGCAAAGGGCGCCCCTGCGCTCATGGCCAAGGGTGGCACCCCGACCCTGGGGGCACATCGACCCAACTCTTGCACTCGGGGGGAGCCTTGTCCACCCCTTGTCCAGAAGCACGGTGCCGTCTCCAACGGCTTTCAGGGCAAGTTCGCTTGTGGGGGCGAGTTACCACAGGGCTGCTTCAGAAAATGCAAACAAGCGCTGCCGTCGCGCTCGCCCGGGAGGTAGGCATGGGGCGCATCCGTGGCGAGCCGATGAATCCGGCCCGGCGAGCTCCCCCGTCTGCCACTCCTGAGCCGACGCAACTAGCAAGATGGTCACAGCAAGCCTACCAAAGGGGTCGCCCTATCGAAGAGCCCCTCCGCACGCGATTTGGCCCCGCCGCTTTGCGGTTTTGGTGCGATGGAAAACGCGGTGTGGCATGCGTGTTGTGGGCCGTCCCAGCGAAGGTCAAGAGACTCTCCGCCATCGGTACCCACCCCTGGGCGCTGCTGAGAGGTTCTTGCTGCCGGTTGGCGGCGTGTCAATCCACTGGGGTAGGACCGTATGCAATGACTCGTGAGGGTGAGACTGCCGTACGGACAAGTGGCAAGATGACGCGGCGGGACGGTGTGTCTGAGAGAGGGGGCGGGATCCTCCGCCCCCCCGGCGGGACTTCTCGTGCCGCCTTCGCTGGACCCTCCGTCCCGCGAAGGCGGGACAACAGCCACCCGCTCCTATTCCCACACGAACTCCCCCTTCACTACCTTCTCAAGCAACTTCCGGCTCTTCTGCCCCTTCAAGTACCGCTCCCATCTCTGCGCAGCGGCCTTGTCCCCAAAACCCTTACGAAAAACCAATTGCCACGGCACCCCCCGTTTCTTCCAACCCTTGGGGTACAGATTGTGCGACCTCAGGCGAGCTTCCGGATCCTAAGAAATCCCCACGTAGTAGCGGTCTATCTTCGCCGAATAGAGAATGTACAAATAGTAGCAGCCCACAGCTCCTAACAAGAAAAGCCCCAGACGTCGACATGATCTGAGGCCACTCGTGCTCCGGCGGTAGGGCTCGAACCTACATCCCGCCAAGGCGGGACTTTTGGTCCCGCCGGGGCGGGATAACAGCCACCCGCTCTGCCAATTGAGCTATGCCCAAATGTCGGGTCCCCGAAAATGCTCAGTCAAAGGTCTGCCAGCCAACAGCACCGTCTGGCAGCCGCTCACACGACCTTTCCCCCAGGAGCTTGCGCGGGTAATGGCACCCCAAGACTCTCAACAAGAAAAGCCCCAGACGTCAACATGATCTGAGGCCACTCGTGCTCCGGCGGTAGGACTCGAACCTACAGCCTAGTGGTTAACAGCCACCCGCTCTGCCAATTGAGCTACGCCGGAATTCCATTTACGACGGGCAAATATATGAAACTCCCCGGAAGAAATCAAGCCTTTTGCTCGCCGGAAGCTTCCTCCTGCTCGCCGAGGTAGAGGAAGCGATCCATCAGTTCCACGTACCGACTCCATTTCTTTCCGGCTTCCTTGTCGCGGCCGATAACGCGGGCGAAAGCATTGGCCTTGGAGTCCAACTCGTCGGCGTAGTAGAGGATAATCGCCTCCACGGTCATTGGCACCACAGGAGAGCCGTACTCGCCCTTTCCCTGGTGCGCGAGGATAAGGTGCTGGAGCCGCACGGCTAATTCCTCAGGGAAGCCGGACAACGTCTGGATCTTTTCCTTCACCATCTGCGCGCCGAGCACAATGTGCCCTATAAGGCGCCCCTCGTCCGAATAGTCGATAAAACCCCCCACCTGCAGTTCCCGCGTCTTGCCTATGTCGTGCAAAAGGGCGCCGCAGACCAAGAGGTCACGGTCAACATGCTCGTAGCGGCTGTGTACGGCATCACAGATTTCGGCAACTGCTACCGTGTGTTCCAAGAGACCTCCGCGGTAGGAGTGGTGCCACAGCTTGCCGGCCGGGGCGTTGGCAAACGCCTGCCGGAATTCGCCATCCCCAAATAGCGCGCGCAACAACCGACCGAGGTGCTCATTGCTCACGCTCTCCACCAGCCGGTCAAGGCGCGCCCAGAGCTGCTCGAGGTCCTTGGGACAAACCGGCACGAATGCTTCTGCGCCATCGACTTCCTCCGGCCGCGCTGGGCGGATCTTTTCGACTTTTACGTGCGGCTTGCCACGATAGTCCACCACAGTGCCCTTGGCCTTGATCACCTGTCCCACTTCAATTTTGCTGTAGATGGCCTCAGCGTCATCCCACACCGTGGCGCTGATGCGCCCTGACTGATCACCTAGCTCCAGGGCCAAGTAGGATTCGTTGTTCTCCCGCTTGAGACGGAGATCCTTCTTCCGCACAACGAAAAAGCCCAGCACCTGATCCCCGGGGCGAAGATGTTTGATAATCTCATGGGACACGATAACCTCCCTTCCCCGTTTCGGGCTGCAACACCAACAGCTTGTGAGGCTCGCTCAACAGCTTCTGCCGGTCCATGGTCGTCGCGTGGAGCCTCCCCTCCAGCCAGTCGCGTGTCTGATCAGCATAGTGACGACTCATCCGGTGTCCGGACTGACCAGCCGGCAACACAAAGTGCACCACTCTATCCTCGGCAAAGTCCACGATCATGCGCATTGACGCCCCCCAGCGCGGGTGATACGGTTCACGCAGAAGGTAGCCGAGATTGCACACCGTGGTGGTGGAACCTCCCACGCGGTAAGGCCCCAGATCGAAGTATTTGCCCAACACCGGCGCTTGAGAGAATGCATGGGGGAGCGTCAGCGAGTGCACGTCGCCCCACTGCCAGCGCCCAATATCGGGCCCATAGTCCCGGCGCAGCTCGGCAACTGCGTCGAACAGACTCTTGACCAATATCTCGTCCGATGATTCGCTCTTCTCAGGGGTGGAGACGTCATCGAACCAAAGGGAGTGTGAACGGGCAAGGATCTGGTCCGCGGCGCGGAAGGCCACCCCCGGCAGGGCTATGAAGTGACCGAAAAGCTCCTCCCCTATTTCGTCAGCGAAGATGTTGTGCAACAGATTTCGGTAAAAGGCGTGAAACACCGTGCACGCCAAGCTGTGCTGCTCCTCGGAACAGTCCCAGGCGCGGAGCAGCAAGTAGGCCTGATGCACAAGACCTGTGTCGGGCAGCAGAGCGCGTTCGTAGGCGCCGATCACCAAGGGTATCACCGCTTTCGCCCGCAGGGAGAGGAGGTCCATCTGCAAACGCTCGCAATCGGCGCGTGACAGTGGCGCTTCCCCCTCAATCACCTGCGTGATGCGCGTGATGCGATCAGGTGGCTCCCAGTAGGCAGAGAGGTATCCCAACTTGCTCTGGTCCCAAATTTCGTTGTTGGCCGTGGCCACAAAGCCTGTGGGCGGATTAAAAAGGCGAGGGTTTCGTTCAAAGGGGAGCACGCCCTGCCAATCGTACTTCGAGTCCCATCCAGGCAGGGGCAACACTCCATGGGCGCTGCCGCGTCGCGGGATGCTGCCGCCCAGAAAGTATCCGATGTTACCGTCTACATCGGCGTAGACAAAATTCTGCGCCGGCGTACCGTAGGAGCGCAACCCGGCCACCACCTCCGTCCAGCTGCCGGCGCGGAGCACCGTACGCAGGGCAGCGATCTCATCGCTGTCCTCATGCCCGATCCAGCGCAGAGCCACCGCCTTCCCCACCTGCCGTGCTAAGGCATGCACGTCGTTGACGACCGGACCATGCACGGTTAGGTGCACCTCCTGAACTACGGCTGGGGCATCCTTGACCGCGATCGTTTCTGCTACCGTGGTCATGGTCAACCATTGGCCGTCGCGCAGGTAACGGTGGGCATCAGCGCTATCCAGGCGCTCGATGAAAAAGTCGGCGTCATCGATCATGCCATTGGTGATCCCCCAGGCGATGCGACGATTGCGGCCGATGGAGATCCCGGGCAGACCGGGGATGGAAACGCCGCAGGCATCGATGTCATCGCCTGAAAGGTGGATCTCGTACCAAAACGGGGGCACACTGAATATCAGGTGCGGATCATTGCAAACAATAGGTTTGCCGGTGCTGGTCTTGGTGCCGGACAGTGCCCAGTTATTGCTCCCCAAGACAACTTCCGCTATCCCAATTTGGGCGCGCGCCCGATGCAGGGTGCGCAGCCCTTCCAGACACAGGCGCCAGTCTGCCTCGTCTGCCCCGGCGACGATGCGCGGCCCTGCATAGCTCGCCACGGGCATGATCTCCGCCAGCCGCTCAGCGTCAAGTCTGCCGGCCAGTGCGCCGTAGGTGAGGTCCACTGCCCACGACATGCACAGCGTCCATGACACAAAGCGCATGATGCATAGGCAGTCCTCTGGCCGCCATGCAGACGGTGTATGGCGCAGCACCAGGCACTCCAGGGGCAGCCGATGTCTCCCAGAGGCGAGATAGGCATTTACCCCTTGCGCATATGCCTCCAAGGCCGCTTTGGACTCCGCCGGCAGCCGATGGTACTGGGTCTCGGCCGTGCGGCCGATACCGATGATGCGCATCAAACGGTCGTGCTCAAGCAGCTGTGCACCAAATAGCTCTGCCAGTTCCCCACGGGCAGCGCGGCGTGCCAACTCCATTTGCCACAACCGGTCTTGCGCAGTTACAAAGCCTTGAGCCATGAGCAAATCGTGCTCATCGCTGGCAAAGAGGTGGGGGACCCCCCTGGCATCGCGCACCACCTCCACTTGGGCGTGCAATCCCGGTAGCTGCAACGTGCCGCTGGTCTGCGGCAGCGAGCGCCGCAGGGACAAGTAGCCAAAGAGCAGGGCAGCGATTGCGCCAACCACCACGATGATGAACAGCCCAAGTAGGAGTCGTTTCACCATTGCCATTCCGGTCCGCTCCTCTATTGGTCCGCCCGGCTCCGCTTTTTGCTCAATAGAAAAGGCGGCCATCACCTTCTGAGCCGCCGTTGCTCTCCACACCTCACTGCTCCCGTTGCCCTCTCCCCGCAACGGGCGGTGCACCTATTGCTCTTTCTTCTTGCTCTGCCCCGTCTGCTGACCAGCGTTGTTGGGCTGACGCTGGCGTTCTGCCGTCCGGTCCACTTCCCCCCGGGAAAAGTCCCTCCTCGGGTCAGGGGGAGAGGCACTTGTCGCGGCCTGGCCGCTGTCAGTCGCTGTCTTGCTCACCGGCGGCGCCATGCCCGCCTGTGCCCCTACCGTAGCCGGCCCATACGTCGCTTCGGGGGGCGCCACGTGTCTGCGGGAAAAGTCGCGTGCCTCCGATTGTGGTACCTCCGCACCCTCGTCGCTGCCCAGGAAGGGCGCATCGGCCCACCAAGGGACTTGGTAGTACCACTGCCAGGCGTAGAAATCCGCGTTGTGATAGAAAGTCGGCCCAACCGCCAGCCGGCCATAAGGGTCCCCCTTGTGGCAACTGGAACAGTCGTCGCGATAGTCCACGTGATAGGTCGTTGCGACCTCGCCCTCCACCGGCACAGGGCGATGTGCCAGTTTGGTGTAGCAACCGCTCCCCACAAGCACGGAAAGAACGGCCACCCACACCAACGCCGGCCAGCGTTTCAACATCCTCATGCTTCCTTGCCTGTCTTGACGGCAATGTAGGTCAGAAGTACTCAAGGTACACGATCTTTAGCTCGCGGTTGGCATACTTCATGTCCTCGCGGTTGTCCAAGATGTTCTTGAAAGCAAACTCCACGTACAACCGCTGGGCGAAGATCCACCGCAAGCCCACATTCAGGTAGCCTTTGCCACTGCCAATGGCCTGGCTGTTGTTATCGTTCATGCCCATGTCATAATCGGCCACCAACGCCAGCTCCTCGTTCAGCACGAGGTCAACGCCCATGAAAGCGTCAAAGTCGCTGTCGCCGTCTTTGTTCTCCAGGCTGTAGCACACACCGACGTGGCCCCCTAGCGCTAACGGCATGCCATAGTTCTTGCTGGCCACCAGGTAAAAGCCCCGGGACTTGATAGTGTAGCGCTCTAGGTTGTCGATGTAGGGCCCGTAGCCCTGAGATTCGTAGCCGAGCACGATGTCCGGCATGGCATAGCTTTCTTCGAAAATGCGGTAGGCAAAGTGCACCCCTGGGTTCGGGTTCCAATTTACCTTGCCGGCTCCGATGATGTTGGTGCCCCCAAAGGTGGCGCCGAAATTGAGGCGATGGGTCAGCCCCACAGAGACTAACCCCAGCAGCCCCCCCTCAGGGTAGGCACGCACCCCTACGATGAAGCTACCCCGCTCGAGAATCTGCGCCGTGGGTTGGTCGATGAGTATGGGGCTCAGCATGCGCTCCGTGGAATAGCGCGCAACAGGCTTCTGCTGCGCATACGCCGCCCCAAGACACCCCACGATCACCACCCCGCTCACGAGCACCGCTACGCTGCGCATGGCTCAGGACCCTCCTCCTATTCCGACCCCACTTGCTCCTGGAAGTCGCCATCGGACGAGACAAATGTACCAATAACTTAGCTAAATGTCAAGGGAAAAGCTACACCGCAGCGACCGGCCAGGAATCCCGCATATGTGGGCCCCGGGGCCTCTTCACCCCTCCTCCCACGGGGGCAGGCCGCCGAGATCCAGGGGCGCCAGGTCCGAGGCGGCGCAGTTGTCCGCTACCTGTTCCGGCGTCTTTGCGCCGGGTATGGCCACGTGACACGCTGGATGCGAAAGACAAAAGGCCAGGCTCACCTGCGCCGGGGTGTACTGCGCATAGCGGTCGAAGAGAAACCGGCAGCCATCCAGCCGACGGAAGTAACTGTCCAATTTCTCCGGCGACAGGTTCATGCGCCGGTGGTCATCTGGACCGAACCGGCTCTGGCGGGTGAATTTGCCGGTGAGAAAACCGAACAGCAGCGGGATGCGAACGATGACCCCGATGCCATGCTGCTGGGCCTTGGGCAGCAGCACGCGCTCGGCTTCGCGCTCGAGGAGGTTGTAGCGCACCTGAATGCAGTCCAACAAGTCGTGGTGCTGATCCAACAAAAAGGCCTGCTCAGTCTCCTTGAAGGACTGTACGCTCAGGCCTGCGTGGCGGATCTTGCCCTCCTCCTTCAGCTGCGCAAGCGCCAGCCACGGTTCCTCCCGCGTGAGCTTGTCCAAATCAGGGCTGTGCAGCTGCAAGACGTCGATGGTCTCCAGGCGCAGACGACGAAGCGACTGTTCGGTGGCCCAGAGCAGGTACTCCCGCGTGTAGGTCTGCCGGATGGGCCCGTAGCCTTTGTCATCCGCCGGCGTGGCATGGTAAAAGTCATTGCCCACCTTGGTTGCGACAATCACCTGCCCCTTGCCACGCTCGGCCAAAACCTCGCCGATGAGCTCTTCCGAATGGCCAAAGCCGTACACGTCGGCGGTGTCGATGAAGGTGACGCCCAGATCCAGAGCTGCGTGCAAAGCCCGCTTGGAAACCCTGTCGTCCGTTGGTCCCCAGTTCATGCCCCCTATGGCCCAGGCGCCAAAACCGATGGTTGACACAACTGGGCCGCGCTTTCCTAAACGCACGTACTTCATCGTGATGCCTCACCCATGGGCTTCATGCACGGTCGCTTTTGGTCACACAAAGCCTGCTCGATGTTACGTGTCAGAGCCAGGACGAGGAGGAGGCAGCGCTTCCACAGCCCGCACATATGCATCAATGTTGAACTTGCGTCGCAGTCCCCCTTCGCTCATGTAGCGAACATTGCCGAAAACTGGTCGTTCCCCCCACGGCCGGTCGTGCTTGCCGAAACACCACGCCACCCCGGCAAAACCATTGGGGTCGCGTCCGTCGAGCTCGTACTTGTTGTTGAGGTACAGGCAGCGCGCGAACGCCTCTTCGGGCGTCGGACTCCACTCGATGATCTTCTTTCCCCAGTACATGCGCATGTAGCCGTGCATCTTCCCGGTCCTGACCGTCTCAATTTGTGCAGCGTTCCAAAAAGGATCGTGTGTCCTACCCAGCTCAAGGTCTGCTAAGGAGTAGAGGTAGGAACGAGGATCGTCTCGATGCTTGGTGAGACTTCTCTGCGCCCACGCGGGCAACCCGGCAAACGCATCATACTGGGGGTTGAAAAAGACAAAGTTCATGCTCAGCTCTCGCCGCACAATCAGCTCCTCCAGGAACGCGGCTGCTCCAGGGCTGCCGGTGGCCTGGACCTGCAAGGCGATGTAGAGGGGCGATATCTGGCCAAAGTGCAGGTAGGGGCTCAGGTGCGACAGACAATCAGTAGCCGGATCGTTCCGCAACTCAGCGAAGCGATCCAGTTTCTGTTCCATGAAAAGATGCAGTCGGTGCTTCGCCTCGGCAGTGCCGCCACGGAACAGCGTACTGGGAGGAACGGACCTGTCCACCGCCAGCGATGCGCACACCGCCTTGGGGTCGGCGACGGAGATCCCTTCCATGTCCAGGCCCAAAGATGCGATGCGCGGCTGGCGAGGCGCAAGCGGCTTCAGAAACTCCACGAGGTAGCGGTTGATCTTGCGCCGCAACGTGGCAGCAGAGTACTCCTCCTTGTTGGAGGCCACCTCGACGGGCACCACTACGTCGGACTCCACTTGCAGGAGCAAGCAGGGGAGTCGGTCCGCTGCATAGGCACGCCATTGGCGCTGGAGCCGCAAATAGCCGCGGTCGACCACGACCAGGGCAGCCTTCTCGGCTACCTCCAACACCTCCTTTTCCGGGGAGCCACGTCGAACTACCAACCGAACCCCCAGCTCTCGCAGGGTATGCTCCACTTCCGCCAACCCCTGGAGCATGAACACATAATGCCGCGCGTTGGCCTCGGGGAAGAATTCTGTCAGCCCGAAAAACACCACCAGCGGCAGCCGGAGCTCGTTGGCGCGATCGATCGCATAGGCCAAGGCGTGGTTGCATTCCACCCGCTGGCTCGCCTGCATCCAGTAGAGCACAAAATGACCGCGAGCCAGAGGCTTGCTGTTGAGTGGTCGGATGCGTTCCGGGTGGATCATCGCTCCTCACTCGATTGCCCAACGTAAACCCACCACCGCTCCATGCGTGAAATTGCGCAGCTGAATTACCGGAAAGTCCACACCGCGAAACTCTGGGATGTACACCGGGTCGGTATCCAAGGCCATATCCACAAACCCCATGCTGTAGCGGTACTTCATGTACAGGGAGAGCTCCCCCAATGTCACCTCGAAGCCGAGCCCAGAGACAAACCCCGCGTCTACCTGCTCGACGTCCTTGAGCGGTCGGGAGGCGGAGCCCTTCTGCTTGTTGAAGAAGGTATAGTCGTTGTCAAGCGCAAAGGCCACATAGGCGCCGCCGTAGGTGAAGAAGCTGGTCCCACCAACCCTCACCCAGTAGGTGCGAAGGGTAGCCGGAAATTCGAGGTACCTGAATCTGTAGGTAAGCTCCATATCACCGAACGGGAAGGATGCGGCAGTGACCGTGTGATGGGCTCCTTTGTCAGCGACAAGTATCCCCACTTCTGCAGTGGCCAATCTGCCCAGGCGCGCGGTTCCGGTCAGGGAGATGGCCCACCCTTGCTCCCAGCCCACCAGGACTTTGGTCCCAGGGGGCTTTTCCCGTGGACTCCAGTGGCTGGCCCACACCGGACCTGCCCCCACCTCGAGCGCGTACCGCACCTGGGCATGAGCACCGGCGCCCATCAGTTTCCCGAAGCCACTGAGCGCTAACACCACGCACGCCTGCCACACCAGGCCCCGATTTCTGTCGCCAAGAAAGTTCATAACGGCTTCCGCTCCCTTCCAGTCCGCACTCTTGCCGACCACTGGCCGCCTCTCATATCTCCTCCGTGTGCCCGATGAGGAGCAATGGGCGCGCACGGGCGTTCATTTCGTTCAGCGGCGGGTCCGCCCAGATCGGCGCACCTGGCCGGATTGCACAGTGCACCACACCGGCGGTCCTACACCCGACCCTGCTTTGGCACGCGAGTTCAAGCAACTGACCTCTGGCAACAGTCTTGTCTCCCAAACCGAATGGCCTCCTGTAGGTGAGCCGCTGACACGCTCGGTGTGCAAAAGGGCGCCTCCATCCTGGAGCAAAGGCGCCAGAGTTGGGAGAGCAGGCTCCCGGTGCGGTACGTCTCCTAAGACAAGCTCCTCGTCTGTAAGCTCAAAATCGATGAACCTATCGCTCCGCAGGGAACGGGTGAGAGCACTCCGCTCCGCCTAGCGGAGCGGTCAGCGACAGCGGGACTTTTGTGGGTCCACCGTTCCCGCAGGCTCTTTCGACCCGAAAGCCCCAGCGGCTTTCCTCGCGCCGCGTGTCCGCCGGAACCAGCTCGAGGCGCAGCTCACGGCCAACTCCACCCCATCGCCACAGCTCATGACCCACGGCAACGCCTACTCCCACACGCCAGGAAGAACATGCCGTCTCACGACAAATCTGCTGCCGCCACGGACCTCTGCTACCAATCCCTGCCTTTGCCCGACTCGGAAATTTCCACCAAAGCCTCGGGGTAGGGGTTGAAGAAGGACTGGGACCCCAAATAAGGCTGGCCAAAACGGGCGATCCATGCCTTTATGACCGCAACCGGCACGCTCAACGGTGCCCGTCCTTGGCGGAACTGCGTCAAAGTGTCAAGGAAAAAGGCCTTCTCCTTGGCGCCCAGCTGGGGCGAAAAGTAGCCCAGTGCGTGCATCAACACGTTGACCATCGCCGGGTTGCGGGCAGGGCGGGCGAAGGCGCTATGGAGCAACCGCTCATACTCCTGGAGGAGCTCTGCCAGTGGCCTCTTGTCCCGGTTGGCGACGACTCTGCCCATTTCCCGGAGGTGCTTCTGGCTATAGCCCATGAGTAGCAGCTTCTGCCTGCTGTGGAATTCCACAAGCGCACTCATCTGCCCTTTGGCCTTCACCTGC
>JBBIKH010000061.1:0-5012 GCA_037445575.1 bacterium
CCCTTACAGTTCCCTTGTCTCTTACCGGCCTGTTTCTTTCTCCAAGAGGACCTGCTGCGCTGCTGCCAGACCCACCCCGGGCGTGAAGCTGTAGTTACAGGCACGCAGACCTTGCTCCAAAGCGGCGATGGTGGCCAGCAGATCGCCGGAGGTGGTGGCGCCCATATGGCCAATGCGGAAATAGGAAGCCTTGATCTCGGGGTGGAGTCCTCCAGCCACAATCGCCCCTGCGGCCTTGACCCGCGCAAGAAGTTCCTGCCCCGCCACGCCTGGCGGGAAGTAAGGGGCAGTCAAGGTCGCCGCTGCGTGTTCCTCGGCTGTTGGCACCTGTTTCAACCCCAAGGCGCGCACGGCGGCGCGGCAGGCCCTGCCCAGGCGCTGGTGGCGGGCTGCCCGTGCCTCCATTCCCTCGGCAAGGATCTGCCCCAGACTTACGTGCAGCGCCCCCACCAGATTGACTGCGGGCGTGGCAAAATAGCTGGCCTTGCGCGCTTCGTACGCCTCCATGATCGGCAGCCAATTGCCCCAGTCTGCATAGTAGTTGGCCACAGGTCTTTTGCGATTGCGCCAGGCCTGCAGTGCGCGCTCGCTCGCCATAAGTAACGCCAGCCCAGGGGGCACGCCTACCGCTTTTTGGGAGGCGGTCAGCGCCACGTCGATCCCCCAGTCCTCCTGCTGCAGCTCCTCGGCAGCCAATGAGCAGACGCCGTCCAGCACGGTGAGCACGCCGTGTTCCAGCGCCAGCGCTGCTAGGGGCTGCGGATCGACGCGTACTGCCGTGGAAGTGTCCACGTGGGTGATGGTCATCAGCTTGAAGCCTCCCCCACGCAGCGCACTCTCCACCTCCGACGGATCTATTGTGTCACCCAAAGGCGCGACGAGCTTGGTCACCTCGGCCCCGTAGCGAGCCAAGATGTCGGCGAAGCGCTCACTGAAATAGCCGGTGGAAATCACCAACACTCGGTCCCCCGGCTCCACCAGGTTTGCCGCTGCCATCTCCATTGCCAGGGTGCCGGAGCCGGCCACCACAAACGGCTGACCAGAGGGACAGCGCCACACTTCCCGCATCCTGCCAAGGGCCTGGGCAAAAAGCTCGATGAACTCTGGCGCCACATGGCTGGTGGTGGGAGCACCTGCTGCAGCCAGGACTTCTGGCTCAAACTCGATGGGTCCGGGGATCATCAGCAACGTGCGTCCTTTCATCTCCTTGCACCTCCGTCAGTCAGTGCCTCGGCGGTGTCCTGTTCCCTCCACGCCGCAAAGAGGCCGCTCTCTTCCAGCAGCACGCACAGGGAGGCTGCCTGATCCTCAGAAAGCGGCAGGAGCGGTGCGCGCACAGGCCCGCAATAAAGGCCGAGCATATCCATGGCCTTTTTTAGGCCGGCCACCCCCCAGAGCCTGGTCACGGCAGCGTTGAGGCGCACCAGCTGCAATTGCAGCGCTTGCGCCGCGGCCAGCTCACCGCTGCGGAAGTGGCGCCAGAGGGCACAGCAGGCCCCCGGTGCGATGTTGGCCAACGCCATGATGCCCCCTACTGCCCCCACGCTCAGGGCAGCCAAGAAGAATCCGCCCGAACCAGCCGCAAGCTGGAAACCCGGTGGCGCGGCCCGACAAATCTCCGCCATCGCCACAATGTTGCCGCCCGAGTCCTTCATGCCCACCACGTTCGGATGGCCGGCTATGGCCAACACCACCTCAGGGGTTAGCTCCACTCCGGTGTTAGCAGGCATGTTGTAGAGGATCACCGGAATAGGCGCGGCTTCCGCTACCGCCAAGTAGTGTTTGGTCAGCGCCTCCCCAGTCATGCGCCCGCGATAGTAGGAAGGTGTCACCACCAACGCCGCATCGGCACCCAGCCGCGCCGCCTCCTTGGTGAGGGCGATGGTCGCAGAGGTGCTTTCGCAGCCGGGGCCGGCGATCAGCAGACGGTCGGCGGGAACGGCAGCCCGTACCTCTTCCAAAACCTGGAGTTTCTCCTTCTCCGACAGGAGCACAAATTCACCGTTGGAACCCAAGGCGACAAAACCGCGAAGGGGGAAACGGGCCAGCTTGGCAAGGTTGGCATGGAGAGCGCGGGGAAGGAAGCGGCCGTCAGCGGCAAAGGGGGTCGGCACAGGGGCCAAGACCCCCTCAAGACAGATACACTTTTGCTCCATCACAGCTCCCGTAGCAAGGTCGAGGTACATGCTACCCTTGCACCGCAAGTTCGATGCCCACGGGACAATGATCGGAACCCATCACTTCTGGCAGGATGAATGCCGACCTAACCCGGTCTGCAAGATTGGTACTTACGAAGAAGTAATCGATGCGCCAGCCCACATTCCTTTCCCTGGCGCGGCTCTTATAGTCCCACCAGCTGTAATGGCCACCCTCGGCCGTGAACATGCGGAAGGTGTCCACGAAACCAGCCGCCAGGAATCGATCGATCCAGGCGCGCTCTTCCGGCAGAAAGCCGGAGACCTTCTCGTTTTCTTTCGGCCTGGCCAAGTCAATCTCTTTGTGTGCGGTGTTCACGTCGCCACACACCACCAGACGCCTTCCCGCGGCAAGGACCTCCCGCACATGGGCCAGGAACGCCTCGTAAAACTCCATCTTGTAACGCAGCCTCTCCGCGGAGGCTTTGCCGTTGGGGAAGTAGACGTTGTAGAGCACGAACTCCCCGTAATCAGCAACCAGTGTCCGCCCTTCGTTATCAAAGCGCTCCACGCCAAAGCCCGGGCGCACGCTTTGCGGTGGCCGTTTCGTGAACAAAGCCACGCCGCTGTAGCCCGAGCGCTCCGCCGAGGCCCAGAACGTCTGATAGCCAGGAAAATCCTTTGCCGCGGCAGGAAGCTGGTCCGGCGCCGCCTTGGTCTCTTGGAGGCACAAGATGTCGGGTTGCTCCTTGGCCAGCCATTCGCCAAAGCCCTTGCCCAGAATCGCGCGCAGGCCGTTCACGTTCCACGAGAGCATGCGCAGCACAGCCATGGCTCATTCTCCTCGGTTCCCGGCACCCTCATTGCTTCCTGATGGGCGCGAAGAAGGCCAGGAAATAGTGCGCCTCCGCTGTGCCATCCAGTGTGGGCTCGTTCGTCGCATAGTCCCAGGTGTCATCGTGATAGACTGCTTGCCCCCCCTGGAAAAGTGCGTACGGGTCCTCGCGCGACAGGCGGATCCCTTTCAAGCTCTGGAAGATACTTGCGTACACAGGCCCGTCGTTGAGAGCACCGACGATCTCTCTGCCCAGATGAAGGGCAATCGCGCTGTGCGGAAAGTGAGGAGTCTGCCCGCCTTCTGACGGGATGCCAACGAACTGACTGACGCCCCAGGGGTTGCGCCCCAAGAGCCAATCGCGCGTGGCAGCCATTAAGGTGCGGTAGGTCGTATCGCCCGTCATCTGCTCGTACAACAGACACTGCATCACCAATGCCGCGGCCAGGTTGTTGGAGCACCAGATGAAGGGGATGCCGATGTGGTAGGGATTCCGTTGAGCCCGTTGCCACACCGCCTGGAGGCCCGCGCGATAGTAGCTAGCCAACGTGTCGCGCAACGCCTGGTCCGCCACCTGCCATAGGGCAAAGTGGCCGAGATTCATGAACGGGTAAAACTCATAGTGATGAGCGGTGTCCGCACCCATCCAGGAGACGGTGTTGGCCAAGCGCGCGTACACGCGTGCCTCGTCGAGATAACGCTGCTCGCCCGTGACCCGGTACAGCTCCGCAGCTCCCCATTCCATGTCGTCGGCCCAGGTGCGCTCGTGGTAGCGATAAGGAGCCCGGCAAGGGGTCCCCTCTTGACAGCCAGGCTGCTTTCGCCCCATTTCGTACACCTCCTTGCCGGCCTGCAAGCAACGCTCCGCAAACCACGCTTGGCCCACATCGTTTCGCCAGATGTCGGCAGCCATAGCCATGGCCGCTGCATAGCGCCCTGCCAGATTGGCAATGCCATCCGAGGTATTTTGGTACTGCCCCAAGCCCTGCGGCTGGCCCGTGGCAAAGTAGACGACGCGGTAGCTTGCCGGCCCCCAGCCATAATCGGCCGAGTCAGCATAGGGCATCTTGAAACCGATGTGGTCGCGGTCATCTGCCACTTGATGGAAGAGTTGGTCTGGGGCGGGATGCATCTTTAGCATCCACTCCAAGCCCCACCGCGCCTCGTCAAGGACGTCGGGCACACCATTAGCGCCCGTATGTCCGAGGTCATCTACTTCATCGGCAAATTTACCCTTGTTCTGCCGATAGGAAAAGAGCAGTCGGCAGACCGCATTGCCCGAGGTGAGCAGATAGCGCAAGTAGTCACCGGCATCGTGCCAGCCGCCACTGACATCGACAAAGGTGCCATCCGGCATGGGCCCGTACACCGTGCGGCCATCCTTGCGATGACAGACTTCGTCAAGAAAGGGGTTATAGCCGCACCGCTGTTGCCGCATGTAGGCGATGACCAGCTCGTGGTAGTCCTTGTAGGCATCCGCGCCGATCGTAAAGGGAAGCGACTCGTAGGGAGTGCCGCAGATGCGCACCTTGAATCGCCCCGGACCGCGAAGCTCGCTAAAGTCCAAGCGATAGTGGTAGCCGAACGTGCCCCATGCGCCTGTGTTTTCTCCCACCGGTCGCGGCCCCCACACCCGTTTTCCGGTGGCGGCATCCAGCACTTCGAATCGGCCGCCCTGCAGCGGTTCGGCCGAAAAGGCGATCGCAACTTTTCGCTCATCGGGCAAGTAGCCCACCTGGTTTACCCGCAGGTAGACCGCAGGGCCGGCCCACGCAGCGGCCAAGCCCATCATGGCGATTGCAAACAAGGACGGCCTGCGCACCTTTGCCTCCTGTTGCGGAGTTGTCCTGACTACGCCGCTTTGCCAAATAGGGGATCATCAGATGATCCTTGGCGATCCTCACCTGGTGCTCAGAAGCACGCCTGACGGCGGGATCCACGGCCATGACCGCCAACGCAGAGCATCCTGGACCACACCCCTTGCGAGGCTCACCAACCCCTGCCCCCTGCGCCGGCTGCTCAGGCCAATCTCTTGCAGCGTT
>JBBIKH010000061.1:5071-15956 GCA_037445575.1 bacterium
GCTCTAGCAACGTGTTACACTGGGCTCGCCACCTCCGGTATGGCACAGCCCGCGCGGCCGGTGAACCCTACCGCCACACGGCAGCGAAGCAGCCCCCCATGGGGGGCCACTTGCTACTTCTCTGCAAATGCATCCACCAGAGAAATTGCGCGCAATTCCCGCTCGAGGTCCGCCAATGGGACCTCCCCGCGGGGGGTGAACATAACTTTGACCGTCTGCCCCGGCAACAGGTCAAAGTAATTGTCGCTGAAAAAGCCCTCCACCTTTTCCGTGGACAGGCAAACGTGCCGCGCCAGCACATCGGAGCTAACAGCGATGACAAAGCCATCATCGGCCTCGTTGCAATTCACGACCAGGTGCGGCCTGGGCAGGAGCAGCTCTTTTGGCGGAGCAAAGAAGTACAAGTTTGCAACAACCTCCTTGCCTCGCTCGGCCAACGCGCAGTGGACGAATACTCCTCTTGCATCGCATCCCTTGAGCAGCTCCGGAACGGGCATTTCCCACGCCACGTGACTTGTCTGCGGTTGAACTGCGACCTTAGCGCTCGCGGTGCGCAGCACTTGGCCGGCAAAGTCCATGAGCTGGACCGTGAGCCTGGCCTGCGTCCGGCGCGTCCTGTCCGAAACGGCATAGACCCGCAGCTTGCCCTCCTCCTCGCAGGGGCTCACCAGCAGGTCGGCATAGAAGCGACGCGCATAGTAGTGCAGGGCCTTCCAGCGACCAAAGTAGTCGATGCTCGACCATGAGGCTACCGGCCAACAGTCGTTGATCTGCCAGTACAGGGAGCCCATGCACCTTGGCATAATGCGGCGCAAGTGCTCCGCGCCCCGCTTTATCCCCTCTGCCTGAAGCACCTGGCTTACGTAGAGGAAACTTGCGAAGTCCTTAGGTGGCCGGTAGTCGCGCACCATGTATTCGCGGATCAACTGGTTCCCCCGCGGGTGCTTCTGGTGGACCATCATCACCGGCGACTCGATATCGTGGTCGCCGGGTACCGTATAGGCCTCAACCGTCTTGAGTTCCGGAAAGGACTGAAAGCCGTATTCGCTCATAAAGCGGGGGAACTGTTTCTCATACTCGCTGAAGGGCGCTGCCGCATGCCATACGCCCCAATAATGCATATCCCCAAAGCCCGGCGAGTTCGGCTCAGCCTGGCGATTGGAGCTTGGCGAACTGGGCCAGTAGGGGCGCGTGGGATCGTGTTGCTGGCACACCTGCGGCAAGAGGTCATGAAAGATCGCTTCATAATCCTTCCACGCCGATCCAGGAAGGTTGTCCCGCCAGCCCCAATTGTGCCACCCCCACTCCATCTCGTTGTTTCCGCACCAGAGCACAATGCACGGGTGATGGCGCAGCCTCTTCACCTGGTACACGGCCTCCTGGCGAACATTTTCCAAGAACGCCGCATCACCCGGGTACTGGCTGCAGGAGAACATGAAATCCTGCCACACCATCAGCCCCAGCTCATCGCAGAGCCGGTAGAAGGTTTCGTCCTCGTACACACCACCTCCCCACACGCGCACCATATTCATTCCAGCGTCCCGACAGGAGGTGAGGAGCTGTCGGTAGCGCTCCTCGCTCACGCGATTGAGGAAATTGTCCGCGGGAATCCAGTTCCCCCCTTTGGCGAACACCGGCACACCGTTGATCACAAAGGTAAAGCTCCTCCCCCACTGGTCAGGCACCTGGCGCAGCTCCAGCGAGCGAAGGCCGGTCGTGCAAGCCCGAGAGGCTACTACCCGCTCTCCGCTGCGCAACTCCGCCTCGATAGTGTAGAGCGCTTGCTCGCCCAGACCGTTGGGCCACCAGAGCCGCGGCTTGGGAATGGTGATCTCCGCCGTCAGAAGGTTCTCCCCTGGCACCAGTGCCACGCTCTTGCAGAGCGGTGCAAATGCCCTCTCGCGGCTTTGCACAGCCAGGGTCAGCTCGGCAGCGGTCGTCGCCTGGACCTCAACGCACAGCGCCAAGACCGCCTCTTTGCCTGTCAGTCGCCTTGGTATGACCTGCAGGCCGGCGATGCGGGCACCGCTCCAGGCTTCAAGATATACCGGGCGCCAAATACCGCAAGTCACAAGCCGAGGCCCCCAATCCCACCCGTAGTGATAGGGAGCCTTGCGCGTGTAAGGACTCGTCCCCACGGGATCATTGGCGGCCGGAAGCTTGAAAGGCACCGCTTTCATTAGAGGCAGGGCCTCTTGGATGGGAGATCGGAACCGCACCAGCAGCGTGTTTTCACCTTCATGCAGCAGTTCCTTGCAAGGCACCCGCCACTGCCGGAACATATTGTCTGCCTCTAGCACCTGCACGTCATTCAAGAAGACGGTCGCATAAGTATCCAGGCCGTCGAACACCAGGTCGCAGCAGTCGCGTTGCAGCACAGACGAGTCCACGGAGAATATGCAGCGATATTCCAAGTCCGATTCCCCGACCCACTGCACCTTGAGCTCGTTGTCCCGGTAAAAGGGGTCCTCGATGAGCCCAGACGCCATCAAGTCGGTGTGCACGCATCCGGGCACGGCGGCCGGATGCCAGTCGCGTTCTCCTACCTTACGAAACTGCCAGTTCTGGTGCAGGTAGTGCACGTGCCTCTCCTTCTGCATGCTGACCTGACGTGTCGGGGTGACGGCAAAGGCCGCACAAGCCAAAACCAAGGTGGACAACACACCTCTCAATGCGGGGCCCCAGCTCATGGTTCGCCTCCTGCCAGCAAAAAGAGCCTGGGCCTGGCTCTTGGCTAATTTTCCCCTTGTTTGCCGGCCACCTTTTGTATACATTTGCAGGCACATCCGCCGAATGGAGCATTCTCTCCCCCGTCCAGGGAGCGCTGACTTCACGCAAGGAAGCTGACACTGCGATGAACAACCGATGTCTTCTTGTCCTTCGAGGCCTCCTGGCGCTGTCTGCACTGGCGATTCTGCCGTGGCGTGCCCAGGGGGCAGCACAGGACAGCTCCTCGTTCAAGAAGGCCCTGCGCCTTCGCCTTGACGTAGCCCAGACCAGTTTCGCCAACTGGGCGCAAGGTGCGGATAACAGTCTGGCTTACGCCAGCGGCCTGAACCTGGCTCTATCCCAAGATTTGCCGCGTGCCGCCTGGCTGGCCAAGGCCGAACTCATCTTCGGGCAGACGCGCCTCGGCACCAAAGGGACGCGAAACACCCAGGACAAAATCGACCTCTACGCGCAGTACACCTGGAAGAGCAAGACTCTCTCCAACCCCTACGTGTCCATCGGCCTGCTGACCCAGTTCGCCAAGGGTTATGACTACCGCAAGGAGCCTCCCTTGCTCAAGTCAGATTTTTGGGACCCCGCCTACCTCATGGAAAGCTCTGGCTTTGGCCTGGTAGTTACTCCGCGCCTCCAGAGCAAAGTGGGCGCAGCGGTCAAGCACACCTTCACCCGGAATCTCCATTCCTACAGCGACGACCCCAAGACTCCGGAGCGGGTCGAGCGCGTCAAGGTGGAGCCTGGCCTTACTGCGCGCACCGATGTCAACGTCGCCGTCAACAGCAATCTCAAGTTCGGGCAGACACTGGAACTGTTTTCCAATCTCCGCGGTCTGCGGCAGACGGACGCCCGCCTTGACAATCGTCTCGAGGCCAAGGTGGCAAAGTATGTGTCCGTAAATCTCAGCCTCTTCTTGCTGTACGACCGCGATCAAACCCAGAAGGTGCAAATGCGCCAGTTCCTGGGTATCGGCTTCGTGTTGGACGTACTGTAAGCAGTTGGCGCCGGTGGCCGACGGGCGTGCCCAAAACTAACAATCCGCAACGAGAAGAGCAAGCGTTTTTTGTGTGCGGGAATACCTTGCTGGGTAGCCAGCTGCTGGCTCCCCTTTAGCAGGCGGGAACGCAGCGTCGTGCTCGGGCCCAGTAGCAACACTCGCAAAGTCGGCCGCACCCGGGGCCCGCAAAAAGCGATAGCAGAATCCCTTTTCTCGCCCCGAGCCCTGGGACAGCTGTGGGGACCGGAACACTCGAGGTCCGCCGCCAACGGCGCCGAGCGAGCGTTTGTAGCTAGGTTTCGGTAGGCCTTTCCAAGCAGCTGCCCATGGTGATGAGGAGATTCAACGCGCTCCGTCCGTTGCAGGAGAACCCTCCACATGAGCCTGAACAAGCCAGTGTTTGTCGCACTTCTTATCGGCAGTTTGTTCGTCAGTAGCGTGACCTCCTCCCTAGCAGACAGCAGGGGCATTGAACAAGCGGGCTCGGCTATGCTCATTGGTCTGTCTGCATCGGGCGTAGCGTCCACCCTCGCCCGGGGCGATCGGGAAGGTGCCCGCCAGATGGGAAGCGCAATGGTCGTCACCATAACTCTCACCGTAGCCCTCAAGCACGCCCTCAACGAAAAGCGCCCGAACGGAAAAGACCACTCTTTTCCGTCCGGTCACAGCTCCATCGCCTTCTCCGTGGCAGAGTTCATGCGGGCGCGCTATGGCTGGGCGGAGGGAGGTTTTGCGTACGGGGCAGCGTCCTTCGTGGCCTGCAGCCGAGTGCTTGCCAAGCAACACTACGTCCACGACGTCGTTGCCGGGGCCTTGCTGGGTGCGACGAGTGCTTTTCTCTTGACGAAGCCGTACAAAGGCTGGCAGGCGAGTATCCACGGCGACGCGCACACGCTTGTGGTGGGCTTGGGGCGGAGGTGGTGAAGGTTCGTACGTTTGAGGCCAACGATGTCAGCGCGGCTGTTTGTGGACCAGCTGCCGTCAGCTGAGCAAGCAGCCGGTACAATCGCGCAGCTGCGAGTCAGGCCGTGTCACGCGATTTTTTTCTTGCATTTTTCACGTGTTTTCCTTAAAATAAAATTGGTAGATATCCGCACTTGGTGCGCCATTCGGAGGTTGAGTTTTTCGGCAGCCCCGGCACTTCGGTCGTGACCGGCGGACTGTCGGTTCTCGCTCGAGGTACATCTATATCCCCAGGGGGAACAACGCATTAGACGAGGCCGGATTTTCTTACCGATTCGGCCCCTGGGAAAGGTAATAGAGTATGTGAAACAGATTTGCCTATCGGGCCTGGGTTGCCTTCTCCTCACACTCTTCCCCTGCGCTTAGACCACCGCGGGCCCACGAGAACGTGCTCTGGATAGCCGGGCGAACGCCGGTCGCGGGGTACCTCCTCGAGCACCTCGATAGCTCATTCGCTCTCTTGCCTTGCCACTGCCGCTCGCCTACTTTGGTCCCAGCTAACGCAAAGGGTGAATCGATGAGATCACCTTACCTGTACCTCGCAATTGTGCTTGCTGCCGTTCTTTGTGCCGCGCTTGTGGCTGTCCGTTTGCTCAATACAAGGCGACCGCCGGAGCGCGGCGTGCCGATCATTACCTCCGAGGCCTCGGAAGGGAGCAAGGAGGACCCTCTGGCCCGGGCTCGCTTCCAATGGTTTCTTCTACACGATCCGGCTACCAAGGAAGTGCCGCGCGACATCGGCTATGCCCAGCTTATGTTTGCCAAGAAGCTGGCCAAACGCTCGCCAGCAGAAGGCGGCGCCCTTACCACAGACTGGCTTGCCCGCGGGCCTTACAATGTGGGCGGCAGAACCAGAGCCCTGGCTATTGATGCGACCAATGAGAACGTGATTCTCGCCGGCGGTGTATCGGGCGGCATGTGGAAGTCGACGGACGGCGGTCGATCCTGGCGCAAGACCACGGCGCCGGACCAACTGCACAGCGTGTCGTGCATCGCGCAACATCGCGCGCCGGGCAAGGCGAACGTCTGGTACTACGGCACAGGCGAAAGTTATCCCAAAGGGGGGACGGCCGCTCACCCGACCTTTAGTGACGCCTTTTATCGCGGCGACGGCATCTACAAGTCCACGGATGGCGGGGAGAGCTGGTCGCTTTTGCCGGCAACAGTCTCGGGGACGCCGGAGGCAGAAGATGCCTTTGACTACGTCTTTGGCCTGGAAACCTTCGGCGAAGACGGCGTGTTGGCGGCGACCTCGAACGGGCTATTCCGCAGCACCGACGGCGGGGCGACCTGGGAACGGGTGCTCCATTTCGGCGAGGCCTACCGCAGCACCGAGATTGCCGCTACTCCCTCGGGCGCATTTTACGCCGCGATCGGCGGCATCGGTCCAGAGAACGGGGTCTACTTCTCGCCGGACGGCGCGTCGTGGGAGCGCATTTCCCCACCCGCCTGGCCGGACACCTGTCAGCGCACGGCCATCGGCATCGCCCCTTCCAACGATAACATCGCCTACTTTTTCTGCTACCTTTCCGGCCTGAAGACTCAGCTATGGAAATACGAACGCGATGGGGGGTGGACGAATCTGACCGCCAACCTGCCTTGGAGAGGTGAAATGATCACCTACGGCGGTCACATGCTGATCATCAAAGTCAAGCCGGACGATGAGAACGTTCTCTTCTTGGGAACCGTGGGGCTTTATCGCAGCAAAGACGGCGGCCATTCGTTCGAGGTGATCGGCGCCTATAGCGATTTCCACGTGGATCAACACGCCATTGCGTTTCTTCCCTCCAACCCCCGCGTGATGTTTGTCGGCAATGACGGCGGCGTGTTCAAGACGGAGGACAATCTCGCCGAACCCACACTCGATCCGCGTTCCGGGGAAACACATATCGCCTGGCAGTCGCTGAACAACGGCTATATCACCACCCAGTTCTACTCGGTTGCCGTCGACCATCAGACGCACGGGGACGAAACCATTCTGGGCGGCACACAGGATAACGCTTTCCTCTTTACCCGCTCCTCCAATCCCAAAGAGCCATGGGAGGTCATTTTCGGCGGTGCCATGGACGGCGGCTTTACCGCAATTGCCGACGGCGGCGAATACTTTTACGCCACGCAGGCCGGCAGCTTTGCGGTCTGGCGCTTTGACTTCCCAAACGGTCAGCTCCGTTGGACCAATGTCACGCCGAGCGAGCTGAGCGGCGGGACGTTGTGGATGCCGCCCTTCCTTTTGGATCCCCATGATCAAAAGGTCATGTACCTTCCCTGGCGCGATCAGCTCTGGCGCAACTCGGACCTGACCGCGATTCCGTACGTTTTCCCGCCCGAACCGACGATGGTCAATTGGGAGCGATTGGAAAAGGTCTCGGGAGGACAAATCACCGCACTGGGCATGTCTCAAGCCCTGCCGCGACGTCTCTATTATGCGACATTCAGCTGGTCGCCGGGTGCAAGACTGTTCCGCCTGGACGATCCGCATGAGGGACAGCCGGAGCCCGTGGAAATTACGGGAAGCAATTTCCCTTATTTTCCTTATTGCCCGTCCATCGGTTGCATTGCGGTGGATCCTCGAGATGCGGATAAGCTGCTCGTCGTCTTTCCAAATTATCAGGTGATCAGCATCTATGCCTCTGAAGATGCCGGAACTTCATGGACTCCCGTGGCAGGGACTCTGGAAGAGAACCCGGACGGAAGTGGCAGTGGGCCTTCGGTACGATGGATTTCCATTCTTTATGTAGAAGATCAGCCGGTCTATTTTGCCGGCACGAGCGTCGGCTTGTTTTCGACAGTCAAACTGGACGGCATGAATACCGTCTGGGTGCAGGAAGGAGCGCAGACCATCGGCAATGTGGTGGTCGACATGATCGATGTCCGCCAGGCGGATGGTTTTGTTGCGGTCGGCACGCACGGCAACGGCGTGTACACCACCTACGTCACCGAACTTCCGTCGGCCGTACGGGAAAGAGGTCTTATAGTTCAGCATCCGATTTTGTATGCAGCATATCCCAACCCCTTCAATCCAACGACGACCATTTCGTTTGCGCTGCCGGAGAGGGCATTTGTGTCGCTGAAGATCTACGATGCTCTGGGCCGGGAAGCGGCGGTGCTTGTTGATGAGGAGCTGCCGGCGGGGAGGTATAGCCGCAGGTGGGATGGTCGTGGTTTGACCAGCGGCATTTATTTTTGTCGGCTGCAGGCCGGGGCGTTTGTGCAGACCCGCAAGCTCCTGCTGCTGCGATGAGAAGCGAGCCGGACTTTCCGCCGCGGCCGAGGATTTTTAGGATCGGGGGGCGCAGTGACATAACTTCTGCAAACAGCTGCTTTGGGCAGATTCGCAAGCTGATGTTGTTGAGATGAGGGAAGAGCAGCAGCCGAAAACAGAGCTAGTGACAAACCGTCGGTGATTTGAGAAGATTTGTTGATAACGCTATATGACGCTTTGAGAACGATGAATGTGATGCGTTGGACCGCAGTTTCATTTTTATATACTGCTTCAAAGAATTAGAGTATTGAGATCATAGCGCATGCGGAGCTAAGGGCTTAGGAATAGAAGAAGGTGGTCTAATCTTGTTTGTTTTGTTTACTTATAAGCCGGTTAAGGCGGTAAGGAAATTGTTTGCTCTGTCAAAGTTGTACATTTCTCTGATTCCTAAATCACAACCGTCAGATCGATGAAGGCTGGACATCCTATGAAAAACGGGGGGATATTCAGGAAATGAAAACTTTTATTGACAATACCAGATGAATTTAGTAAAATACCGTAAAATTCGCCGGGCGGCCGTAAATAGAGCTGATGGGCGGGGGTGGCCGAAGATGGGCAGCCCATGCCGGGTTGAGCCGGAGGGCGCCAGTGGAGAGCGGCGTTGAGGGCCGGAGCAGTACAAGGCACCGGTGAGTGACCGGTAGGAGTGCTTACTGTGGCTTTTTGTTTGTGCGGTCATGAGGGGCAGTGGCTGGGGCGTTGGCCCACGTATTGGAAGGAGGCGGCGCGTAGAGAGTTGGCGGGAGGGTGAGTGCAGAGAAGGGCCGAGGCGACTCGGGAGCGTCTGGGGGCAAGATGCGGTTTAGGGCTGAGCCAATGCAACTTATGCACTATTTGCGTGGGATGCAGGTGTATAACTTTAGTACGGAGGGTTGAAAAATGGTTACTCCTCGAAAGAAATTGTGGTTTTTTTCAAGAACATGTGCCTTTGCAGTTGTGCTTTTTTGTTGTGGAATGGCACTATTGCCGAGGACACCCGGCCGCAGGGCACAGCAGCGGAAGAGAATCTTCCTGTTGGAGGCACGGTGACGTTGCAGCAGGTTGTGGGTGAACCCTGGCAGCGGTGGGCACCTGCTCCGACGGCCTTTCCCATTCACAGCATGGCCGCGGCTGATGCCAACACCGTCTGGGCGGTTGGCGACTCGGGCGCCATCATCGCCACCACCGACGGCGGCGAGAGCTGGGAACTGCAAACCTCACCCCGCAAGGTCAACTTGTGGTCAGTGACCTTCACCGATGCCGGCCATTTGTGGGCGTGCGGAGAGGATGGGGTAATTCTCGCCACTGCCGATGGCGGGCGAACCTGGCAACAACAATCCAGCGGTGTGACCACCGACCTTTTTTCCATCCACTTCATTGATGCCCAGCACGGTTGGGCCGTGGGCGAGAAGGGTACCATCCTGCGCACCACCGACGGCGGCAATTTCTGGCTGCTCCTGCCGCAGATTTCGGGTACCTACGACCGGCGCCTGCGGAGTGTCTACTTCATCAGCACCACCGAAGGTTGGCTGGTGGGTGGGGGCACCGCGAGCTCGACGGACGGCTACTTCATCTACCACACCACCGACGGCGGTCAGACCTGGAGTGAGCAGAAAAAGTCCACCTCTGGCGGCTCGCTGACATCGGTGTATTTCGTCGACGCCCAATATGGCTGGGCGGTGGGCTACTACGGCTACGCGTGGAAGACGACCAATGGGGGTGCCGCCTGGACGAGCTTTGATCCTGTCTCCGGCATCAGCGGCGGCACCGCCTACTACTGCGGGGTGAAATTTTTGGACCGGCAGACTGGCTTTATCTGGGGTTGGCGCTACGGCTCTGGATCAAAAAGAAAGTACCTGCTTTTGAAGACCACCAACGGCGGCAGCAGTTGGAGCTCTGCGGCACCTGAACCTTACTGTGAAAAGTCGCAAGACTTCTATATTGGCGGATTAGCGGCAGCCAATACTACGACCTGGTGGGCCGGTTGTACCCGCGGCATTGTCTACCGTACCACGGATGCCGGACAAAATTGGCTCGGCCAGACGGCGGCCACGGCGGCAGATTTCTACGATGTCTCTTTCGGCGACCGTGACCACGGCTGGGCGGTTGGACAATACGGTACGATTGCTTGCACCGCGGACGGCGGGCTGAACTGGCCGCTTCAGCAGAGCGGGGCAGCCACCGACATTCACCTGCGGGCGGTGCATTTTGTGAACGCCGGCAAAGGTTGGGCCGTGGGAGACCGAGGCACGGTGCTCTTTACCGAAAACGGCGGTACTACCTGGAGCAAGCAGTATAGCGGCACCAACTCCGACCTCTTCGGCGTGTGGTTCCCCGACGAGAACAACGGCTGGCTGGTGGGTGCGGATGGACTGATAAAGCACACTGACCAGGGAGGGGCGGGCACCAGTTGGCGCAGCCAGACGTCGGGGGTGACCACAAAGCTCAACGCGGTGCATTTCTACGATTCCCAATACGGTTACGTAGTGGGAAACGGCGGCACGTTTCTGCGCACCACTAACGGCGGTGAGAGGTGGGAGAACAAGAGCACCGGCACCAGCTCCGACCATCTGTCGGTCTTTTTCTGTACAAGAGAAATAGGTGTGATTGCGGGCTCCGGCTGGACACGCATGCTGCGCACTACGGACCGGGGGAACACCTGGAAGACCTTCAGCGGCGTGCCCAACGAAAACCTGCGGGCAGTGTGCTTTGCGGATGCCAACCAGGGCTGGATTGTAGGCGATGGGGGCACCATTCTCGCCACCAGCAACGGCGCGTCCACATGGATGGGTAGCGTGGGCTATTGGGCAACAGAGGACCTGCAATCGGCGGCGGCAAAAGGACATTAATGGCCGGCGGGTTTTTTCGGGGAGGTAATAAGCGGCAAGTATTTTAAAAAAAACAACCCCCCATTGGTTACAACCGCAACCCCATACCCCCCCGGGCACGGCCACCTTCCC
>JBBIKH010000062.1:0-15915 GCA_037445575.1 bacterium
AAACTGGTGAAGGCGCTTGACGGCATCGGCGGCATCGTCACCCGCCACTTTCAGAGCGGGCGCTTCGAGTATGCCGACCAGGTGAGCGGCGAGGCCATCGAGGCGCGTTTCAAGATCAAGAGCAAGGGGTGTTTCTCTTGCACCATCCCCTGCAGCCGCTTCTTGCTGGTGGACGACCCAGCTGATGGCCGTGTGCCAAATGGGGAGACCATTCGCACGCTGGAAATGCTGGCAAACCAGGTTGCCATCGCCATCGACAACCGGGTCATGTACGTGGGGCTGAAGCGACAGCTGTTAGAGGTCACGGGGCAAGGGGGAGGAGAACAGCCAGGGACTGCTGAGGCAGAAGCGGGAGGTTTGCGCAAGCTCATGGACCGGCTCTTCCGCTGATCGGCACCATTGGCCGGCTGTACATCGGAACCGTGGTCGGCGTCTGCCAGTACAAAGGGGTGCCGGTCGCGGTTTTGTCGTCTTTGCGGCACCAGGGTAGCCCTGAAGGTAAGTGTACCCAGGCGATGGGCAGACAAGCAGCGCTGAGCGCCTCAACCCCCGTGGTGTCGCCGGTGAGGTGATCGCCATGACCAAGAAGGTGAGCCGTCGGTCGTTTTGTAAGCAATGTGCCGCTGCGGTGGCGGCACCGCTGGTGCTCCCACCCCTGGTACACGGCGCCTCCAGTAGGCTTACCGCCAAGGCTGTGGAGGCGCGCTTCTACGAGCGCCTGCCCAACAACAAGGTGCGCTGCACCCTGTGCCCACGTGGCTGCGTAGTTGAGCCCTCCAAGCGGGGCTTTTGTGAGGTGCGCGAGAACCAAAAGGGTGTCTACTACACCTTGGTGCACTCGCGCCCGTGCACCGCAAACGTCGACCCAATCGAGAAAAAGCCTTTCTTTCATTTCCTGCCCGGAACACAAGCCTTTTCGCTGGCTACGGTGGGCTGCAACGTGGACTGCATGTTCTGCCAGAACTGGCAGATTTCTCAGATTCGCCCTGAGGAGGCGGAGAGCTTCGACCTGCCCCCGGAGGCAGTGGCGCGTTTGGCGCGCCAGTATGGCTGTGCCAGCATTGCCTACACTTACACCGAGCCGATCGTCTTCTCCGAATACGTCCTGGATTGCGCCAGCGCCGGCAGAGCACAGGGGGTGCGCAGCGTGATGGTGAGCAACGGCTTCATTAACCAAGAGCCTCTGTTGGCCTTGTGCAATGTGCTGGACGCCGTCAAAGTCGACCTCAAGGCCTTCCGCCAGCAGTTCTACACGGAGATCGTCCAGGGGTTGCTGAGGCCGGTGATGGACACCCTGGTGACGCTCAAGAGACAGAAGATGTGGACGGAGATCGTCTATCTGGTTATCCCCACCAAGAACGATGACGAGGGCGAAATTCGGGAGATGTGCCAGTGGGTGGCCAGCGACCTGGGCAAAGAGACGCCAGTTCATTTTACCCGTTTCCACCCGGAGTATCGGCTGAGGAACTTGCCGCCCACACCGGTGGGAACGCTGCGCAAGGCAAGGGAGATCGGGCTCAAGCAGGGGCTCTTTTACGTCTACGTGGGCAATGTGCCCGGTGAGGAGGGAGAAAACACCTTCTGCCCTCACTGCGGCAAGGTGGTGATACGACGGGTGGGGTACACAATTCGCGAGAACAACCTCAAGGGTGGCCGTTGCGGCAGCTGTGGCGGGTTCATCGCCGGGGTGTGGTCGTAGCGGGACCTCCGGAGCCAGGGAAAGGCGGGAGACAGGCATGAACGGATGGTCGGCGACATGTCCTTTGACGCGAAGTTGGCCAGTTGCCGCCTTGATGGTGGTGCTGGCGTGGACGCTCTTCTTGTCATCTTTTGCCTCTGCACAGATTCGGCCGCCGGCAGTCGCCGGCGCCTGGTACCCGGACGACGCTGCCACGTTGCGGGCGACCATCGAGAAGTGGCTTGACCAGGCGGCGGACGGGGGAGTCGAAGGCGAAATCTACGGTCTGCTTGCTCCGCATGCCGGCTACGTCTATTCGGGCGCTACCGCCGCAGTCGCCTACCGGCAGGTCCGCGGCCGCCGCTACGACGCGGTGGTGGTGATCGCCCCGAGCCATCGGGAGTACTTCTCCGGGGTCTCGGTCTACAGAGGAGATGGGTACCGCACGCCCTTAGGGGTTGCTGCCGTGGACAAGGAGCTGGCGGCGGCTATTGCCAATGCCGACCCGTCCATCAGCTTGAGCAATGCGGGGCATGGCAACTCTGAACATGCCATTGAGGCGCAAATCCCCTTCCTGCAGGTGGTGCTGCCAGGTGCCAAGATAGTCCCCATTGCTATGCTTGATGACTCCTGGGATACCTGCCGGCGCCTGGGTGCAGCCATAGCTGCCGCCGCTGCCGGCCGCAAGGTGCTCATCGTTGCCAGCTCGGACCTCTACCACGGCGAATCGTACACCGATTGCCATGCGACCGACGGCCGCACCTTGGAGCAGTTTGCGGTCATGGACCCGGAAGGCTTTTGCCGCGGCACACGGGCCGGCAAGTTTTCTGCCTGTGGCAGTGGGCCCATTGCCGCCATGCAACATGCCGCACGACTGCTGGGCGCCACCCAGGCTAAGGTGCTCGCGCACACCACCAGCGGCGATGTGACCGGACAGAAGACTGGCTATGTGGTAGGCTATGGAGCGGCCGTGGTCTTTGGGCCACAACGTACACCAGCGGCCGCCAAGCCCTCCCTACCCGGCAGAGTTGAGTTCTCTCCTCTCAGCGAAGAAGTGCAAAAAGAGCTTCTCCGCATGGCGCGGCAGAGCATCGCCCACTATTTGGAGCATGGCACCATTCCCGATTTTGCTCCTACCCACGAGGTGATGAAGGAGCGAAGGGGGGTGTTTGTGACGATCACCAAGCGCGGCGAGCTCCGGGGGTGCATTGGCCACCATGAGAGCGACGTGCCGTTGTACAAGCTGGTGCCGCAGATGGCAGTGGCCTCGGCGTTTCAGGACCCGCGCTTCCCGCCCTTGCGCAAGAGCGAGTTGGGCGAGATCAAGATCAAGGTCTCTGTGTATCTGACCAATGTCTACCAGATCGACAATCTTGATCACTTTGTGATGGGCAGACACGGCATCATCATGTACAGAGACGGACGTGGGGCCACGTTCCTGCCGGAGGTGCCCATCGAAGCGGGCTGGAAGACCAAAGAAGAGGAGCTGCGCAACCTCTGCATCAAGGCGGGTCTGCCGCCAGATGCCTGGAAGCAGGGAGCCACGTTCTACCTGTACGAGACGCAGGTCTTCGAGGAGGGCAAATGAGTCGGACCAAAGATGACCAGGCCGGGGAGCTCAATGCCCAAGAAAAGGAACAGCTTCTGCGCATCGCCCGAGTGGCCATAGAAAGCCGGCTCAAGGGTCAGCCACTCCCTGATTTTGGCCCCATTTCCGAGCGACTACGGCAAAAGCAGGGTGCGTTTGTCACCCTCCACAAGCGCGGTGCCCTCCGCGGCTGCATCGGCTACGTGGAGCCGGTGAGCCCTCTCTACTTGGCGGTCGCCGAGATGGCACAGGCAGCGGCCTTCGAGGATCCGCGCTTTGCCCCTTTGTCCGAGGAGGAGCTACCGGAAATCGACCTGGAGATCTCCGTGCTCTCCCCCACCAGGGAGATAAGTGATTTGGAGGAAATCAAGGTGGGTGAGCATGGTCTTATCGTGCAACAGGGGATGCGCAAGGGGTTATTGCTCCCCCAGGTCGCCACGGAGTACAACTGGGACCGCATAACCTTTTTGCGCCACACCTGCCTCAAGGCCGGGCTCCCCGCTGAGGCCTACAAGGACAAAGGAACAACGATCAGGGTCTTTTCTGCGCAGGTCTTTGGAGAAAAGGAGAAGGCTGCCTAAGTTGTGCTCAGGCAGAGTAGGCAACCGACGAGCGCGCTGAGGTTGAGGCAGGCCAACCCGGCAATGGTGAGGGGAAGGCCGAGCACTGGGATGAGGACGGTGGCTGCCGCTGCCGCGCCCACGCAGGCGCCCGCCAGGTCCAAGGCATACATAGTCCCGGCAGTGCGTTCCACGCGCGTGCCCGCGCGGGCGAAGAGCTCATTGGCAAGAGGGAACTGATAGCCACCTAAGGAGCCGGTGAGGAGCAGCAACAGCGGCAGTGATGCCTGACCCAGGATGCGAGCCCCAGCCCCGAGCCCCATCGACGCGAGCATGTGTAACACTCCGAGGGTCAGGAGGGGTAGCGCCACCAAGGCCGCCACCACGAGCTTGAACCACCCCAAGACGCTGGAACCGCGGCGCAGACGCGCATTGCCCATCATTCCTCCTGCCGATAGTCCAGCCATGAACGCCGTCAGCAAGAGCGCCACGCGGTAGTACACATAGCCGTGCACCGCCTGAAAGGCGATCATGCATGCGATCTCAAGCGCCATTCCGGAAAAGCCGGCACACGCCACTGCCCATCCGATAGCCCACTGTCGAGCCTTCGCAGAAGCCCTGCGCAAGCGGGCAACGGCGCCGAACAGCAGCGCTACTGCCACGCCTGGCACCCACACCAGCCAGTGCCCGGCACGGGCAATACCATCAAGGAGCTTGACGGTCGCCGGACTCACCTGCCTGCTCCAAAGGATCATGTCGAAGTAATAGGCCACCGGGGCAAAGTCCGTGTTGAGGCGCTCCCCTGCATGTTCTTCAAGCACTTGCTCGAGGTAGCAGACGCGCGGCGGGGCCAGGCGAAAGGGCAAATAGTACTCCCGCACGAACAGCGTTTCAACCCCGCGCTCCCGCAGACGGCCGAGGAGGACCTGTGGATCGGTGCTGAGACGCGTAGGGGGCAGGCCCGCGAAAAAGTGGGCGGTCCCCCCCGGAAAGACGACTACCTCCGGAAAGACTTCAGCAAGGGTGTTGCGCAGGCAGGCCAAGAACCGGGCTAACTCCTCGCCGATGACGTTTTCGGAGGAGGTCACTGCAAAGGACATCACGCCGCCAGGTTTCAGGATCTCCCTCACCTGGACAAAGAACTCGCGGGTGAAGAAGCGGTTGACCATCGTGGAGCGCGGCTCAGCAAGGCCGATAATCACCACGTCGTAGCGACGTGGCGTGGTTTGCACAAAGAGCCTGCCGTCCACGTGGTGCACGGCCACACGGGGGTCGGCAAACGGAGCCATTGCCTCCATCGGGAGGTACTCGCGGGCCAAAGCGATGAGGCGGGGGTCGAGCTCCACATAGTCGACGTGGCGCACGGAGGGCGTTTTCAGCACCTCATTCAGTCCACCCCCGAGACCTCCGCCCACCATGAGTACCTCCTCTGGGCGCGGATGCTGGAGGAGAGGCAGGTGGACGGTGTTTTCCGCCGCCTCAGGGTCCGGGTAGGTGAAGGATATGAGCCCATTTTCAAAGAAGCTGATGACGCGCTCTACCTCCACCACGGCTACGTTCGCGTATGGGGTATTTTCGCTGTGCAGCAGGCGGTAGCCGCGCCAGAGCAGGGAATTGCCGAGGCGGTGCAAAGGGGTGGCGCTGGCGACCAAGGCCGCTATGAGGGCGCAGGATCCGAGAAGTGCCAGCAATGCGCGGGGGCGGCTCTGCCGCAGGTGTAGCAAGGCGGATGCAACGAGGTTGAGGCTGCCCAGAAGCGCGGCGATGTGGAACGGATGGAGGTAGCGGATCAGGACGAAACTTGCGGCGAGCCCGCCCAATGTAGCGCCCACAGATTCCAGCACATACACGCGGCCTATGGCCAAGGAGTCGCGGGTAGTGTGGACAGCGGTGCCCTTGCACCCCAGAGTGTAGAGGAAGCCGAGAAGGAGGCACAGAGGCCCAATGACCACTAGGGGAGTCAACACCATCGGCAGAAGGCCGAGCACCTGTCCTTGGCTCTTCCCCCAAGCGATGAGGGTGGCGCGCGCAGCGAGCACCGTGATGGGCAGAACAATGGCTACCCCCACCTGCAGGGTCGCAAAGGCACCGGTTGCGCTCACAAGAGTGTGCGCGACTCTTCCGGCCAAGGCGCTTCCTGCGGCGGTGCAGAGGAGCCAACCGGCCAGCAGCAGGCCGAGAAGTAACTCATTGCCGTAGAACACCACCACCAGCTCGCGCATGGCAACCACTTGCGCCACCGTGGCCGTAATGCCCATAATCAGCACCGCAAAACCGAGCTTGGCCCTCATTGCCTTTTCCTCACCTGGCTGAGCTGCGCGCCAAAAGTTACAGAATGGCACCGCCAAAGTCAAGGAGAAAACCCACTGCCCACCCGGGAGAGGTGCTATTGTCGTCTGCTCATTGCACACCACGGGCGCCCGTGCCGACGTGCTGCCACGCGACGAGGGGTGCCCCTGCAGTATCTTCGGCGACGGTGGCAGCGAGCGGCGACCCGGATGGGGTGAGGCCGTGTCCGATGGGCCGAACCACGAAGGAGCCGGTCTGGACTTTTGGCTACCCCTGCGCACCCTGTGGCAAAGGGGCCTTCGCGCGGAAAAACCCCTTGATTTTCGGGCGAAATGTTGTAAATTTACGGCGCAAAAGTTCCAGACACCAAGGCAAGCGGGCCCATGGTGCCGGCATTAGCAATGCGCAGCGCCGACACTTCCGCGCCCGGTGGAACGCTAAACGCATGGCGGTGTAGCTCAGCTGGCTAGAGCAGCGGAATCATAATCCGCGGGTCCGGGGTTCGAATCCCTGCACCGCTACTGACACAACGGCCGAAGAGGAAAAAAACCCTCGTCTGTGGCTCTCGACCTTTCCCTGGCGAAAGGTTTTTTTGTTTCTGGAAGACCATGCTCCTTGCTCGCTTCGAAAACAACCTTCGTGACCGGGAGTTGGTGGCGCCGGGACAGACCGTGGTGGTGGCCGTCTCGGGTGGCGTTGACTCCATGGTGTTGCTAGATCTGTTCGCGCGCATCCGAGAGTCGTGGCGCCTCCATCTTGTGGTGGCCCACCTCAACCATGCGTTGCGAGGGGAGGAGGCCGACCGGGATCAGGCCTTTGTGGAGGCGCGGGCCGGCGACTACGGGTTGCGGACCATCGTCGAACGCGCGGATGTGCCTGCCTACGCGCGGCACCACCACCTTTCTTGTGAGGCAGCAGCACGCATTCTCCGCTACGATTTCCTTCGGCGCGCGGCCCTTGCTGTCAAGGCCGACCGAGTCGGCTTAGCACACCATGCCAACGATCAGGCAGAGACCCTCCTTGACCACCTCTTGCGCGGTGCAGGGCTTGCCGGCTTGGGCGGCATGTGGTGGCGCCGTGACGTCCTGGTGCGCCCTCTTCTGGACGTGACACGGGACGAGATTCTGGCCTACGCTCGCGAACGCCAAGTGCCGTTTTGCGAAGACAGCTCCAACGCGGATCGTCGCATCCGCCGCAACCGCCTACGGCATGAGCTATTGCCCCTCTTGGCTGCTCAGTACAACCCGCGCGTTGTCGAGGCGCTCGCCCGGGCGTGCCAAGCGATGCAGGAGGCCGACCAGGGTCTGCGCACCCTTGCGGGGCAGCTCTTGACCCGCGACGGCAAGTTCGAAGGGGGAAAAATTGTTCTTGATATTGCTACGTTTTTGCGCTATCTTTTGGTGCTCCAGAAGTATGTGTTGTGGGAGGCGGTGGAGGAGGTGGGAGGAGAGCGCCGCCAGCTGGACAGCCCTCGCCTGGAAAGGGTCTTCCAGCTGGCCAAAAAGGCACGCCCCGGTTCTAAGGTCAGTCTGGGCGGTGGCTTGGAGGCGGCAATCTCAGGGCGCTTTCTGGTTATCGGGCCGGCCGCACATGAGCCGCTCCTTCTTGAGGTGGAGATCGGGAAAGAGGTTGTTGAGCCAAGCCGTGGGTTTTCATTTCGCTGCGGTCCAGTGACCGTGGAAGAATATCAGGCGCAACCCGGAAGATCTCCCGCGGTGGAATTCGTCGATGCTGGGCAAATCCGGGGGCAGTTGCGCCTGCGGTCCTGGCAGCCGGGCGACCGCTTCATCCCCTTGGGGATGGGCAAAGCTAAGAAAGTGTCGGATGTCTTCGTCGATGCCAAAGTCCCCTACCATCGCCGCTCCCTCATCCCCTTGTTGGAGTGCGAGACGGGCATTATCTGGGTGTGCGGGGTGCGGCTTGACGAGCGCTTCCGCGTAACCAGCAACACGAAAAGAGTGCTCAAACTGGAGTTTCATGCGGACTATGGCAGGACAGAGCGAGAAACAGAGAGCTGAGGCTGGTGACGGCTACCGACTGATGTTGAGCCCGCGCCGGATCCAAAAACGGATCAAGGAGCTGGCTGACGAGTTGTCGCGGGACTACCGCGGACGAGTGCCCGTGTTCATCGGCGTGCTGAACGGCGGGTTCATTTTCCTGGCCGACCTGATCCGGCACTTGCAGATTGATTGCGAAGTCGACTTTATGAAGATCTCCAGCTACGGGGACGAAACCATGACCTCCGGCTGGGTCAAGCTGCTCAAGGATGTGGATTGCCAGATCGAAGGGCGAGATGTGATCGTTGTCGAGGACATCGTTGATTCCGGCCTTTCGATCCAGTTCCTGCACCGACGGCTGCAGCGCTTTCGGCCCAAGTCGGTGAAGTACGTGGCGTTGCTGCTTAAGGAAGGGGCCGCCAGGGTGCCGTATTGCGTGGATTATGTGGGCTTTCGCATTCCCAACAAGTTTGTGGTCGGTTACGGCCTCGACCAAGCGCAGCTGCTGCGCAACCTTGGTGGTATCTATGTCAAGGAGGGGTAAAGCACCTCCGGGAAGGCGTTGTGTCATGAAGACGAGCAAAATAGACCATTCTCCTCTGCGACGGATGCGCGGCAATCGTGACGGCAAGGGGCCTGAGCAAGGTGGGCCGCGCAAGGAGGAGAATTTTCAATGGGGGCGGATGGGGCGCACCCTTTTCTTGTGGCTCATTATTATCACCGTCTCGTTGTACATTTCCCAGCGCCTCACCATTCGCCACCGCGGTGAGCAGGAGCTGAAGTACGTGCCGCACTTTGTGGATCTCCTCTCCGCCCGGTTGGTGGAGAAAGCGATGATTCAAGGCAAGGAATTCCACGGCGAACTGCGGGAACCGCAGCCTGTCCCTAAGGGAAGCGGTCAAGGATATTTTGAAAAGTTCCGCGTGACCTTGCCCACGGAGCCCACCGCCGCTGATGTGGAGCGCTGGCGCGATGAGTACGGTATCAGCGACATCCGCTTCAGCGAGAAAGCGCCAAGCCTGTGGCAGTACCTTTTGGGCTACGGCCCCTGGCTGCTCATCATTGCAGTGTGGCTCTTCTTCCTGCGGCGCATGCAAGGGGTGGGCAGCAAGGGGATTTTTTCCTTCGGCAAGTCGCGGGCGCGCTTGCTCACCGAGAACCGCCCCAAAGTGACCTTTGACGATGTGGCAGGCGCGGATGAAGCAAAAGAGGAGTTGCGGGAGATTATCGAGTTCCTGAAGGAACCGGAAAAGTTCCAGCGCCTGGGCGGGAAGATCCCGAAAGGGGCGCTGCTGCTTGGGCCTCCGGGAACGGGCAAGACGCTCCTTGCCAAGGCAGTGGCAGGCGAAGCGGGGGTGCCTTTCTTCAGCATGTCGGGAGCAGACTTTGTGGAGATGTTCGTGGGGGTAGGAGCCTCGCGCGTGCGCGATCTCTTTGAACAGGGCAAGCGCAATGCCCCGTGCATTATTTTCATCGACGAGATCGACGCGGTGGGTAGGCAGCGGGGTGCAGGTCTGGGCGGAGGCCACGACGAGCGCGAACAGACCCTGAACCAGCTCTTAGTGGAAATGGACGGTTTCGATTCCAACGAGGGCGTGATCGTCATTGCCGCGACTAATCGGCCGGATGTCCTGGACCAGGCCTTGCTGCGGCCGGGGCGCTTCGACCGCCAGATTGTGGTGGACAGGCCTGACGTGCGCGGACGCGAGGGCATCTTGCGCGTGCACACCAAAAAGATCCCATTGGGGCGCGATGTGGATATATCCATCTTGGCCAAGGGGACGCCCGGCTTTTCAGGTGCCGACTTGGCCAACATGGTGAATGAAGCGGCCCTCCTGGCGGCACGTAAGAACAAAACCCACGTCACCATGGAGGACTTTGAAGAGGCAAAAGACAAGGTGATGATGGGCGCCGAACGCAAGAGTCTGCTCATCAGCGAGGAGGAACGCCGGAGCACCGCTTACCACGAAGCCGGCCATGCCCTGGTGGCCAAGCTCATCCCCGGCTCCGACCCGGTGCACAAGGTTACCATCATCCCTCGTGGCAGGGCGTTGGGAGCAACCACCACCCTGCCTATCGACGAGAAGCACAATTACTCCAAAGAGTACTGCCTAATCATGATGCGCCACCTGCTCGGGGGGCGGGCCGCCGAGAAGTTGGTGCTCAAACAGCTCACCACCGGTGCCGGCAATGATATCGAGCGCGCCACCGAATTGGCGCGGAAAATGGTCTGCGAATGGGGGATGAGCGATCGCCTCGGGCCGGTGACCTTTGGCAAAAAGGGTGAGGAGATCTTCCTCGGCAGGGAGATTGCCCAACATCGGGATTACAGCGAAAAGACCGCCCAACTCATCGATGAAGAGGTAAAGCGGTTTGTCGTCACCGCCGCAGAGGACGTGGAGAAGCTGCTGGCCGACAACATCGACAAGCTGCACGCCCTTGCCAACGCACTCCTGGAGCGGGAGATACTCGACGGCGAGGAGATCGATCGTATCCTGGCGGGCCAGAGGCTGGCGCCGTCCAAGAACAGACGGGCCTCTCGTGGTGGCGTGGCACCTACCAAAAAGCGCGACAAGGTGCCAACCGAGGCGCCGCGCTGAATCACAGCGACACTTTGGCCACACTCATGACACCGTTTGCGTTCGTTGCCTGCTGGTGGCTCGTGCCTCCTTCGCGGTTGCCACTCCTTGTCGCCGTCGTCGGCGTCTTCCTCCTTGTCGTCCTTGTGTTCCTGTGCCGTTCGGCAACGGTCCTGAACCGGCGCGCGCTTGCCCGCCTGCTGGTGGTCGTGGCTGTGCTGTTTGTGGCGATCGAGGCGGTGGTGCTTGTGCGCCTCCGCGGACCGGAGAGGCGGCCGTACGTGGCTGTGTTTCCGGTGGCGCCGGGCCGATCTTCGCCAGAGGCGTGGGCGCTGAGCCTCTCGCTGAGCCACCACCTCCGCCGGGTGAGCGGGAACTACTATGCCGTGCCCTTTGAGTCGGTGCTGCAAGCAGCCCAGGCCGACAGTTGCAGCGACCAGGACTATGTCGCCCGATTCGGTGCGCGCTGCGGGCTCGGTGCCGCCGTGGCCGGGGAGCTGGTTGCGCAAGGCCACATGCGCGCGTTCGCCTGCCGCCTCTGGCACCGCGGCCAATGGTCAGACACTACGCTGTACGCCTCGGAGGGCGAGGTGGGGGCGCTGACCGACGAGGCAGTGAATTGGCTGGCGAAAAAGCTCCACATCAAGCAGGTGCCTGCGGCTGGTGAACCCCTTTCCTGGAGTGTGCAGACGGCCGTCGCCGACCTTTTGGTGAGAGAGGGCAAGTTCGAGCAGGCACGAGAGGCCCTGGGACCTGCCCGTGACTTCCTGGTGCTTTCGCTGGTGGCCCACTCGTATGTGCAAGAGGCGAAAGAACTCCGCGCCTTGGGGCGACAATGGCGCGAACCACTCTACCATGGCATTGCCGCCGCCGAGGAACTGGTGCAACGCGACTCCTCCTCGCTGCCGGGCAATCTGCTGCTTGCCGAATGCAGAGTTCTGGAGGAGGACTGGGACAAGGCTGAGATCCACCTGCGCAAGGCATTTGCCATGGACCCCACGTATTCCCCCACGCTCCTTTTGCTGAGCCGCTTGCACCTTTCCCGTTTTCGGGACTTGGGGTTTGAGGACGAGGAGCAGCTCTACCGGCGGGCCATTTGGTACGATCCCTGTTCCGTGAGCGCCCGTTTGGCACTTGTGGCATACTTGCGGGAAATGGGCAGGCGGGCCGAAGCCTTGGCAGAGGTGGATGAAATTCTGCACCTCAATCCAGCGTGCGTCCAAGGCCTGCTGGCGAAAGGGCAGATGCTCATCACCTGGGAGCAGAACGAGGCGGGCTTTGCCTGTCTGGAGGAGGCGCGGCGCCTCGCCCCAGACGACCCGGAAGTGCTGTATGCGCTGGGGGTAGCTCGCTACGTCACCGAAGATTATGAGAGGGCGCGACCACTGTTCGAGCGCGCCATCGCCCTGGGCGACCATCTGGACTCTTACCTGTACCTGGGCCTGATCGCCCGACGCCAAGGCCAGCCCGAGCAGGCACTGCGCTACTTTCAGGAGCGGGTGCGGCGCAAGCGCGATGGGCAGGACCGGTTGGCGGATATCGCTCGGGACAATATTTTCCAGATTACCCATTGACCCGAGGAGGGAACCAACGTGCACGACCAGCCGTGCATGCAGTTCACCTGTGGCGATAGAGTGCTGGACTTGTCCCGCAGGACCCTCCTCATGGGCATTGTCAACGTCACCCCGGACAGTTTTTCTGACGGCGGCAAGTATTTCGAAGTTGAACGGGCCGTTGCACATGCTCTTGCCCTCTGCGCAGAAGGCGCCGACCTTATTGACGTGGGCGGGGAATCGACGCGCCCTGGCGCAGAGCCTGTCCCGGCTGAGGAAGAGCTGCGACGCGTGCTGCCGGTCATCGAGCAGCTGGTGCGCGCGGTGGAGGTGCCCATCTCGGTGGATACCTACAAGGCGTGCGTGGCCGAGCAGGCATTGGCTGCCGGTGCAGCCATAGTCAACGACATCAGCGCGCTGCGCGCCGACCCAGACATGGCAACCGTTGTCCAGCGCTATGGTGCCGGCGTTGTGCTAATGCACATGCAGGGTGAGCCGCGTACCATGCAGCTTGCCCCAACCTACCACGACGTGGTAGAGGATATCATCGCCTTCTTGAAGGAACGGGTGGCTGCGTGCGTGCAAAAGGGAATTCCCCGGTCGCGCCTCATCGTCGACCCGGGATTGGGCTTTGGCAAGACTGTCGCGCATAATTTTGAAATCATCCGCCGCTTGGCGGAGTTTCGCTGTCTGCAACAGCCCATTTTGGTCGGGCCAAGTCGCAAGTCCTTTGTGGGTGTCGTGACTGGTCTGCCGCCAGAGGAGCGCCTGGAGGGAACAGCAGCAGCAGTTGCCGCTTGCGTGCTCAACGGCGCTCACGTGGTCCGCGTCCACGACGTGCGGGCCATGCGACGGGTAGTGGCAGTAGCAGACGCCATCGCGCGCAAAGGGTGGGACCAGTAGATAGAGTGACCCTTCCGGCTGCAGTAAGACGCTAAGGAGATGAGCAGTGGTGCTCTTTCGCGTAGGGTTCATCCCGGTCACACCGTTCGACATTCTGGACATTGTGGTCATCTCCTACATGCTGTACCGCGTCTACCTTTTCATCCGCGGCACCAGGGCTGCGCAGATGACCGTCGGGCTGGTGGTGATCCTTGTCCTTTCGGTCGTGGCGCCACTCTTCAATCTCGGCGCCTTGAGTTGGCTCTTCCAGAATCTGAAGACCATCTGGTTGGTGGCATTCGTGGTGGTTTTCCAGCCGGAGTTGCGACGGTTGCTCATCTACCTTGGGCAGACGCGCCTGGTGCGCTATTTTGTCAGCGTCGTGGGCACGCGCACGGTGGAAGAGGTCATCAAGGCCAGCCTGGAGTTGTCGCAACGGGGCTATGGTGGGCTCATCGTCATGGTCAAAGAAACCGGGCTGCGACCGGTGGTGGAAACAGGCGTACGTCTCCAGGCAGAGGTCTCCACGCCGCTCATTGTCTCGATCTTCAACCCGCGCTCGCCTCTCCACGACGGGGCCATTGTGATTCAAAACGAGCTGATCGAGGCGGCGCGCTGCATTCTGCCCCTTTCGGAGAGCCAAGAGCTCGATCCGAACTTGGGAACGCGCCATAGGGCTGCGGTCGGCTTGAGCGAAGAGAGCGACGCAGTGGTGATTGTGGTCTCCGAGGAGACCGGCACCATTTCCATCGCCTATAAAGGGGTCCTTAAGCGGGGGTTCGATGAGCAAACGATGCGTAAGGAGCTGGAGAAAGATCTGCGAATCACCCCGAGCTAATGTATCTGTTCGAACCGATGAACTGTTCCAAGCGCAAGGAGAGAGGAGGAAACGCGGATGATCACCAGGGAGCAGGCAGAATGGGCGCGAAAACGGGCGCTGAAGCTGTTCAAAAAGGCCAAGATCGTCCTCACTGAGCAGGAAAAGCAAAACATCGAAATTGCCGACTTTGGGCTGGGGGAGCTAGAGAGCACAGGGCTTGAGCTGGTCGTGTACGTGAACACAGATCGCGTCTGCGCAAAGGAGCTGGTGCTTTTCCCCTATCAGACCTGTCCGGAACACCGGCATCCGCCAGTGGCCGGGGAGCCTGGCAAGGAGGAGACCTTCCGCTGCCGCTGGGGGACGGTCTACCTGTACGTCCCTGGCGAACCGACTCCGAACCCAAAGGCCAAGCCACCAAAGGGACGTGAGCAGTGGTACACCGTATGGCATGAGGTGGAGCTTACCCCCGGGGCGCAGTACACGCTTCCACCGAATACTCTGCACTGGTTCCAGGCAGGACCAAAGGGGGCTATCGTCTCAGAGTTCTCCACCAAGAGCCGCGACGAGTCGGACGTATTCACGGACCCCCAGATTCAACGCACGCCGGTGAATGAGGGATAAGAGCACAGGCCGCTCTTGCATGCAGAAAAGGGAGACTCCCGCAAGGAGGTCTCCCTTTGTCTTTCACGCAGCAACGGTGTTTGTGTCTGCTCAGAACGTGCGCGAGAGGGTGAAGGTAAAGTGGCGGATGGGCATGAGGGTCCTTTCCACTTGGGTGTAGTTGTAGTTGAAGAGGTTACCGATATCGAATCCGAGTTCAGTACCCATGAGCCGGTACCCAAGGCGCAGGTCCGCCACCTTTTGTGGCACGCGCTGATCCCGGGGATAGACCTTGACGCGCTCCAACCTGCTCACGTAGCGGTAGTCGAGCCCGATGCGAAACGGGCCTGAGGTGAACGTCACCGTGGAGGTGAAGAGATGCCGGGCGCGGTAGGCAAGGTAGTCGTCGGCGGTGACGTCCCATGGCTCAAGGAAGGTGTAGGAGAGCGCGGGCGTGATCCGACCCTGCCACAAGCTTGCCTGCAGGTCCACCTCCGCGCCGCGAATCCACGCTTCGGTCACATTCACAAACCGCACCGTGCCCGAGGCGTCCGGCTCCGGCTCGATCAGGTCGTGGTACTGGTTGTGAAAGAACGCCAAGTCCGCGCGCAGGTACTTGGTCAGCTCTTGGTTGAGGCCCATCTCATAGGACCAAGCGGACTCTGCTCTGAGCTCCAGGTTGGGCACCACGCGCAGTCCGGAGACCACCACGTCGGTGAAGCGCTCCGCGATGCTAGGTGCGCGGAAGCCACGCCCCGAAGACAGGCGCACGGTAGTGCCGGGCAGTGCTTTCCACACCAGGCCAAGCTTGGGGCTGAACTGCTGGTCATCGATGCCCACGTCGATGTGGCTAAAATCAAAACGGGCGCCAAAAGTGAATAGGAACCGGAAGGGGAGCTTTACCTCATCCTGGATGTACGCAGCCAGGCCGGAGGCAGTGTGATTCTCAAACATGGTAGACTGCACGCGGTCAAAGGCCCCTTCTATGCCTGCGGTCACGGCATGGCCAGTAGCGGGGAGGATGTCAGCTTGCACCTCGAATCCAAACTTCTGAGCGGCAGAGTAGTCGTTGTTGTCATGGAAAAAGTTCTGCCATCGATTGTGGAAATAGGAAATGCGCGTCTTGATGCCGAAGCGCTCGCTCAGCGCGCGTCGGTACACGGCATTGCAGTTGAACTTCCAGGACTTGACCTTGTCGCCCAGCGAGGCGCTTGGTGCTTGCAGGGGGCGGTTTTGACTCTGCCACATGAAGCTGGTGCCATAGTCCGCCCAGTTCCAATTGGTCGTCAAGGCAAGGTGAGTTTGCGGGGATGCGCGCCATCCAACCTTGCCGGTCATGTTGTAGCGCAGCAAGTTGCCATTCTGCCGG
>JBBIKH010000063.1:0-15730 GCA_037445575.1 bacterium
GTTATCTAACTCATTGATCCTAAGAAGACTATGAGGTGGCCATAATTCTGGCACGGTCATTGTTGAGTAATGCGCACTAAGGGGGAAGCGATTGCAGCGCAAGGGCTTACGCCCGAACGAGAGAGCGATGAACATTGTTGTGACTTTTAGCAGCAAGCAAGGGCTGTTGGCCGAGTACCAAAGGAGCGGGCGGCACAGGAGCGGGCAGGAGATCCCGCCTGATTACTTCGCAGAGGGGGATTCGGAGGAGACCATCCAGGCTGTGCTAGCTGCCTTGCGGGCAGGGGGCCATGAGGTGCATGGCGTGGAGGGAGACCGCAGCGCGCTGGCGGCGTTGGAGCGGCTCCGGCCCGATCTGGTCTTTAACATTGCCGAGGGCCTGTTCGGCGATTTTCGCGAGTCGTATGTGCCCATGCTATGCGAACAGCTGGGGCTACCTTACACCGGCTCGGACCCTTTGACGCTGGCCATGTGCCTCAACAAGGCTCGGGCGAAGGAAGTACTCAGCTACTACGGCATTGCCACACCGCCCTTCAAAGTTATCCGGCCCGGCGAAGCAGTTGACCTCAGCGGGCTAAAGTTTCCGGTGATCGTCAAGCCTGTGTCCGAGGGCAGTAGCAAGGGGATTTTCAACGACTCGGTGGCCGATACTCCTGCTCAGGCGACGGAGCGGGTGAGCATCTGCCTGTCGACCTACGAACAGCCGGTGTTGGTGGAGGAATTCCTGGGCGGTCGCGAGTTCACCGTTGCGGTGTGGGGCAATGGCGACGACCTCGATGTGTTGCCCATTGTGGAAATCGTGTACGATCAGCTTCCTGCGGGGGCCCGGCCTCTGTACTCTTACGAGGCAAAATGGGTGTGGGATCGGCCGGAACGGCCGCTGCGCATCTTCGAATGTCCGGCCCGCCTCTCACGCAAGGAGCGGGAGGAGATCGAGCATCTGGTGAAACGGGCTTATCGCGTGCTGGGTGTCCGCGATTGGTGTCGCGTAGATGTTCGTGCGGATGCGGCGGGCCGCCCGCATATCCTGGAGCTCAACCCCCTGCCGGGCATTCTCCCCAATCCGGAAGACAACTCCTGTTTTCCCAAGGCAGCCAGTACTGCGGGGTACAGCTACGAAGAGATGCTGAACCACGTGGTCGAGATCGCTTCGGCAAGGTACGGCATAGGGGCAAGACAAGGGTGAGAAAGCGGAGCCTCAAAGTCCTCATCGTCTTCGATGAGGTGATCGCGGATGAGGAAGAAGGTCTGGATTGGGTGTCGCAGGCCGCAGTCAGATACGAAGTGGAGGCGGTTCACGAGGCATTGCTGCAGCTCGGGCATCGTCCCGAGCGTCTTCCGGTTCAGGACGTCCGGAGGGCTATAGCAAGCGTCGAAGAGGCCAAGCCAGATGTCATCTTTAATCTGTGTGAGTCATATTGTGGCAAGGCGCAGTTGGAGATGGCCGTGGCGGGCGTGTGGGAGCTATTGGGAGTGCCCTATACAGGCAATCCCCCTTTGGCCCTGGGGATGGCGCAGCATAAGGTGGTGGCCAAGCAGCTTTTTGCCGCTGCAGGCATCCGTACCCCTGCTTACCAGGTCTTTACGTCGGTGCCGAGTTCGGAGCGATTTTCCCTTCGTCTCCCGGCGATCGCCAAGCCTTCGCAGGAGGACGCCAGTGTGGGGATCACCGAGCGCTCGTTCATTAGAACATTGGACCAGTTGCCGGAGGTGGTGGAAACGCTGCTCAGCAAATACCGGCAGCCGGTGCTGGTGGAGGAGTACATCGAGGGGCGGGAGTTCAATGTGAGCGTGTTGGATGGGGACCCGCCCATGGTTTTGCCGCTGTCGGAAATCGACTTTTCGGCTTTGGACAGCGACCTGCCCCGCATCACCAGCTACGAAGCTAAGTGGTTACCTGAGCACCCGCTCTACAGGAACACGCCCGCGGTGTGCCCGGCGCAAGTGGAGCGCGGCCTGCGCCACCGCCTAGAGCGGACTGCCCTGCAAGTGTTTCGCCTGCTGCATGGTCGCGACTACGGGCGGGTGGACATGCGCGTGGATGCCAACGGGGCAGTTTTCGTGCTTGAGTTCAATCCAAACCCTGATATTTCTCCGGACGCCGGGTTCGCCCGTGCCCTGAAAGCAACGGGGATAGAGCTCGCCGAATTCGTAGATCGTCTGCTTGCGTACGCATTGCATAGGGGCCGCCATGGTAGCAATTAGGAAACTGCAACCCGAGGATCGAGCGGCAGTGTATGAGATCCTCCAGCAGACGGACATGTTCACCATGGCCGAGGTGAATGTGGCCATGGAACTGATCGATACGTATTTGTTCAACAAGGAACAGAAGGACTACTTGGTCTATGCGGCGGTCGCCGACAATGGTCAGGTGGCGGGGTACGTCTGTTTTGGGCCAACCCCAGCCACCGAGGGGACCTTTGACCTGTACTGGATTGCCGTTGCGCCCGCCATGCAGAACCGAGGGATTGGCAAGCAACTCTTGGAGTTTGTAGGGGAGTACGTGAAAGGTCAGCATGGGCGCCTCATCATCATTGAGACCTCATCGCAGAAAAAGTATCTGCCAACGCAGCAGTTCTATTTGCGGAACAACTACAAGGTGGAGGCGCGGATCAAAGATTTCTATCGCCCAGGAGACGACAGATTGATCTTTGCCAAACGCCTCAATGCACTGCCTGAAGGAGGGCAAACACCACATGGAAGGCTGGCGGCGACAACTCCAGCAGAGCATCACCAGCGCTGAGCAATTGGCCAAGAGGTTTAACATTCCCCTGGAGGACCTGGAGAGAGTAGAGCGACAGTTCAAAATCCGCATTACCCCTTACTATCTTTCGCTGATAAAGAGCAAGGACGACCCCCTGTACAAGCAGGTGGTGCCCGACGTGCGCGAACTTGAGGACAGTCAGCTTTTTGAGGATCCCCTTGCTGAGGACAAGGATTCGCCGGTCAACAACATTGTGCACCGGTATCCCGACCGCTGCTTGTTCTTGATTTCGCACGTCTGCGCCTCGTACTGCCGCTTCTGCACCCGGAAGCGGAAGGTGGGGGATCCCAGCAAGATCAGCTTGAAGTACATCGATGAGGGCATCAACTACATTGCGCAGCACCCCGAGATCCGGGACGTGATCCTTTCGGGCGGCGATCCGTTGTTGCTGAGCGACGAGATGCTGGGCTTTATCCTGCAAAAGCTTAGGCGCATCCCCCATGTGGAGATTATCCGCATAGGCACCCGTGTGCCCTGCTTCTTGCCGCAGCGCGTGACCGTCAAGCTTGCCAAGCTCCTCAAGAAGTTTCACCCTCTCTACGTCAACGTCCACTTCAACCATCCTGATGAACTTACGCCCCTGGCAGTGAGAGCGCTGGCTCGTCTGGCCGACGCAGGTATTCCTCTAGGGAACCAGACGGTGTTATTGAAGGGAGTCAACGACGACCCTGAGGTGATGAAGAAACTGGTGCAGAAGCTCTTGCAGGCGCGGGTGCGTCCGTACTACATCTACCAGGCGGACATGGTTTTTGGCACCGAGCACTTCCGCACCAGAGTGGAGAAGGGGCTGGAGATAATCAGGGCACTGCGCGGATGGACCTCAGGGCTGGCCGTGCCGCACTTTGTGATCGATGCGCCCGGCGGAGGCGGCAAGATCCCCCTGTTACCGCACTACGTGGTGGCGATGGATGAGCACGAAGTGGTGCTGCGCAACTACGAGGGACGGTTTTTCCGCTATCGTCAACCGGGTTCTGGGCAACCTGCGGCCCAGGTGTCGGCCGAGCCTACGCTGTGCCAGGAGTCATTAGTAGAGGCCGACTTCGCCATCTGAGCGTTTGAGTGTAAAAGCCATGCCGCCATGTACCGGGTCGGCAGTGGCCTTCCTTTGCACGGAGAGGTGGCGGGATGGAAAAGTACGTGCGACAAGCCATCTCCATGGGGGCGACGCTATGCACGGAAATCCCCATCGGGGCAGTAAGCGTTGCCGAGTGGGTGCGCATGAAGTGCCAGTTCGGGTGCGGGGGGTATGGTGGTTGTCTCACCTGCCCTCCCTACAGCCCGACGCCGGCGGTGACCCGCCGCTGGCTGGCAGAATACCACCGCGGGTTGTTGCTCCGTTTCGATCGCAACCCCGGGGACCAGGAGGAGCGGGTGCGCCTACTCAGCCGCAAGGTCGGGGCAGAGCTGGAACGGCAGCTCTTCCTCGACGGTTACTACAAGGCCTTTGCCCTTGGTGCAGGCCCATGCCCCTTGTGCCCCGAGTGTGATGTCAGCAAACCCTGCCTCCACCCACGTCTGGCCCGCCCGGCTATGGAGGCATGTGGCATCGACGTCTACGCCACCGTCCGCAACGTGGGCTTGTCGCTCGAGGTGGTTAGCTCGGAACAGGCCTGCTTCGATTCAGTTTCACTGGTGCTCGTTGATTGAGATTGTGTGTGGTCGTCCTCCAGGACCTAAACGAGCTCCGGCAAGGTCCCTGGCGGCCGAAGACCATGCGGGTGTCATCACCTATGCCTTTTGGAACTACGGCGTCCGCAAAAGGACGCCGATAGTGTATGTAGAACGCCAAAGGTGGATTAGCCAGTAAGCTACTCGCATACCATATGGAACGACGCAGGGCAAAACTGATTCTCGAAGACGGCACAGTGGCCAACGGGTGGGCCTTCGGCTATGGCCGGTGCACCGCGGGGGAAGTCGTGTTTACCACGGGCATGGTTGGCTACCCTGAGTCGCTTACCGACCCATCGTATTCGGGGCAGATTCTGGTGTTTACGTACCCTCTATTGGGCAATTACGGTGTGCCTTCTCTGGAGGCGCACCGGGCAGTGCTCGAAAAGTTTGAGTCGCGCCGCGTTCATGTTGCTGGCGTAGTTGTCTCCGAGGTCTGTGATCGTCCCAGTCACTGGGATAGCCTCTGTTCCTTGGACGAGTGGCTTCGCCGGGAACGGGTGCCCGGCATCTTTGGGGTCGATACGCGCATGCTCACCAAGCGCCTGCGGGAAAAGGGGACCATGCTGGGGAAGATCGTGGTGGGCGGTGGAAGAGAGCCGGCCTTTTGGGACCCCAACAAGGAGAACCTGGTTGAGCGCGTGAGTGTGGCGCAAGCACAGCTCTTGGGCGAGGGGGCAAAGAGGGTGGTGCTGATCGACTGCGGCTGCAAAGAAAGTATTCTGCGCAGCCTGCTCGCCCGCGGGGTGAGTGTGCTCCGCGTCCCGTGGAATTTTGATCTGTCACGCGAGCAATTCGACGGGGTGGTGATCTCCAACGGACCCGGCGACCCGAAGATGGCCCGGGCTACCGTCCATGAGGTGCGACGCCTGCTCGAAGGGGACAAGCCGGTGCTGGGCATCTGTCTGGGCAATCAGCTCCTCGCCCTTGCCGCCGGGGCCAACACGTACAAGCTCAAGTTTGGGCATCGTAGCCAGAACCAGCCATGCGTTGAGCTGGGTACCAAGCGCTGCTATATCACCTCGCAAAATCATGGCTACGCGGTTGATGCGCGCACGCTGCCAGAAGGGTGGGAGCCATGGTTCGTGAACGCGAATGATGGCACCAATGAGGGCATTCGCCACCGATCCAAGCCCTTCATGGGAGTCCAATTTCACCCTGAGGCGTGCCCGGGGCCTGTGGACACTGGGTTTCTGTTCGATCAATTTGTGAGCCTGCTGTGAACATCTCCCTCCCGCGCAAGGTTCTCGTGCTTGGCAGCTCGGCGCTGAAGATCGGCGAGGCTGGCGAGTTTGACTACTCCGGCAGCCAGGCCATCAAGGCGCTGAAGCAGGAAGGGGTCTCGGTCGTCCTGGTGAACCCGAATATCGCAACCATCCAGACCTCTGATTACTTGGCTGACGAGGTCTACTTCCTCCCGGTGACGGCGGAGTTCGTCACCAAGGTGATCGAGAGAGAGCGGCCGGACGGGATTCTCCTGGGATTCGGCGGCCAGACGGCGCTTAACTGCGGTCTGGAGCTGTACGACGAGGGGGTGTTGGAGCGTCATGGCGTGCGCGTGTTGGGTACGTCGGTAGAGGCTATCCGGGTGACAGAAGATCGGGGCCTGTTTGTGGAGTGCCTGACTGGCACAGGCGTCAAGACCCCGCGCAGCCAGGCGGTCACTTCGACGGAGGAGGCGGTGCAGGTGGCCAAGAGAATCGGCTTCCCGGTGATGGTCCGCGTCGCCTATGCCTTAGGAGGGCTTGGCTCAGGGGTGTGCGTCGATGAGGAGTCCCTGCGAGAGCGCACCAGCAGGGCCTTTGCCTTCACGCCACAAGTGCTCATTGAGGAGTATCTGAATGGGTGGAAAGAGGTCGAGTACGAGGTGGTACGAGACCAATACGACAACTGCATCACCGTGTGCAACATGGAGAACTTTGACCCCATGGGCATTCACACTGGTGAGAGCGTGGTCGTCGCCCCAAGCCAGACGTTGTCCAATCGAGAGTATCACCTCCTGCGGGAGGTGGCCATCCGGGTCGTGCGCCATCTGCAGATTGTCGGTGAGTGCAACATTCAGTTTGCCCTCCATCCCCGCAGCGAAGACTATCGGGTGATCGAGGTCAATGCGCGCCTGTCACGTAGCTCTGCCCTTGCTTCCAAGGCGACGGGGTACCCGCTTGCCTTTGTCGCGGCAAAGCTCGCCCTGGGTCACAGCCTTGTGGATCTGGAGAACTCCATCACCAAGGTAACCAGAGCTTGCTTTGAGCCGGCTCTCGATTATGTGGTGGTCAAAATCCCGCGCTGGGACCTGAGCAAGTTCCGGATGGTCTCCCGGAAAATTGGGTCCGGCATGAAATCGGTGGGGGAAGTGATGGCCATCGGCCGCAAGTTCGAAGAGGCGCTGCAGAAGGCGCTGCGCATGTTGGAGATCGGCGCCGTCGGGCTGGTGGCCAACACCTGGCGTCCCCACGCGGATCTGGAAAGGGAGTTACGCGAGCCCACCGACTTGCGGATCTTTGCTATCGCCGAGGCCCTGGAAGCGGGGATCCCGGTGACGCGTATCCATGAGCTGACCCACATCGATCCGTGGTTCCTCCACAAAATGGCCAACATCGTAGCGATTGCGGGGGAACTCCGCGGGGCAAAAGGGAGGCTTTCCATGGAGCTCTTGCGCCGCGCCAAGGAACACGGCTTCAGTGATCTGCAGATCGCCCGCCTGAGCGGCAGGAGCGAAGATACGGTCCGCACGCTGCGCAAACGGCGAGGAGTGGTGCCCGTCGTCAAGCAGATCGACACCTTGGCGGCTGAGTATCCGGCGCACACCAACTACCTCTACCTTACCTACAACGGCACCGAGGACGACATCCCTCCGGGCGGAGGAGAGGCGGTGATGGTACTGGGCTCCGGGGCCTACCGGGTGGGTAGCTCTGTGGAGTTCGATTGGTGCTGCGTGAGCACTGTCCGCACGCTGCGCCAACTCGGCTACCGGACCATCATGGTCAACTACAACCCGGAGACGGTGAGCACTGACTATGACGAGTGCGACCGGTTGTACTTCGACGAGCTGTCCTTCGAGACGGTGTTGGAGATCTACGAAAAAGAGAACCCGTTGGGAGTCATCCTCTCTGCGGGCGGCCAGATCCCCAATAACCTAGCGATGAAGTGCCATCGGGCAGGGATGCGGGTGTTGGGCACTTCGCCGGTGGACATTGACCAGGCGGAGGATCGACGCAAGTTCTCTGTGCTCCTGGACCGTCTGGGTATTGACCAGCCGGAGTGGAAGGCTGGTCTCGCAGGAGTCAGCGCAGGAGTTTGCCCGCACCGTAGGCTATCCGGTGTTGGTGCGCCCTTCGTACGTGCTCAGCGGCGCCGCCATGAGCGTGGCGTCCAATGACGCAGAGCTGTCGCGGTACCTGCAGCGGGCGGCCGAGGTGTCGGTCGATCACCCCGTGGTGATCAGCAAGTTCTTTGAGAACGCCAAAGAGATCGAGATCGACGCCGTGGCTAAGGACGGCCAGCTGGTGGTGTACGCGGTCACCGAGCATGTCGAGAACGCAGGGGTCCATTCCGGAGACGCCACTATCGTGTTGCCGCCTCAGCGAACGTATCTGGAGACGATGCGGCGCGTCTTGCACATCAGCCGTCGCATCGCCGAGGCGCTGCGCATCAACGGGCCCTTCAACATCCAGTTCTTGGCCAAGGAAAACGAGGTCAAAGTCATCGAGTGCAATCTGCGCGCCTCCCGCTCTTTCCCCTTTGTGTCGAAGATTGCCAAGGTAAACTTTATCGACCTGGCGACCAGGGTGGTTATGGGCCTGGATGTGCCGAAGAACTCGCGCTCGCTGCTTGACCTGGAGTACGTCGGGGTCAAGGCCCCACAGTTTTCCTTCACCCGCCTCGAAGGCGCAGATCCCACCCTCGGTGTAGAGATGGCTTCCACGGGTGAGGTGGCTTGCCTTGGTGACGACTTTGAAGAGGCATTTCTGAAGGCTCTGTTGGCTGTAGGTTATCGGTTGCCCATAAAGTCAGTCCTCCTGTCCACCGGCCCAATCGAAAGCAAGGCCGAGTTCTTGGGTTCCGCAAGGGTGCTGGCGGATATGGGGATCACCCTCTACGCTACGGGCGGCACGTGTCGTTTTCTTGAGGCGAATGGAGTGAGCAGCATTCACCTCCACTGGCCGCTGAGCGGTACATCGCCTAGCACCGTGGAATACATCACCCAGGGGAAGATCGACCTGGTCATCAACATTCCCAAGAACTACCAGGAAGAGGAACTCACCAACGACTATATCATCCGACGCACGGCAGTGGACTACAACGTGCCGGTCATTACTAACATGCAGCTGGCGCGGCGCTTTGTAGAGGCCTTGGCGCGCAAATCTTCCGAACAGCTGCAGATCAAGAGCTGGCGAGAATACGGGCATTGAGCGCCCGTCGGCGCTGCTCCCCTTCATAGCGGCTGCAAGAGGTGCCTGCCGAGTTTCGTGCCTTCCGCCTCCTGGGCCAGAATTGCGTGCCCACCTGGGCGGCCGGCCCTTTTCTTTCTTGACTTTCTCCTTCTAGGGTCTTAAATTACCCCGGAACCAGCACGAGGAACACTCACGTGGCCTTAGGCATAGGAGGTCCGATGGTTGCGAATCCGCAAGCTGCAAAGCAGAGCGCCAGCGGCCAGGCGGTGGCAGCGTTTGTGTGCGGGCTGTGCACGCTGCTCCTGGGCAGCTGGTGTTGTTGTCTCTGGCTACCTCTCGGGGTGATTGCCATGGTCCTTGGCAAAATGGAGGAACGGGCGATCGCTGAGGGGAGGTCCCCGGTGCAGGGGCGGGCTTTGGCACAATGGGGCTTCTGGTTGGGCTTGGTGGGGCTCATCGTCGGTCTGCTCTTGATCGTCGCGGTGTCATCGTTTGTCGGACATTGGCTTAGCTTTGCTGAGCGATGGTCTGATGTTCGCTCATTCTGAGGCAGTTGCCACATCCTGCCACGGAGATCGGCGACGGGCGCGCCTGTGCCGCCGCCCTGAGGGCCAGATACGGTCAGCAAAGGCAAGCAATGCTTCGTGGCCATGCCGGGGCGAGAAAGCTGGTTGGAGGCGCCGGGACTCCCCTATCGGCTTGCGCGCAAAGAACATGCGCTTGGCGGTGTGGGTGGACCTCGCCGGGGCATTTCTCCTGGCAGCAAGCCTATGGGGCCAGCAGGCCCTGGTGCCGACCGAAGGTCTGGGCGTGATTACTGAGGAAGGGGTGCGCGAGTGTGTGTCCTACCTTGCCTCGGACCACATGCGCGGCAGGAATACCCCCAGCCCGGAGCTGGACAGCTGTGCCAACTTCCTCACCAGGAGGATGGGTGCGGCAGGCCTCGATACCAGCCTTCAGCGCTTCAACCTTCTGCAGGTGCGCCTTGGGGAGCCCAACACCCTGATGGTGGACAAGGATGGTCAGCGTTTTGTCTACCGCTTGTACCAGGACTTTGTCCCCGTGCACCTCAGCGGCAATGGAGAGATTGAGGCCCCGGTGGCGTTTGTAGGCTATGGTATCACTGCGCCCGAATATGGTTATGACGACTACCAGGGCATCGAAGTGGCGGGAAAGGTGGTGTTGCTCTTTACCCATGAACCCCAGGAGCGAGACTCCACGAGCCTGTTTGCTGGTGAGCGTGAAACCCAGCACTCGTCCCTTTACCAAAAGGTCTCCAACGCGCGCGCCCACGGCGCGGTGGGGGTGCTTTTTGTCACAGATCCTAACAACCACACGTTTGTGCGCCCTGCCAGCGAGTGGATGTCGCAGAGAAGGATGGAGAATTCTCCGCTGGTTACTCTCGAGGAGCGAGAGGAGAGGCAGCTGATCGTCATGCGGATAGGGAAGCGCCTGGCGGAAGAGCTGGTTGCCCCAAGCGGTCGTTCCTTGAGCAGCCTTCAGAGCGCCATCGACAATCCGCTTGTGCCGCAGAGCTTCGTGATCCCCGGGGTGACGGTGAGCATGCGCGCGACTCTGTCGCACCATCGGTTGCGCACGCAAAATGTGCTCGGCGTGCTCACAGGGCAGGACCCGGTGCTGAAGCACGAGGCAGTGGTGGTGGGCGCCCACTATGACCACCTGGGCGCACGCGGCGACACCTTGATTTTCAATGGTGCGGACGACAACTCCTCCGGCACGGCTGGGCTTCTGGCCATTGCCGATGCTTTTGCAGCCTCCCCCAAGCGACCCAGGCGCACGGTGGTGTTCTGCGCCTTTGCCGGCGAGGAGAAGGGGCTATATGGCTCTCGCTATTATGTGGCCAACCCTTTCTTGCCTTTGCGGGGAACGGTGGCGATGTTGAATATGGACATGATCGGCCGGAACGACACGGCTGAAGTGGAAGTGGAGGGTGCCGCGAGTACCCCCTGGCTGCGTGCGCTGACGGAGCGGGCGAACATGGCCGTAGGGCTACGGCTTCGCTTCAGTCCACGCAAGGCCATCGCCTCATCCGATGCGATGCCTTTCGCCTGGCGAGGAGTGGCCGCGCTCACCTTTACCACCGGGCTGCACGCCGACTATCACCAGCCCACCGACGACGTGGAAAGGCTGGAGCTCGGTCACTTGGCGGACGTTGCCCGCCTGGTCTTTGCCACTGCCTGGCTGCTGGCGAATGAAGACCTTCCCGCATCCGCCAGGCCAGTAGCGGAGAAGCTGCCTGATGGCCAAACCTCAGGTCCGGGAAGCACTCGATACTAAGAGCCGAAAATGATGCCTCGTGCCCCTGATGTTGCCGCGAGCCCCGCTGGCGTCTTGTTGCCCCGGGGCTATGTCCCGCGGCTCGGCGTACGCGAGACTGAGCGTGCCATCAAGTTCATCAAGGACCGCTTCGAGGTTGCTCTGGCCCGCGAGCTTAACCTGCTGCGCGCCACTGCGCCGTTGTTCGTGTTGGCCAATAGCGGCGTCAACGACACGCTGACCGGGACCGAAGAGCCCATCAGTTTTCGCGTGGCCGATCTCGGTGCCGAGGCGGAGGTGGTCCAGTCGCTGGCAAAGTGGAAGCGCCTGGCTCTGGCCGACTATGGTTTCCGCGTAGGTGAAGGGCTCTACACCGACATGAACGCCATTCGGCCCTCGGAGCGATTGGACAACCTCCATTCGATCTACGTGGACCAATGGGATTGGGAGCGCGTGATCTCGGCTGAGGAGCGTCGGCCTGCCTTCCTGAAGCGCATTGTGGGAAAGATCTACAAGGTCATCCGGCGAATAGAGAGGGCGGTGTGCGTCCGTTATCCGGAGGTTGGACCTCCGCTGTTGCCTCGGCGGATCCACTTTGTGAGCGCAGAGGAGCTTGCCCGGCGCTATCCGGAACTTGCTCCCCGAGAACGCGAGGACCGCATCTGCCAGGAGCATGGGGCGGTTTTCGTGATGGGCATCGGAGCTCCCCTGCGCGACGGCCGGCCGCATGACCTGCGTGCCCCCGACTATGACGACTGGACCACCACGGTTGACGGACAGACTGGCCTCAACGGCGACATCCTGGTCTGGTACCCATTGCTGCAATGCGCCATGGAGCTCTCCTCCATGGGGATCAGAGTTGACGCCGAGGCCTTGCAAAGGCAGTTGCACCTGTGTGGGGAGGAGAAGAGGCAGAGGCTCTATTACCATCAGCGGCTGTTGCGGGGGGAACTTCCCCTTTCCATTGGCGGTGGTATTGGCCAGTCCCGTTTGTGCATGTTCTACCTGCGCAAGGCGCACATTGGCGAAGTGCAGGCATCGCTTTGGCCGGAACAGATGAGGCAGGCGTGCCGCCAACATGGGGTGCATCTACTGTAGGGACTGGCAAGCAGGAGCTTTCTCGGAGGAGAAAAGCAGAGATGGCTGGCCGCAAGATCGACAATCGTCAGAAGAAGGTCGTAACACCCAAGCGCGAGTATGGCAAGGACCGCGGCCACTTTCAGCGCCAGAAGCAGGCGCAACGTGGCCCGCAGCGCGGGGTGCCAAAGCGTTAACCCATAGGAGGGGCTACTGGCTGTGGAGCGGGTGCAGGTCAATCCGAAGAACCCCCAGGGGCGGCTCATCCGTCGGGCCGCGGCCGTGTTGGCAAACGGGGGCCTCATCTGCTACCCCACCGACACGGTGTATGGGGTTGGGTGCGACATTTTCAACAAGAAGGCCATTGAACGGGTGTACCGGCTTAAGGCAAAAGGGCGCAGGGACCCGCTGAGCTTTATTTGCCCGGATCTGCAGGGGATCGCGCAGTATGCGCATGTGTCCGACCGCGCCTATCGCATTATGCGCCGGTTGCTTCCAGGCCCGTACACGGTGGTCCTGCCGGCTACTCGCCTTGTGCCCAAGATGATGATGTCTAATCGCAAGACGGTGGGCATCCGCGTGCCGGACAATGTCATCTGTCACATGCTGTTAGAAGAATTCGGTAAACCTATCGTCAGCACCAGCGCATCCTTGCCTGGGGGCGAGATCCTCCACGAACCGGAGGAGATCGCCGAGGTACTTGCTCCCCACGTGGACTTTTTCCTGGATTGCGGGCCCTTGGGGCTGGAGCCCTCCACGGTGGTGGATCTAACCGGCGATGAGCCTGTGGTGCTGCGGCAGGGCAAAGGGCCGGTGGATTTGCTCTACTGAGGCTTAGGAGAGGGACAATGAGACGATACGCCTGTGTGTATGGGGTCGCAGTTCTTTTGGTGACCTTGGCGGTGGAGTGCGTGCGCATTCCCACTGTTACCCCGGAGATGAGGGCGGCCATTGACCAGGTCGGAAAGGAGTACTGCCCGGACGAGCGGGTGGCAGTGTATGCCATCCAGGCCCACGAGGGGGTGAAGGGGATTGTCCTTTCCGGGCAGACTACTTCGGTGGAGGCCAAACAGGCATTGCTTACCCGCCTGCAGAGCTTAGGGCCGGTTGCCCTGATCGATAGCATCATCGTCCTTCCGGAGCCACAGCTGGGCGAGGAGCGATGGGCTCTGGTGCGGGTCAGCGCGGCGGACATGCGCAAAGAGCCCTCCCACAAGGCTGAACTGGTGAACCAGGTGCTCCTCGGGCACAAAGTGGACCTGTTACGGCGCGCCAGGGGGTGGTTCTTGTGCCGCGCCGAGGACAACTACCTGGGGTGGATCGCCGACGAAAGCCTTGTGCCGGTGACAGAAACGGCGCTGCACGAGTGGCACGGAAAGCGCCTGCTCGTCGTCAAGGAGCATTGGGCGCGGAGTTACAGCCAGCCGTCACGAAATGCGGGGTGCGTGAGCGACTTGGTGCGGGGTAACCTGCTGGCGGCGCTTGGCTCTCAGAATGGGTGGCATGAAGTACTCTATCCGGATGGCCGCGTCGGTTTTGTGGAAAAGGGGGTGGCTGTGAGTTACGACTCCCTCCGCGCGTACACGGTGGCTACGCCCGAGGCCATCGTCGCCGACGCGCGGGGCTTTATCGGCTACCCCTACCTCTGGGGCGGCACCTCCCCAAAAGGGATGGACTGTTCTGGACTGACCTCCATGGTGTTCGGCTGGCACGGGATCGCGCTGCCGCGGGACGCCAACATGCAGGTGACGGTAGGCGATCCGGTGCCCATCGACTCCACCTTCAGCCAAGCACGCCCTGGGGATCTGTGCTTTTTCGGCCCCAGCCCAGAGCGCATCACGCACGTGGGCATCTATTCCGGCAACTACCAATTCATCCATAGCAGCGGTTTGGTCAGCGAGGACAGCTTCAATCCCGCGCACGCGAACTTTAACGCTTACCGTACCCGTACCTTGCGGCAGATCAGGCGGATTTTGAAATGAGCGGCAAGGTGAGGCTGGGCGTGCACATTCGCCCACTGTTGCGGCAGGACTTGCTGGCGGTAAGCCACCTTATCGCGGAGGCGTTTACCGTTGGGCGCCGCGAGGAGGGCTATGCGGAGGCGCATGTGCCTCCTTGCCGGGTGGAGATGTTGGAGATGTACCTTGCCACCACGCCGCAAGGGTGCATGATCGCCGAGCGGGGTGCTACCGCGGTGGGTGTAGCGTTCTCTCATGTGTACGGCACCACCGGCTGGATCGGTCCGGTGGCCGTTGCCGCGCAATGGCAGGGGCGAGGCATCGGCACCCAGCTCACGCAGCAATGCGTGGAGTTCCTGCGCAGCGCCCGCTGCACCACCATCGGTCTGGAGACCATGCCGCGCAGCTACCGGAACCTCGGCTTCTATGTCAAGCTGGGCTTTCTCCCGCAACAACTCACCTGCGAGCTGGTGCGTCCTATTGGCGACCAGCCCGCGCCGCAATTTGCAACGGGGCTGCGGCTGCGCAGATTCAGCCACGAGGCGGGCGGTGGTGAATGGTCCTTTCTGGGTAGGGCAGCAGAGCTGGTGAGCGCAGTGGCCGAAGGGACCGATTACGGCCCGCTCATTCGTCAAACCTCGGCCTTTCGTTTCGGTGACAGCTTCTTGCTGGAGCGCAACGGCCAGGCGGCGGCCCTGGCGGTGGTGCATACCGAGCCCTACTTCGTGGGGCAGAAACGGAACCTTGCCCGTCTGGTAGTGGCAGTTGTGCCGGAGGAACAGCGCGAGGAACTGTTCCCCGCGCTCCTGGGCATCTTGGAGGTATACGCCCAGCAGCAAGAGCTCGACCTGTTGTGCATTCGCGTGCCGGCGAGCAGCTACTGGGCTTTGCGGTGGGCGGTGGACCATGGCTTCAGGATCGTGCATTCCGACTTGCGCATGACCTTGGAGGGCCACCCGGAGCGGCTGAAAGGGGGGGCGGTGCACCTGAACCGCTGGGAGTGACTACCATGCGTTGCAGGTCGTGGTGGTCGGGATCAGGTCGGGGGGAGGCAATGCTTCGCCTCCGCCGGCAGGGAAAGCCTGGGGCCGGGACTGCCACAGACCGTGGGCCATGCCTCTGCCTGGAGGACGTTGGTCCGAAGCTGTGGCGGCGACGCGAGACTGCGACAACGCTGCGGGAAGGTGGACGGACGTGAAGGTCATTTCCGCCAGTCGCCGCGTGGATATGGTGGCCGGCTACCCGGAGGAGCTTGCCACCATCCTCCTCACCAGATTTGCGCCGGATGAGGTGCACACCGTCGTCATCTGGACCAAGAACGCTGCGAACCTCCTCCGTCATGCTCCCCTGCGCCAGGCGCTGTCACGCTTTGACCAGCTCTACGTGCACTACAGCATCACCGGCATGGGCGGCTCCCCGCTTGAACCTGGCATCCCACCCACGCGAGAGGCCTTGGCACATCTGCCCGGGGTAATTGCGCTTACCCAGGGCCCGGAGCGCGTGCGTTTGCGCTTTGACCCCATTGTACATCTGCGCCTGCCCAACGGACAGCGCTACACCAATCTGCCCCATTTTCCGGCCATCGCCAAGGC
>JBBIKH010000064.1:0-14031 GCA_037445575.1 bacterium
CGTCAGCGAATCCCATGGCCCGCAAGGTCTGCCCTTTCTGGTACAACGCAGGAGGATAGTCAGGGAAGCGCGAGAGGGCGCTATCAAACTCGGCAACTGCCGCCCGATACTTGCCAAGGTCTCTATAGGCCACGCCCAATTTCACCCGTGCATCCGCATCGCCTGGGGCAAGTCTCACGGTCAGAAGTAGTTCTTGCAATGAGGAGGTCGTCCTCTCAGGTTGGGGTTGCCAAGAAGCGCACCCGAGCACCATACCCGCAAGCAACAGTACCACCGCTTTCCGCATCTGCATCACTCCTTGGACATAGCAAAGTCGTCGAAACGGGAAGAGCCGTTAAGGCAAAGCAGCCACCAATCGTTCGATGTCCTCTGCGTTGTTGTAAAAGTGCGGCGAAATCCTCACCAGGCCGTTCCGCTCGGAAGTCACCACTTTGTGACGAAGGAGTTCCTCATAGACAGCCTTGGTCTCGAGGCGTGGGTGTCGGAAGCTTAGGATGCCCGACCGGTGGCCTTCCTCCATCTTGGTGACAATCTGGTATCCTTTTTCCTGCACGAGCGACGCGGCATAGGCGGTGAGCCACAGGACCCGCTCCTGGATCTGCGGAATTCCCACCTCCAGCAGCATTCCTACGCTGGCGCCAAGCCCGGCAATGCCCAAGAGGTTCTGGCATCCTCCTTCAAATCGACACGCCGATTCTTTGTAAGGCTGGGTCAAGTCTGTGAAGGCAGCGGGATTCTGCACGCTCAGCCAGCCCAGCGTAGGCGTGTGGATGGTGGGAAGCACTTCCTTGCGCACGTAGAGCATCCCTTGTCCCCATGGCCCCATGAGCCACTTCACGCCGTTGACAGCGATAAAGTCGGCACTAATGGCGCGGGCGTCCAGCTCAAGGGCACCCACACCTTGCGTGCCATCGACGAAGAAGAAAACCCCGCGCTCGCGACACAGTTTTCCCAACTCGTCCAGATCATGGCGCCAACCGTCATCGTACTCCACAAAACACACACTCACCAGCCTGGTGCGGGTGTCCATCGCCTTTGTGATCACCTCCATGGAGCCGTTGCGTGGCAGCTCCACCAGGCGCGTTTCCACGCCCAGGCGTTGCAGATTCAGCCACGGGTAGATGTTCGCTGGAAACTGGTTCACCGGAGTGACGACGTTGTCCCCGGGTCGCAAAAGGATAGCCTGCGCCACCAGGGCCGCGGCCATAGTCACGTTCTGCACAAACGTGATCTCCTCCGAGTGGGCATGCATGAGCTGCGCTAAGTGTTGCCGCGTTTTCTCGGCATAATCGTGCCAAGGTTGCTCCCGCAAATCGCCGAATTCGCAGTCGTGAAGGTGCGCCTGGATCTGCCTTTTCACCCTCTTCGACTCCGGGGCGTTGGAGGCGTGATTCAAGTAAGCATATTCCGGCACGATGGGAAACTCGCACCGATATTTCTCGATTTCCTCGTCGGAAAGCATTTCCTTGATCGAAGCAATTGGTTCATGGCCTGGCAGGTGGACGCACCACAGGAGCAGTGCGTCCGTCCGTAGAGGAGAGAAGGCGAAGACTCCGATCGCCTTCTCTCCCTACACGCTGGGCGCTGTGCGCGAATTGAAAATGCTGGCGGCAGACCGCCTTAGCGCCTTCTTGCCTTCTTCTCAGCGTCCAGGAACGGCTTGATGAGCTCGATGGGAAGTGGGAACACGGTTGTCGAATTGTTCTCCGCGGCGATGGTGGTCAGCGTCTGCAGGAAGCGCAGCTGCATGGCCATCGGCTCGGACGCAATCACCTTGGCGGCGTCGGCGAGCTTTCTGGAGGCCTGGAACTCGCCTTCGGCGTTGATCACCTTGGCGCGGCGCTCGCGTTCGGCCTCGGCCTGGCGGGCCATGGCGCGCTGCATCTCCACCGGCAGGTCAACGTGTTTGACCTCCACCATCGACACCTTGATGCCCCAAGGGTCGGTGTGGTGGTCAATGATCTGCTGCAGCTCACGGTTGATCTTGTCGCGGGCTGAGAGCAATTCGTCGAGCTCCGCCTGGCCGAGCACACTGCGCAAGGTGGTTTGGGCCAGCTGCGAAGTAGCAAAGAGATAGTCCTCCACTTCCACAACTGCCTTTGCGGGATCCATGACCCGGAAGTAGAGCACGGCGTTCACCTTCACCGACACGTTGTCGCGGGTGATCACGTCCTGGGGTGGGACGTCCATGGTCACCGTGCGCAGGCTCACCTTCACCATGCGATCCACAAAGGGGATAATGAGGAAGATGCCCGGCCCGCGGGCGCCCACCAGCCGACCAAGACGGAAGATGACCCCTCGTTCATACTCGCGCAGGATCTTGATGGCGCTCAGCAACAAGAAGAAGACGATGACGAGCACAATAATGAGCGGTTGCATGCTTACCTCCCGTGGGTTATGCCCTTCTCTGGCCCGCAACCGAGCGGGCTATGCTAACTAGCGGCGAACTTTTTCACTTTGAGGCTCATCCCATCCACTGCCACCACTTGGATTTTTTGTCCGGCAGGAATTGGCTCATCACTATACGCAGTCCAGATTTCGCCGTGCAGTCTCACCTGTCCCTCAGGTGTAAGGTCGGTGATCACGACTCCTTTCTCGCCGATCAGCCCCTCTTTGCCTGTAGTGGGCTTGCTCATTTTCGCCTTGAGGGCCATGCCCATGGCGAAGAAGAAAAACACTCCGGTAGTGATCGCTGCCGCCAGGGCCACCCTCCAATCGACGCGCATGCTGGGCATGGCGGTCTCCTGAAACAACATCAACGAACCGATGAGCATGGCCACGATCCCTCCAATGGTGAGCACCCCGTAGCTGGTCACCTTGACCTCAAGCACAAAGAGCACGATGGCGAAGAGGATCAACAGCAGGCCAGCAGCACGAATCGGCAGTTGCTGCAGCGCAAAAAAGGCCAAGATGAGGAAGATGCCTCCCACCACCCCTGGCAACACAGAACCAGGGTTGGAAAGCTCGAAGAAGATGCCGTAGATGCCGAGGACGAGGAGGATGTAAGCGATGGTGGGGTTGGAGATCTTGTACAGAATCAAGGACCGCCAATCCATGCCGTATTCACTGACGACAGCATCTTTGGTGTGGAGGGTGACGCGCCCGGAGGCGACCTCCGTCTCCTTGCCGTCCAATGTTTCCAACACCTCTTGCAGAGAGGCACAGACAAAGTCCACCACCTTCTTCCTCAACGCCTCTTCCTCGGTGATGGAAGCGCTCTCGCGCACCGCCTTCTCCGCCCACTCGGCATTCCTGCCCCTTTTTTCGGCGATAGAGCGCATCCAGGCGGCCGCCCAGTTGGTGGTCTTTTCCGTCATAACTTTGGACGTGTCCTCGACGCCGATTCCCACCGGGTGAGCAGCGCCGATATTGGTGCCTGGCGCCATGACAACAAAGTGCGCAGCCATGGCGATAAACACCCCGGCGGACACCGCGCCGCCACCACTTGGCCACACATACACCACCACCGGCACCTCAGCGCCCATGATTCGCTTGACAATGTCTTGGGTCGAGAGGACGAGACCCCCTGGCGTGTCGATCTTGATGATCAGACACTCAGCGCGCGCCTTCTCTGCCTTCTCAATGTGGCGGATGATGAAGCGTGCCAACACCGGATTGACGTCCCCTTCTACCTTGATCACGTGCACATGACCTGGGGCGCTCAGCGAGGGGCTTGCTAGGAAGGCAAAGAGCATCAGGAGTGCGCCAACGCGCAAAAACCACTTTTCCATCAATTGGTCACCTCGTCTGCCCACGCCACAGCGTAACTCAGCGCCTGCTAAACAGGTACAGAACCAGGGTCAAGAGCAGGCTGAGTACAACACATGTGGCAATGGGGAAGTAGAACGTGAAATGCTTGCGCTGGACGACAAGATCCCCGGGCAGCCTCCCCAGGAAAGGAATCCGCCCGGCAAAAAGTATGAGGACACCAACTCCTGCCAGAAGTAACCCGCCTGCGATGAGCATTCGTCCCATGGGGTTCATGACGCTGTAGTCCGTCCCAGTACCAGCTACTGGCGTTTCCCCACCGGTAAGGTCTTGTCCCAGTGGAGTACGTTGTACTTCCTGCAGATGTCCAGAACCTGTTCGACCGGCAAGGCTTGGGCTTCGTGGCTGTCCTTGCCACGCATGGTCCTGGCGCAAAACAAGGAGTTGAGAATTGCCTCCTCAGTGGCCTCGACGACCGCCAGGAACAGCGGAGAGAGGGCGCTGTTAGGCAACTCTGAGAACTGGTGGAGACCGCCCTCAGGTCTCCTGCGAATGCGTACCGCTGGGTTAGTGGAGAAGGCAATCACATAGTCGCCGCTGCCATTGGAGCAGTAGCCGCCGGTGCGTGCCAGGCCAAAAAGCGCTCGTTTTGCCAATCGCTTCAAATTCCGACTCAGCAGGGGAGCGTCGGTGGCAACGATAATCATGCAAGAGCCGCGTTCCTCCGCGCGGAGTTCCTCTGCCATGGGGAATATGCCGAGCTCCCTGCCCACCGGCGCGCCGTTTATCTGCAAGATGCCGTCGAAATTCGTCTGTACCAGCACACCGACGGTATAGCTCCCGCGACTCTTGGGTAATACCCGGGAGGCAGTACCTATGCCTCCTTTGAACCCGAAGCAGACCGTGCCGGTCCCCGCTCCCACTGCCCCTTCTTCCACGGGGCCGGAGCGCGCTTCTTCCAGGGCTCGCAGAACCTCGTCTGTCCTAAGGCGTCGGCCGGCGATGTCGTTCAGCCAACCGTCGTTGGTCTCGCCCACCACTGGGTTCACGGAACGGACCGCTTCATTGCCGGGTGTGCGCAAAGTGTAGTCGATTAGGGCAGTGGCTGCCACTGGCACACTGAAGGTGTTGACCAAGGCGATGGGTGTTTCCAGTTCGCCCAATTCCTCTACTTGGGTGGAGCCCACCAGTTTGCCGAAGGCGTTGCCAACACTTACCCCCGCGGGGACGCGCTCCTGAAATACGTTGTCAGGGTGAGGCAAAATCACGGTGGCCCCGGTGCGCACGTCCTCGCCCTCGATGATGGTACAGTGCCCTACGCGCACGCCCTCGACATCGGTGATGGCGTTCCACTTTCCAGGGCGAAGTACCCCGACGCAAACCCCGACCTCTCGCGCCCGCGGGCGCTTCTGTGCCGTGGGGCCGTCCGGCTGTGCCTCAACTCGGTCCATCAGTACGCTCGCGATGAGAATGAACAGTACCGCACGCATTGGTTAGCCTCATCACGGCCGACTCCAGTTATGACCGAAGGCAATTTAGCAAAAGGGTTTGTCAAAATCAACCGCTTTTTCCTCTGGCATCTGCTGTTGACCCTTGCCCACCTTCCTGGAGGTGATGAGAGGGCGGTTGGCGAGATCGGGTAGGGATGGGGCATGGGTGGTACGAGGTCCTCCAGTTTGCATTGCTTCTTTCGGTGGCTGACTCGCTCCCTGTTCCTGGTTGGCCGGCTCTTTGGCAGCAGAGTGGAGGCTTGCAGGCCTTGCCGCCCTGTTCGGGCGCGAAAGTGCTCCGCAATCGTAGGCAAGAAAACCGGCAGGATGGTGAGTGGTCAGGTTGTATGTCTCTGCCGATGATCCCGGTGAGCACGAGGCAAGAAGTTAGGAAAGTTGTTCCGCAGACGATTTTTTACTTGACATTGTCAGAGAATTTTGCTAACATTACTCCAGGGCTGAAAAACATCCCTGCAAATTGAGCGGTGGCTTGTCAATTAAAGAGCCAACACCTGCCAATAGGGAGCCGAGCTCTGGACGTGGATTACAGGCCTCATCGCGCGAGACGCGATAGTGGAAGTGAGAAACGCCCAGGAGGTTCCCACCGTGTTGAGCACGGTTCTTTACGCAACCATCCTAATTTGCAGGGATTTTTCTATCCTGCCGATCCAGGCCCCAGTGTTTGCTGATCCCGTTGCTGTGCGCACTTTTTCTGAGCTAACTTCCGGTACAGCGTCGCTTTCCCTTTGAGCAGGTATGTTTGGCCTGGCAACGCGCCCGTCCGGCGATGGACCCCTGGTTCTCTTGCGCTGCTACTTTCGGGGGACCAGGGCCGACGGCGAACTGGATGCCGCCGCCAAGGCAGCGCCTTCTCGACGTTGGCTTGGAGAGCGCTTTCTGTTTTTCTTGGGGCTCCGTCGGGGGCAGTAGCAGCCAACGAGACCAACGGAGAGATCGCAGGGTAATTGGGGCATGGACAGGGGGCCGACCTTTTCAGAACGTGCCACTGGAGGTCGAGTAAGCAGCAAGGCTGGTTGAAGTCCAAGAAGTCCATTCACAGCATCCAGTTTCGGTCCAGGGTCCGATACTGGATGGCCTCACTGACGAACTCTGGCCGGATTTCCTCGCTGCCTTCCAGATCGGCTATGGTGCGCGCCACCTTGAGCACGCGGTCGTAGGCGCGGGCGGAAAAGCCGAGACGGGTGATGGCGGTGCGCAGCAGCTCCTCGCTCCTGCTATCCACGGGACAGTAGCGGCGGATGTCTTTGGACTCCATGCGGGCATTGCAAAAGAGGTTTTTTCTATCTCGGAAGCGGCGCAGCTGGATTTCCCGCGCACGAATGACTCGTTGCCGGATCACCGCCGAGGGTTCGCCTACCGTCTTTCCAGCCAGCTCGCGGTATTTGACAGCCGGTACTTCCACATGCAGATCGATGCGGTCCAACAGGGGACCGGAAATGCGCGACAGATAGCGCTGAATCTGTGGCGGCGTGCAAGAGCACTCGTGCGTGGGGTCGGTGCGGTAGCCGCAGGGACAGGGGTTCATCGCCGCTACCAACATGAACTCCGCCGGGTAGGTCAGGGACATCATGGCGCGCGAAATCGTAACTTTCCCGTCCTCCAGCGGTTGTCGTAAGACTTCCAGCACGTTCTTCTTGAATTCTGGCAGCTCGTCCAGGAACAACACGCCAAAGTGGGCCAGGCTCACTTCTCCCGGCTTGGGTATGGTGCCTCCGCCGATTAGGCCAGCGTCGCTGATGGTGTGATGAGGGGAGCGAAAGGGACGCGTGGCGATGAGCGCGGTGTTTGGCGGCAGAAGACCGGCCACCGAGTGAATCTTGGTGGTCTCCAGAGCCTCCTCAAAGGTCAGATCCGGGAGGATGGTGGGGATGCGCTTGGCGAGCATGGTCTTCCCGGAACCGGGCGGGCCGATCATAAGGATGTTATGCCCCCCGGCGGCGGCTACCTCAAGAGCCCTCTTGACGTGCTCCTGTCCCTTCACATCCTGGAAATCGATGTCATAGTGGCGGCTCTGGGAGAAGACCTCCTGCAGATCGACGGTGAAGGGCTCCGGGCTGATGCGCCCGTCAAGGAAATCCACTGCCTCTCGCAGATGCCGTACCGGGATGACGGTGAGCCCTTGCGTCATCGCTGCTTCCCTGGCGTTTTCCGCCGGAAGCACCAACCCGCGGATATTGTTGTTGCGCAGTGCCACCGCAATGGGGAGCACTCCTCGCACCGGCCGCAGCTCCCCATCGAGCGCAAGTTCACCGACCAATGCAAACTGATCCAGGAGGGCGGTGGACACCTGCCGGGTGGCCGCCAGGATGGCAATTGCCATGGGCAGATCGAACGCGGATCCTTCCTTTTTCACATCTGCAGGGGCAAGATTGACCGTCACCCGTTTTGGAGAGAGGTGAAAGCCGGTATTCTTGATGGCCGCGCTTACTCTCTCCTTCGATTACCGCACTGCTCCGTCAGGGAGGCCGACGGTCGCAAAGGAGGGCAACCCCGCCTCAAGGTGGGCCTCAACCCTTACGATGTAGGCGTCAATGCCCAGGACCGTTGCGCTTAACGCACTGCCCAGCATGATATGCCTCGCGCGTTTAATCATTTGCAATATATCAGAAAAGTTGAGAAATGCAAGCCAAAAAGGAGACTGCAAGGACAGGTAGCGCGGGCGTTTTCGTGCAGCTACTTAGGGTGGTAGGACCCGGCGTCGCCCACGGAGTCACTGCTGCGCATGGGGCACACCGTGGCGGTAAATTCCAACTTTGTTGGATCATAGCAGACCGTGAGGACCAGTGCCTCCGCGTTGCTGAAGGAGCGGCAAGTACCAGGAAGTTGGCGTCCCCCACGGGGGCATGCGTGGCGCACGTCACGTTGGCACGTCAGATAGCGCCGCGCCACAGGATGATGCAACACTTCGAGCAGGGTGAAGAGTGCTTCTACCGTGGACTCTGCGCCCGAGTTGCGGTTTACTTTGTGTGGGGCTTCGATGCCATCATAGCAACGGCCGGTGGTCTGATCATACATCACCATACCAGCAACATTGTTGCCCAGCAGCCAGGAAGCGGCCAGCCCGGCGAGCACTGCTAAGTTGGTGTCGCCTGTGGCCTCAGCGGCACTAAGCAGCCCGAGGCTGCTGCACCGGATGTCGTAGGCGATCTGAGGGAACTCCACCGCCCCGGTCTGATCATCCATGCGCAATTCTCTGCGCCAGCCTTCTACCAGCAATCGCGGTTGGAACTGTTGTGCTTCGCGCTGAGCGGCTCTGACCATTTGTGGTTCGCCCAAGGTCTTTCCGATCGCTGCGAGCGCCTGCGTCTGGGCGTTGCCCCATGCGTGCCATAGCCCTGGCCAGGAAAGAAACGCGCCCGCATAGACGGCCGAGTCCTCAACCTGCATGGCAATCAAACCTTCGGCGAGCTTCCGGGCTGCCGTCTCTATCTCTGCGTGCTTCTCCACCTGGAGAAACTCGTTCAGGCCGAGAAGGAACTCACTGGTGGCGTCCGCCGCATATTCCTGTAGCAACCACCGGGGGTAGGGGCGCCCGCCGATGTTTGTCCAATGTCCGTACAGGGCCAACCTCGTGCGCAGCGGAACAAGCGAGCGCAGGAAGCGCGTGCGCAGCTCCGCGGCGAAGGTCGAGTCGCGCGTGCGAAAGAAACGGTAGCCGGCGCCCATAGCCCAATAGGCTCTTGCCGCCGAGAAGCCGAAGCCTTTGCAGCTGCTGGCGGCCGTGGTGTTGATGGCCAGAGACTGGTCCACGAAGTTATAGAACTCACCGTCCTGGGCCTGGAGCTTGAGCACGAAGCGGAGCAACCCTCTTGCCAGCCTAAGGCGCGAGGTATCGCCGGTGAGCGAGGCCGAGCGAAGAAGGGCAACAGCGGCACGCGCGGCATCGTCCACGCAGGCGATCCCCTCCGATGGTGCGGCGACCCAGTGGTAGTCGGGATGCTCGGCGTAAACGTGGAGGATGACCACTGAGTCACCGTCCATGGTCGCCCACTCGCACAGCTTCTCCAGGTGGGCAAAGTTGACCACAGGCAATAAAGAGGTGTTCGAGCTGGGTGGCGAGCAAGCGTAGCTGGTGAGGAGAAGTGCCACGGCAAAGGGCACGCCTCCCACGCGATTAGCCCGGCTCGCCTTGCTACCAGGGCTCGATCGCGCTTGTCCTGGTTGCCCGTGAGCGATTTTCACTTCTTGCCTTGTAAATGTGCCAGAAGATCGTCCAGTTTGGCGGTGGCGAGGGCCACTGTGGTATCGGCGGCGCCGTAGTAGAGGCGCAGCTCCCGCGATGCCGGATCCAAGATGGCGCCGCAAGGGAAGACCACATCCGCCACGTCACCCACGCGCTCGTACAGCTCCCGCGGGCCAAACACCCACGTGTCGGACCGGGCAATGACGCGCGTCGGTTCGTCCAGGTCTAACAGGGCTAGTCCCAGGCGGTAGATGGCACCGGCAGCCGTGGTGCGTACGCCGTGGTAGATGATGAGCCACCCTTCGGGGGTCTCGATGGGTGGCGTGTTGAGGCCGATCTTGCGGGCGTCCCACCAACCGCCCTGGCGCGCCTCCAGCAGGATGGTGTGGTCGCCCCAATGCGTGAGGTCGGGCGAGTAGGAGACCCAAATGTGCGCCCCCGCCCCTGGAGTCACCGGCATGGGTCGATGGATGAGCACCCACCGCCCCTTGAATCGTCTGGGAAAGAGTGACGAGTCCTTGTCCTCTGGCGGCATAATGGGTCCACGACGCTCAAACGTCCGAAAGTCTTTGGTCATCGCCAAGGAGACCAACGGCCCGCGCTCTGAAAAGGCGGTGTAGGTAATCGCATAGCGCCCCAATTCGTCCAGCCAAACGATGCGCGGATCCTCCACGCCCCACAGCTCCTCGGGGTGATGTGCGGGATCTGGGGCAAAAGTGGGTTGCCGGTCGATCTGCCAGTTGGTCACGCCGTCCGTACTGCGCGCCACCGTCAGGTGAGAGAAGCCGCGCATGTCCTCCACGCGAACGAGCAATAAGGTGGCGCCATCATAGTGTACTGCCCCCGGGTTAAAGACCGCGTTGGCCGGATAGGGCCAGTCCGAGGCCGTCAGAATCGGGTTTCGCGGATGGCGACGAAACAACTCTGAAAACTGCCCAAAGTCAGCAACGTCCTTCATGGTCCTTTCTACACCTCCTCCTTTTTACTTCCGCTCCACCGAACATGTACCTGCCGAAAAAAGCTTCCACTCAACTCTTCAGGCCGGTAGTGGCCATGCTGGCGATGAAGTGGCGCTGGAAAATGGCATACGCCACGACGATTGGCAGGGCCAGCAACGCAGCTGCGGCGAGCCGCACGCCCAACAACCCCTCCGCTTTGCCACCTACCGCAAACAGGGCTACCAGCTGGGGCATCGTCATGAGCTCCCACTTGCGGATGACAATGATCGGCCACAAGACCTCGTTCCAGATGTTCATAAAGGTAATGATTGCCACGGTAATCAGCGCCGGCACCGAGAGAGGCCACATGATGCGAAAGAGAATGTCAAAATCCGAGCAGCCGTCGATGCGCGCTGCATCCAGAAGATCCTCTGGGACACTCTTGAAATACTGGCGGAAGACCACGATCGCGAACGCGTTGACAAGATACGGCACGATGAGCGCATAGTAGCTGTCGTTCCATCCGAACTTGACCATCAGCACGTACATGGGGATGATGGTGATCTGAAAGGGCAAGGTCATCGTGAAGAGAATGACCGCAAAGAGCCCATCGCGACCGCGGAAGCGCAGGCGAGAGAGCGCATAGCCGATCATGGAGGTGAAGATCAGTACCCCAGCCGTAACGCTGAGCGACACAAACAGGCTGTTCGCAAAGGCCCTGCCAATGGGGATCTTGGTAAAGACCAGGCGGTAGTTCTCAAGCGTCCACTTACCGGGAATGGGATTGAGGCGCCCGATCTCGGTCTCCGGACGAAAGGTGGACGAGAGCATCCACACAAAAGGGTAGAGCGAAACCAGTGCCCAGCCAACAAGGAGCAAATAGAGGAATGCCTTCTTGAGTGCTGCCCTTGTGCTTTTCATTCCCGCCCTCACAATCCCGTTTCCCGCTCGACGAAGCGCTTCTGGAGGATGACTACAACAAAGACGATCAGGGCAAAGAAAAAGCCCAACGTGGCGGCGTAGCCCATGTGGTTGAACTGGAACGCTTGGTTGTAGATGTAAAGCACCGCCGAGAGCGTGCTGCGGATTGGTCCACCACCGGTCATGATGTAGGGCTCAATGAAGAGAGAGAACCCACCAATGGTGGAGAGGATTACCACCATGACCACCGTGGGATTGAGCATCGGCAGCGTAATGTCCCGGAACTTCCGCCAGGCGGAGGCGCCTTCAATGTCGGCCGCTTCGTAGAGGTAGCGGGGCACGCTCTGCAGACCCACCAAGAACAGGACGATGTATAGGCCCACATTCTTCCAGGTTGCCATGAGAGCGATTGAGGGCATAGCAATGAAGGGACTGGTAAGCCAAGGGACCCGCCCCAAGCCGAGGGAGGAGAGCACGTTGTTCAGCACACCGGTGTCTTGCGCGTACAGGCTGTCCCACAGCATGGTTGTTACCACTCCCGAGACCACCACTGGGAGGAAAAACACCGCGCGGAAAAACCCCCGCAAAGGCAGTTTCTCATTGAGCAAAACCGCCAGTGCTAAGGCGATGACTATTTGCAGCGGTATGTGGATCAGCAGGAAGATCCCGGTGTTGGCCAGAGCCCGGAAAAAGACAGGGTCGTGGAACAAACGCCGGATGTTGCCCAGTCCCACCCATTGCATCTGGGAGACGATGTCCCAACGGTGAAAGATAAGCACGAAGGAGAAGACCAGAGGAAAAGCGACAAAGGTCAAGAAGTGCACGACATAGGGCAACACTAACACGTAGCCCGCGGTGTGAGACGAGCGTCTCGCTTTCCTCCCACCGGGAGGGCAGAGACTTCTGATGTTCTCGTCTATGGCCGTGGACGCGACCTTCATCGTCCTTCACTCCAAAATGAGTCGCGCCTGCCGGGCGGCATCCGCAATGGCACGCTCCGGCGTCTTTACGCCGTAGACCACGCAGGCTTCGAACTCGTGCGAGACAATATCAAAGACTTCTTTGAGCACGGGGCTCGTATCTGTGCCGCGCACATAACGGGCCTGGCTGGCAAACCGCAGCATGAACGGGTTGCGCGCAAAGTAGGGGGCGTAGAGCGAGTCGTTCACCAACCCTTTGCGCAATGGGAGCTGGTCGGTCAGCTCCAAAAGTTTCAGGTCGGCCTGGCGGCTCACCAAGAATTTTGCAAACTCCCACGCCTGGCGAGGAAACCGCGTGTTCCTGAAGATGACGATATTCTTCATGTCACCGTAGGTGTAGACCGGCCCTTGTGCATGGTCAGGCCGCGGCATCGGCGCAAAGTCATACACAAAGCCCTCAGGCTTGAACTTTTCCGCATGCCTGATCTCCCATGGTCCGGTGAAGCGAGAGGCCACTATCCCCTGCAAGAAGACGTCACTCCGGCCCACCATCCGCTCCTTGGGGAAAAAACCGCGAGCAAACAGTGTGCGAAGAAACCTAAACACCTGTACGGCCTCTTGATTGTCGAACGAGACCTTGCCGTGTTCCAATAGGGTGCGGCCGCCGGTGGCGGCGATGTAGAGCGGATAAAAGTCGAAGAACCGCTGCCACCACAAGGCACGGATGTCAGTGATCCCCATCCAGCGGTCGGTATGACCGTCACCGTCCGTGTCGCGGGTCACCTTGCTTGCCGCCTCCAGGTACTCGCTGTACGTGGCGGGAAAGCGATGGTACCCGGCCTCGGCGAGCATCTTGACGTTGTAAATGACCATCACCGGATTGGACTTCCACGGGATCTGATAGATGTGCCCATCGGCTGAGCGGGCCTCCTCCAGCAGGAGAGAGTCCACGCGTGCGCCGATGGTCGCGGCAAAGTCCGGGAAGGTGTCCAGCGCCACCAGCTGGCCGGCGCGGGCATAGGCCTCTACGTCCCCTGGCCACATGTTAGAAAACACGTCCGGGGTGGTCTTGCCCACTACTGCCGCCAAAACCGCTTCTTCGGTGGATTGGCTTTCTGGCACCGGCTGGTGGACCACGGGAATTTCCGGGTGAAGAGCGTTCCACTCAGCTGTGAGCACCCTGGCCAGGTCCACCTCGTACTGGTTGTTGGCGGACCAGTAGATCAGGCGGGGGCTTGCCTCTCGCGAGGCTCGCGTGCCGCAACTTGACCAGCTGAGGAGTAGCCCGCAGGCGGCAGAGACGACAGTTGCGCTGGCGACTATGGCTTTCCTGTTCACAGCGGTCTACTGCTCCGCGCGTCAGTCAACGAATTCGGGCCAGGGGGGTACGACCAGCGCCCCATACTGTCCCGGCCGCACGGCCACCACCGGGAGGCGCGTCAGGTCAATGGAATGGAGCAGGGTCGTGTCTTGCGCCACTGCCACCCGGCCACGCAGCAAAAGGAGGTGGCGACGCAGGGAAAAATCAGGGCTGCGTTCTTTGCGCAGATGCTCGTGCATCATGCGTGCCAGGAAGTAGTCACGCCAGGTTTCTACCTCTGCTCGTACCTCGGGATCTTTGTAAAGACCCCTGCGGCGCGCCTCCTGCGCCAAGAAATGGTCGCGCACCATTGTGCTCAGTGTGCGCACCAATGAAGACCGGCAAGCGGCCGGCGAAGACACGTCGACCGGTGGGTGAAGTACCCGCCACCGGCGCAAAACGTCACCGATGGTCCACTGGCCGCCAGAAAAGCGGAGCACCACCATCTCGGCGGCCGTCAGCGAGCCGTGGTGACCGACCAGATGGGATT
>JBBIKH010000064.1:14041-15676 GCA_037445575.1 bacterium
CAGCTGCTGCCGCTCCGCAAATGGCGGCAAAGAACGACCGGAAAAGTCGATGTGGCGTACCAGGGCATCTGCCAATACCGCAAAAGCCTCTTCCTCCACTTCGACCTTCTTGGTACTCATCAGCTGTTTCACATAGGCGTCGGAACGTGCCGCCTCCTTGCGTGCCCTCAGAATCTTCGCCGCCTTGTGGCGTAGCTCTGCAATAGCGGTCTCGCCCAGCATGGGGCTACGTACAACAGAATCAACCCTGCAGATTACGTACCCCCGTGAGGTCTTGATCACCCCCGAGATTTCTCCCGGTTGAAGGCGGAAGATCGCCTCGTCCAGCGGGTCTTCAATGTCGCCCCAGCGCGCATGGAAGCGGAACCTGGCGGTGTCCGGGGCGAGGGTGCCGGCTGCTGACAAGACCTGGGCAAAGGAACCACTCATTAGCAGCTGCTGGTGCACTGCTTCTGCCTGGCGAAGGTCCTTGGTGAGAAAAAACTGCACAGTGCGCTCCTCCGCCATCCGTTGGGCCGCACTGCTGATTTCTTCTGGGGAAAGGCTGACCTTTTCTTGCACTTCGCGGGCATACAGCGCCCGGGCCGCGGCCAGGTCCGCACATAGGGAAGTGACCTCTCCCAAGTGCTCCTCTTGAGCAAGTCCCTGTTGTTCCGCCTCCAGCGCCAAGAGCTTTTCGTCAATGAGCAGCTCCAGCAGCCGTTTCTTCTGTTCTGCCTGCGGGCCGGGAAGCCGCGGCCGAATTGCCAACTCGCACCGGGCGACGAACTGAGGCACAGTGATGCGACGGTCACCGACGCGCGCCAGAACGGGCGCAGCCTCCTTGGGGCGGTGGCAGCTGGTTGCCAGGAGGTACGACCCAAGGGCGCAGGCTGCGGCCACCACCTTGAGCCAATGCCGTGAGCACCGCACCGCTCTCCTCATTGCCCTTCTCCGATGCCCAGACCTAACGGACCAACAGCAGCTTGCACGTAAGCCTTCTTTCCTCATTCCGCAACACTGCAAAGTACACCCCACTGGGCAGGCGCTGCCCGTGCGTGTCCGTGCCGTCCCAGCTGATTCTCTTGAAGCCAGGCTGTGCCGAGGCTTCTTCCAGGTGCATCACCTCTCTGCCCAGCGCGTCGATGATTTGCAACTTCAACCCCCTGGTGGGATGCGGTATCCCGTATTCGATAACCGTGAGGCCGCTGAAAGGGTTGGGAAAATTCTGGCGCAAGACAAACTGTTCTGGCACTACGGCTGTGGCTGCCGCATGCACCGCACTCCCTTCCGAGAAGATGTTCGCGATCTCCTCGGAGGAGAGGGCATAGCTGAAGATGCGGATGTCGTCCAGAATGCCGTTAAAGTTGTAGCCGGCATCGTTGGGCAACATTTGGGCTATGGTCAGGTCTATGGGGGTGGTGAGAAGCGGGCCAGACCACGGGGCCAAACTCTCCAGTTTCCCGTCTAAGTAGAGCGCAAGAGCGGTGCCGTCGTAGGTGGCGATAACGTTGTAGAATCGACCCGGCGCGATCTGCTGCTGGCTGTCGAGGTCCTTGACCCCGCGGGTGGTCTTGACTGTCCAGCGGACCTTTCGCTCGGGAATGAGCGAGATCTTCCAGCGGTTGTCCCAGCTGCCGTGGGAGATAGGGTACT
>JBBIKH010000065.1:0-15477 GCA_037445575.1 bacterium
ACGCCGTCCTAGCCGGTACAGGATGCCGACCCCTACCTGCCAGGCAAGGCCGCTGTAGAAACGGCGCTCTGAGACGTTTTCCTCAAAGTTCTGTTCCCTGTTCCACAGAAGCTCATACCCAAGGCTTCCCCGCAAGAGGTACGCATGGACCCTGCTGGCCCGCATCTTGACCAGCAACTCCGCCAAAAGGGGGATGATCGTCGTGTTGTATTCAACCTCCTTCTGGACCGTGGTCTCACTGAGGCCGCTTTCATAATCCTTCGTTGCGACCTCGGAAGTCTTGACGTAGTGACGGCGGAAAAAGTCGGCGGCCAGGCCGATTGACACTGCCTCGTCCACCTCGGCACCCAGCGAGGCACCGATCGAGAAACCGGACTTGGCGTCCTTTGGGCTAAGATAAGCGACCCTGATCCCGAGCTCCTTGCCCCGTTGGGCAAAAGAGGTGGTTGGGCCCAACATGAGGCCAGACAGCGCCAGCACGCCCACAACGGTCCATGTGCGTCTCATGGAAAGTTCCTCCTCGCTTGGGTTAAGGAACGCGCACGCGAAAATGCCACAGAAGGGTACAAATATCCCGCGAAAAAATCAAGAGAAATCCCTGTGCCAGGAAGGTACCGCCTACGGCTCCACCAGGTGATTGACCCCGGCTATGCCTTTTCCCAATTCCTGCGCGGAGGAGATCGCTTTGCTCACAAAGAGCTTGGCGCGCCGCACCGCCTCTGCCAACGGCTCGCCTCTGGCCAGGCAGGCGGTAATAGCCGCAGAGAAGGTGCAGCCGCTGCCATGGGTATGAGGGGTTGCCAGACGAGCTCCGGGCAGCTCCAGCATCGTCTCCCCATCAAAGAGCAGGTCCGTGGCGTCCCCGGCGCGGTGCCCCCCCTTGACAACCACAGCTGCGCCGGTGAGCCGATGAATGACTTCGGCGGCCCGCTGCATATCCTGCAAGGAGTGGATGCGCAGGCCGGTCAGCACCTCCGCCTCCGGAATGTTGGGCGTGATCACTCGCGCCAGTGGGAGCAGCTCAGTCACCAGCGCCTCCCGGGCCTCAGGCTCCAAAAGAGCCTCGCCGCGCTTTGCCACCATCACCGGGTCCACCACCAGATTGGGCACTGCGTAGCGTCGCACCTGCTCGGCCACCGCACGCACAATGTGCGCATTGGCCAGCATCCCCGTCTTGGCCGCATCGACGCCGATGTCGCTCAGCACGCACTGCAGCTGCTCAGCCACAAAGGGGGCCGGTATGGCGAAGACGCCGTGCACGCCGAGCGTGTTCTGCGCCGTCACCGCGGTGATGACTGCCATGCCATAGACTTTGAAGGCGCAGAAGGTCTTCAGATCGGCCTGAATGCCCGCCCCACCTCCTGAATCGGAGCCGGCAATGGTGAGGGTGCGAACCATACTGTGCTCCTGCGTGCCGCTCTATCCCAAGCCAATGCCATGAATGGGGGCCTGGCAGTGTGCGCATGCTCCGTCTTTGATGGCCATCCGCCGAATCGAAAAGCCATAGCGCTCAATGACCGTGGCCCCGCACCGGTAGCAGTAGGTGTGCTCCCCCTCGTCTCCGGGAACGTTGCCGCTATAGACGTAGTACAGTCCGGCCTCCAGACCAATCTGCCGCGCGCGGTGCAGGGAAGCCAAAGGGGTCGGCGGAAGCTCCGTGAGGCGGTATTGGGGATAAAAGCGCGTGACGTGCCACGGGGTCTCCTTACCCAGCTCGTCGCGGATAAAATGGGCAATCTTCCGCAACTGCTCGTCTTGGTCCACGTAGGTGGGGACAAGCAGTGTCGTCACCTCCACCCATATGCCCAGCTCTTTCATCAGCCGCAACGAGTGCAGTACGCTTTCTAGCTGCCCCCCAACCACTTTGCGGTAGAACTGCGGGTCAAAGCCCTTCAGATCAACATTGGCAGCGTGCAACACCCCCTGCAGCCGCCGAAGAGGCTCCTCACAGATAAAGCCATTGGTGACGAATACGTTCTTGATACCATGGGCCACTGCTTCCTGCGCGCACGCTTCCGCGTACTCGTAGAAAACGGTCGGCTCGGTGTACGTGTAAGCGATGGTGCGGCAGTCGCTGCGCACCGCAGCCGCCACCACTTCCTCGGGGGAAAGGTCCTCGCCGGCCACCTGCCCTGTGTTGCGGGGCAGCTGCGAGATGTCCGCATTCTGGCAGAAGCGACAGCTAAAGTTGCAGCCTACCGTCGCCAGCGAAAACGACCGCGAGCCCGGGTAGACATGGAAGAGGGGCTTTTTCTCGATAGGGTCAACATGCACGGCGATTGCTTTGCCGTAGACCAGCGTATAGAGCACGCCGGCCCTGTTGTGCCGCACGCCGCAGATGCCGTTACGACCCTCGGCGATGACGCAGTGGTGCGGGCAGAGCTCGCAGCGCACCTTGACCCCTTCCAGCTTGGAATAAAAGAGCGCCTCTTTCATACCTCCTCCCGCTTCCCGTGCGGCAGACTGAAAAGGCACCCGCAGTAGTTCTGTCGGTAGAGCCCCAGAGCCCGGCTCAATTCCGTACTGCGCTTGAACCCGTCCTTTTTCTTGAAATCCACGGCCAGGAATTGCACTCCGAACTGTGCCGCGGCCATCTGGCCCAAGGAGCAAATGAGCCGCGCGTCCTTGTGTGGGCTCACGGTGAGGGTCGTGGTGAATGTGCCAATGCCCTGGCTGACCGCCTGTTTCGCCGTCGCCTCGAGGCGCAGGCGGAAGCAGACGTGGCAGCGACGGCCTCTTTCCGGCTCCTGTTCCAAGCCGCGCACGGCGGCTAGCCAGAGGTCCTCGTCGTAAGGGCCCTCAACGAGCGCGACGCCCATGGCCTGTGCGACCTTGCGCATTTCGCCCAGACGTCGTTCATACTCGGCGCGCGGCTGGATGTTCGGATTGTAGAAAAAGACCGTCACCTGCCACTCAGGGGAAAGGCGCTCGATGCATACGGTGGCATCGGGCGCGCAACAGGCCAGGAGCATGATCGCGGGTCGCTCGTGGGGCATGCTACTGTTCCCCCAACGACAGGATGCGCTCCATGAGAAACGCGCTGGCCGCAGGCAGGTCTTCGGCAGCAAACGCCAGCCTGAAGGGGGCCCCCACCTTGATGTTAACCTGATGGCGCTGCGGCCGACTGTCCCAGCGCGGCAGCACTTCAAAGGAACCCTCAATGAACACCGGGACGATGGGCACGCCCGCGCGCAGGAGCAAACGCACCGTGCCCACCTTGGGCGGAAGTGGCCTGCCGTCCCAAGTACGCTCCCCTTCCACGAAGATTCCCACCGGCTCTCCGGCAGCCAACACCCTGAGGGCATTGCGCACCACCGATGGGTCGATCACGTGACGGCGGACGGGGATCACCCGCAACTGCCGCAGCAACGAAGTGATAAGTTTGTTCTTGAATTCCGAATTTTTCGCCAAGTAGGCTACCTTGCGCGGCAGAAGCGCCAGGGTGAAGAACGAGTCCAGGTAGCCCTCATGATTGATAACGAGGACAAACGGACCGCGCGAAGGCACATGGTGTCGGCCTTCGACCCGTACCGCGAACAGCGCCCGGAGGATGAGCCCCATGGTCATCTTCAGCACATTGTAAAGCAGTCGGCTGGCAAGTGGCTCCCGCGTGGCCGACGCTGGGGCAGGCACGGACAGCAGCTGGCGCCCCTCGGCGCGCACTGGCCATCCAAAGGTAACGTGCGGCTGAAACTCGAGGACCTCTTTCCCGGCTCGACGCCGCCAGAAGGTCGCCAACGCCTGTCGGCACAGCCGTTCCCATTTAAGGGGACTTTCGTGAAGAAATCGCACCTGAAAGCAACGCTTTCCCCGTACCTTGAAAACGAAATAGTGCGCATCGGTGGTCACGCAAGTGACCTCTTGCCAGGGGAAAGACCATCGCTGCGCCTGGCCGAGGAACTGCAGAGCCTGGTCGGTCAACGCCACGCGCCCGCTGTCGACCACCTGCATCCGTTCCAGCTCGGCCTGCCCGCCGGCGAAGGTTCGATATCGCCCTGAGGGGACCGCCTGTCTGAGCACGGCTTCCTTGCTCAAAAGGCCAGAGTTGGAAGTCCCAACGCTCCCCGCGCTCGCTGGTTCCTGGTCAGGAACGACCAGGTGGGCCACCTGATCGAACCACCAGGCGCAGTCCCGGAAGCGACCGTTCACTCCCAGCAAGCGGCCGCGGCGTTCTATCTGCGCGCCACAATTGCTGCAGATTGTCCTCCGCCCACGTTTGACAATGGCGTCAAACCGCTTGCATAGTGGGCAAGCGTACAGCAAATCCCCAATCACCTTCTCGCCTTGCCTCTCGTTCTTTTCCGCTTACGCATTAGTGAAACACCGGTGGCCCTTCATCCGGCAAAGCGCTTGGGGCCGGTGGAGCCGGCAATGCTGAGCCATGCAGGGTCGGGGTCCACCAGCGTCACAGAAAAGCTACAAAACCTCAGAACAGGATGCAAGTTAAATCTTACCGCAAAGGGATTGGCGATGAGTGCCTACCGTAGGCGAAAGACCTTGAGGCAGCTGGCGCGGGCAGAGGGCTTGATTCTCACCACGTAGACGCCGGACGAAACCGGCACACCGGACTCATCATTTCCATCCCACACAAAACGATGCAAGCCCGACGCAAGCGGCCCTCGGAACAGCACTCGTACGCTTTGGCCAAGTAGGTTGTGTACAGTCACTTCGGTGTATGGAGATGGCAGCTCCAGGAAGAGGTGAACGGTGGCTTTGTCGGCAAAAGGGTTGGGATACACGGCGGCGTGCCCGTGTATGCCGGAGGGGGTGTTGCCCTGGAGAGGGCGCGAGAAGAAAGGACGGTGTGGGTCGTTAGTGGCAATCACAATCCGCGCCCGTGAGCCATGTTCCCTAGCGCAACGAACGGTGAGCACGGTGGAGGCTCCGGCAGGCAGGGCGCCGCTTTGTGGCTCCACCTCTGCCCAAGGCACGGCAGCATCGGTGCGCAGCAACGCCAGATCTCCCCCGTTGTAGCCAGCTCCTGGTGGCGGCCATGCGACGACAACGTTTTCGAGGGGGCGGTCTGCCACCCGCTGCGCAAAAAAGGACAGGCGCGGCCAGCTCGTGTCAGCTCCCGTGAGCGCTTGCAGCGCGATGCGCGCTTCCATCACCACACAGGGCAGGCCGTGCTCATCAGCTGCCGTTCCGTGCTGCACACTGACGGCGGGCTCGGCGAAGTAGCGCTCCTGCTGCGGATACACCTCCGACGGCCAGCTAACCATCAAGGTGGTGCGCGGCTCGTCAGCCCCCCGTTTCCATTGCACGCCGAGCAGATAGCGATCTCCCGGATGCAGAAAGTACCACTGCTGCCGGACGAAGAACTCCTGCTCACTGTTTTTCACCTTGATGGTCCCCAGGCGATTCCCCTCCGGCCCCACATGGACCTCGGCCGCATCGCACCAGCGACTCGCGTCCAGGCCGTGCGGCACCACCTCACTGCGCGGCGAGAGGAGCTCTGCGCTACCGCCCATTTCAGGCAGCAGCTGCACCTGAAAGAGCAATAACCCATCGCCCGTGTTGGCGAGCGTGATGGAGGACGCGCCAGTATGCCCCGGCAGCACGGGCACGCTAAGGGCAAGCGGAGTAATGGCTCCGCTGGGCTCCCCTTGCACTGCAGCCGAAAAGAAGCCGCGCTCCGGTAGCCGCGCCCATCTCTGCGAGCCATCCCAGGCCTGCAGAAAGTAGCAAACCGTATTGGTTCCCTGTTGTGCCGGTATCGTCCCTCGCCACCAGCTGCCGCCGAGGTACTCCATTTCCGTGCAGGAAAAGCCAGCAAGGGTGTCCGGGGCATAGCGAAGAGAGACCCGCTCCACGCGATGATCATCTAATGCCTGACATTCCACTGCATGCGGAGTGCCCGCGGCGATTACGGCCGGCAGAAGGTGCGTGTGCCCGAAATAGGGCGGCCGATTGGGAACCAGCACATCTACGAAGATCGTGTCGGCCCGCTGCCCGGTAATGCGCAGGGCAACGCCGGTGTCCACGTCTTGGACCAAGCTATCTTCTGTGAGCGAAACCAGACGATAGGCATGGGAGCTGGGATTGGTATGCGGACCGAAGTGGAATCCGCCAGGCGGCAGTGGATCCGCTCGAAAAAAGTCCGACGCCGAGCCGGTATAGTCAGGCGATAGGTCCAGCGAGTCAACTCCGGCGATAGGATCGGCAATTCCGTCTGTGAAAAGCCCTGCGGCGCTCTCCACGTCCCACATGTCCGGACCGCTGCTCGGCAAGCCGTCGTCGAGCTTGACGTGCCAGATAAGGAGCCCCTTCCCGGCATACACCGCGTCGTAATCAGTGCCCTGGTGGTTGCACACCCAGAAGTACTGGCTCGGGGTAGCAAAAACGCGCAACACTTTGCCCCCACGCCGCATATCTGCCAAAGCCACATGGTACACGCTGTCGGTGACCTCGACCACTTGCTCCGAACCAAGCCAGCCGCGGCGGTACAGGTTCTCTGCACAGAGCGGGACCAGCCGGTGTACCTTTGCGTCCATAAGGCAGTAGTCGCCAAAGAACTTGCGACCACGTGCCGGTGGATGCTCAAACCCCAACAGGTGGGCGTACTCATGGGCCACCAGCCCGAAAAACATCTCCTTTGGCTGCACGTCAACCACGATCCCTGCACCGCGGTACGGCGTAGTGCCGGCACTTGGCAGCTGGGCCATCCCGGAGACTCCTGGCAGAAAGTCCTGGAGAAAGGCGACGATAAGCACATCCGTGGCCTCCAAAGTGGCGGCATGGTCATTGGCCACCGCAACCAGGATCTCTCGGCAGAGCTCCGGCAGGTCGCGCGCAGGGTCATATCTGTCGTAAGCCAACCGGGCGAGGTAGCACCCTCCTGCCGAGCTCGGGCGGAGCAGGGTCCCGAAGGCCATCCGATGTCGACCGCCGGACATCTTGTAGAAGTAATCGGGCAGCGTGCTTTGCAGCTCTTGCCAGAAGGAGGGCACTACCGTATCGGGTCGGTCGGGGAAGGCCACATAGACGATATTGACCCGCACCAGGTCCTCACGTGGGAGGACGCTGTTCAGCCGTGGGCTTTGTGCTGCCTCCGCGTAACAGGTTTTCGGCTGGTCTTGCGGAAAAGGCCCCCGGGTACCAGCAGTCGACGCAAAGACGACCGCGGTCAAGGCAAGTATGGCTTTGGACCTATGCATCGCCGCGTCGGGAAAGAGACCAACTTCGCCCGCACAGCCCTTGCTGCCAAGGGCCGCCGGCCGTGCTTCCTCTGCCCCTTGCTCTCATATGCCGCTCTGATGCCCAAAGACCCATCTTTCAATCGCCTCCCTGCGGCAAAGCGCGATGCCGCTTCCAGGTTGGCTGAGGAAGCACGGACGCCAGCGTGGGGCGGTGCAAACCTGCGTCCGCGAGCAACCCACCTGGGTCCTCGGCTCCCAGCAAGTTGAAGAGCATTGTCACAAGGGTTAGAGATTCACGAGTCGAACTGAGCCTGCCTCGCACGAACAACGCTTGCGCAGGCCTGTACGCAGCGCCCGTGTCACGTTCCGGGTGCCCACGAAGGCGACGCTTCGCCTGGCCACCGTGCTTGGCGGTCGCGTTGTACAAGGAGGTAGGAGAGGCCGCGGGCATAGGGTGCACCGACTGTCCTCCATCGAGCCGGCAGGAACTGGCACGCGCCCTGTTCGGGTCACACCTGTCCTGCCCCGGGGGGACAAGCCCGCGGCGCGGTCAGCTCTCGCGGTAGAAGACAAAGGGGTAGTTCACGACAACGGTGCCGCTCTCGATGGGATCAAAACGCCAGCGGCGGACGGCGTTCACCAGCTCATTGACAAAGTCACGATCGGGGACCGTGCACTCCACCACCTCGACCTTGCTCACCAAACCGCTGGCGGTGATGGTGATGTCCAGGCTGACTTTGCCCTGCAGATTCGGGTTCTTCTTCAGGTACTTGTTGTAGATGTAGGTGATGCGACCCATGTTAGCGCTGACCACCGCCCGCAGACTCTCCGCATCACGACGGCCGCGCGCCTCTTCGCTGGCGGTGACGGTGGCGGTGCGCTCGACCGTAACGGTCCCCTCCTTCTTCAGCTCCACGCTAGGCACGCTGGCATCCAGGTCTCCCACCAGATCATCGATACCGCCCTTCCTGGTGGCATCGAACAGCTCCTCAAGACCAGAGCCTTGGCCCGTACCGCTGCCATTACGCCGCCCCACCTTCAAGTCGGTGGCGCCGGCGACCGCTGCCAGTTCATGCACCAGCCCCTTGTCCATCAGCATGTCGACCAGCGTGCCGGATCGGCCGCCCTCGCCGGTGCCGGAGATGAGGCCCAACAACCCCTTGGTGGTCACAGGCCTCGCCTCGGTACCGCTGCGCTCGCCCCCGCCGCGCTGCGCCGCGGAAGCCCGCTCCGGCTCCTCACTCTTCGGTCTCTCCGCAGTTGTGGCGGTCGTGGGACCACCGCTTCTTTCGGCCAGAGGCTTGAGCTGAGACCGCACGATAAAGCGCGCAAACCGTTGCGGCACCTTCTCCAGATCCACGGGTTTGCGCTCGGTGATGGGCATGCCGCTCAGCTGCCACACCGTCATCCCCACCAGCAGGAACAGGCCAGCCAGCACCAGCTTGAAAAGGGGCTCATCGGTGATGCTTTTCAGCAGGTTGTGCGCAAGGGAAAACTCGGTTGCAGGCGGAGCTACGGCCACCTTGGCTTTTTCGCAGGAGAAATCGATGCGCACCGGGCCAATGCTGAATGAACCTTGCTTGCCCGGGGCAAGGGGGAGGAGATAGGAATTGCCCCGCCGGGGGAGCAGACCATGTTTCACCAGGTCCTGCACATTGAGGCGGGACTCTTCGACCCTGACCTCGCCTTGCACAAAGCCCTGGATCTGTGCAACGAACCGTCCATTCAGCCACGCCAGAAGCACGTGTCGATCGGGAATACCATCGCCGTGAAGCGTCACGTCATTGCCCGGCAGGCGCCCCACTGTGAGGCGCTCTCCGGCGCCGAGCACCCGCTGCGTACCGCCGTCGCCCTGGCCTACCCTGACCACAAGCTGTTCTACAATTTGCTCTTTCACCGCCTCTTCCGTGTCACTTCTGCCCACCCGATCCTGCCCGCCTCCATCCATAGGCATAGTCGCCTACTCCGTCCGCAGCACGGCCAGGTTCATATCATTGTAGCCCATGCGGCCACAGGTAACCATGACCCGCTTTAGCAGCTCGAACGGCGTGGCCCGGTCTCCCTGGATGGTGATGTTGCCGGCAAAGTCACTCGCCGCCCCAAGCTGACCAATTCCCTCCGTAAGGGCTCGCAGGTCTTGGAGCTCCTTGAGCAAACTCGGAATTACTAACTCGCCACTCTTGAGCACTTCGCTGTTCCGCACGATGGGGCGTCCGTCCAACAGCACCCATTCGCGAGTGATGGCCACGATAGAGGTAGTCTTCGGCGGCAGCGTAGCCGTGGACTGGGGCAGCCGCAAATCACGCGCGAGGGTCATGATCTGCCCTTCCGCCGAGTAACTCTTGAGTAAGAACACAAGAAGAATGGTGAACATGTCGATCATGGACGTCAGCCGCAGGGTAAAACTCCCCGTACGACTACGCCGGCGCGTGGGGAACAGCTGCCAGCCTGTGCTCTCAGAAGAAAGGTTCATCGTCAGATTCAGTTCCGCATTTCAACCAGCCAATGAGATGTTCGGGAAACCCGCCTCGCGGCAGGTATCCATGACCTTGACGATCACTTCGTAAAGAATGGAGGAGGCGGGGGAGATTACAATGTCCTCGCTCTCCGGATACTTCGCTTTGACGGCCTTCAACTGGTCTTGCAGTCCCTTGTAGTCAAAAGACTCCCCCACCCTCGGCAGCTTGGCATGGCTCATGTACGGGCTGTTCAGCTGAAAACCGTCCTCTTCCACCGCCAGGATGTTGAGGATCGCTGGCTTGTCCGCTGTGGCGACCCCGCCCTTGCGGCCTGCGGCCGGTAGCGAAAGCTCCAGCACGGCGATCTTTACGAACACCGCCGTTAGGAGCAGGAAGGGGACCAAGATTAAGAAGAGGTTCAGCACGCCGATGATGTTGACGTCGGCTTCGCCGCGCGTGCGGCTCCGGCCGAGCGCCGCCTTCAGATTCATCACCTACCCCCACGCGCCATCAACCCATGGAAGAGCCGCGCCACATGCTCGTTGATTTCGTCGATGAGACCGCTGGTCTTCTCTTGCAGGTAGCCGTATGCCAGCAGGCAGGGGATGGCCACGATCAAACCAAAGGCAGTGGTGTTCATGGCCTGCGAAATGCCCACAGACAAGAGTTCCGCCTTTTGCGCTGCCTCCGCCTGGGCCACCGCCTGGAAGGAGACGATCAGACCGAAAATGGTTCCCAGCAACCCGAGCAGGGTAGCGACATTGGCGATCGTTGACAGGTAATGGGTACGCTTTTCGAGTTTGGGCACCTCAACCAGTGCTGCCAGCTCGAACGCCCGTTGCACCTCCTTTTCGCCGCCGCCGTTATGCAATTGCTCCAGCCCGGCGCGGACAATACGCGGCAGGGGTGCATCCGAACGGCGCGCGTAGTCAATGGCTCGCGCAAGGTTGCCGGAATGCACCAACTCCAGAATGCGGTTGACAAAGGTAGCACTATCGATGCGAGTCTTGAAGGCCAAGACGATAATCCGCTCGATGGCAACCGCATAGCCGAACACCATCGCCAGGGCGATGACATACATAAACGGCCCACCGTGCTTGAAGAATGCCGCAATTGTTTCCAAACTCACTTCCTCCTTTTTCTCCACACCCTAATGAATCCTGCTCACACTCTCTGCTTAGCTAACGCCTTTGCTCACCAGGGGATATAGTCACGCGCGTGGCGGTTTAGTGTCTTGCGCACCCCGTCCCGTTCTATCGGGCGAAAGATCTCCTGGAAAAACGACCGGTCGATGCCGATGTCGTCCACGCGGGGATCGGTGCCAGGCACAATGAACACCGCCTGCGGCTTTTCGATGCGCCCGAGCACCTCGATCTTGCTAACGAAGATCTTGACTGCTTCCTCCACCACGGAGGGGTCACGGCCGGTTGCTTTTTGCTCTACATCAGAGACAATCTTGTTCAGCTTCTCCTCCACAGGCTTCTGCTGCGCCGGCGCGCTCACCACCACCGCAGCCAGGAGGGTTACAATCAGCAGCGCCAGGCGAAACCTTGACCCGGGTGAGAAGTCATTACGGATACGCATTACCTAACCCTTGTTGGTAGTGCCGGGGTTCTGCGACGGGCCCACCACCCCTTCTGGTCCCAGCTCGATGAGCAGCGCTTGCATCCGCTTGCGGCTCTCTGCCACCCACTGGTTCTCGATGTTGCTCTCTTCAGCCCGCCTGACGTTGGCACGATACGTTTCCAGAGCCTGCACCTTAAAGGGTTGGGCCGTCTCGGCGAGCTTCTCATCGTAGGCGAGGCGCTCTTCCGGTGTCAGGTTGTCGGGACGTGGCGACTCCAAGAAGGCGCGAACAAACTCCTCAAACGCCATGCCGATCCTGAAGGACGCCGCCGTGGTCCACTCGGCGACCTTGTACTTGGCGGCCTCCTTATATGCCTCAAGCACTCGTTTCAGCTCGTCGCGTTTGCGGGTGAGGTTCCTGTCCAGCGGCGGCACCAACTGGATGCGACAATAGTCCTGAAAGTAGATCTCGCCGATCATGAACTGCGCGTGGGCAGCCACATAGTCATCCACCATCGTACCGCGGAGGATGAACGCGTTGTACTGGGAGACTGTCTTGGCAAATGCCTCCTGGGCCCCTCTGAAATCTTGCTGGCGGAAGGCCATGTCGCCGACCTTGAACATGGCTTCCAGGAACTCATCGGGGTCGGTGGCGCCAAGGGCGACGTAGCGCTCATAGCAGCGGCGCGCGCCCTGCCACTCCTGCAGGTTCTCGTAGCAAGCGGCGGCGTTGAACAAGGCCCGGGACACGTACCTGGAACCAGGCGCCAGCTCGGCCAACCGTAGAAAATCTTGGGCCGCCTCCTGCCATTGCTCCAAACTCTGTCTGAGCACCCCGGCCCGGTACAATGCCTCCTCCAGCAGCGTGCTCCGTGGATGGCGGCGCGGCAACTGCTCGAACAGGGAGATCGCGTTTTCTATGGTCCCTTCCTTTTCGTACAGCACTGCCGCTTCGTAGAGGGCGCGCTCTGCCACCTCCGGGTCACTTGCCGAGGAGGCCAGCCGTTCGAACTCGCCGGCAGCCTCATTGAGCCTGCCTGCATCGCGCAGGCTCTCGGCCGCCTTGAACCGGGAGGAGGCGATCATGCGGTTGGCCCGCTCCGCATACTCTGCCGAATCGGCGTAGGTGGCCGCCAGCCGTCGGTACCACTCCTCGGCTTCGCGATACTGCCCATTCTTGAAATGGGACTGGGCTATCATGGTCATCGCCTGGGCGGCGTACGGGCCTCGCTCCGCCACCTCCACCACTTTTCCGTACGCTTGTACCGCCAGGCCATAGTTCCCCAGCCCATATAGAGTCTCGCCCAACTTCATGAGCACCTCGGCGCGCTTGGGACTCTGCGCCAGGAAACGCTCAAAGTCATTGCAGGCTTCGACCAACCGCGCCTGGTTGGGGTGCGCCACCACCACCGCTTGCATGAGCCCGGAACCAAGGAAATCGTCAATGTAGGCAGTCAGCGTATCTGACGGCACCGACTTTTGGCAGAGCTGGTAGTAGCAGAGGATCCGGTTGTACGCTGCCTGCTCCTTGAAACGATCCTCCTCGTACTGGGTCATGCAGCGGTAGTATGCGTCCGCCGCCTTCTCGAAGTCCCCCACCTCGTACAAGCACTCAGCCAGATAGTAGGCCACCGGGTAGGCTTTTTCGCCCCGCGGGAATGCGGCCAGATACTGGGAGAATTTGTCAATCGCCAAACGGTAGTCTCGGACCCGATTCTCGCGCCGCCCCTTTTCCTGGTAGTAGATGCCCAGCTCATATAGGGCGTCCTGGGCCAGCCGCAGGGCATTGGTTCGGATCTCCCCCTCAGGGTACTGAGCAAGCCAGGCGCTCCCCGGGCCGAAGCTGGCCACCAGCACTTCCCGCGCTTGGTTTGCTTTTTCCTCCTCGCCGGCCCGTTCGTAGGTCTCTACGATGCGCCGATACAGCACGGGTGCATCGTGGTAAAACGGAAACACTTCCAACATGGTCTTGTAGGTTTCGATGGCCTCGTCATAGGCGTTGCGGGCATTGTAGATATCGGCCATCCTCAGGAAAACCTGGCTCGGATACTCGCGCCCCTGCTTCTTCTCAAAGAAGGAGCGTGCCTTGGCCGGTCCTCCAAACTCCGTAAACGAAGCCGCCACGTACTCGATGGCCTCCCGGCGCAGATCCGCTTTGCTCTTGTTGCCACCTGCGACTTTCCCCCCGCCTGAAAACGCATTGGTCTCCTCAATGAGGTAGACGAAACTGCTGATCGCATTGGCAAAGTCGTTGAGATTGTAGTAGGACCACCCCAACTTGTACAGCCCCATTTCAAAGTAGGGGCTATCCCACTTGTTAAGGAGCCGTTGGTAGTGCTCGATCGCCTGCTGAAACTCTCGACGCTCAAAGTAGTACTCGCCCAGCCGAAAGTCCACCTCCGGGACCAGAGGGCTTGTGGGCGTCTCATTGAGGAGTCGCGCAAAGTAGTCCCTTGCCTTGTCCCTGTTTCCTTCGTCCAGGTGGCTCATCCCCAGGCGGTAGAGGACACGGTCTTTGAACTCAACGTTCGGGAACTTTTCCAGGAGCGCGCTCGCCATGGCGATGGTCTTTTGCAGGTTGATGCGGGGCATGGCCGGCTGCACAGGTGTCAGACCCTGGTCATATCTGGCCATTTCCGCTTCATAGAGCGTCATCTGTCGCTGGAACTCCAGGTCCGCCTTGCGCGCATAGAGCTCGGCCAACTGAAACATGACAGTTGGCGCGAATTCGGACGATGGGTACTTTCTCAGCAGGGTTTCGTTCTCGCGGATGGCCTCATCCAGGCGCGCCTCTTCGATGGGCGAGACACGCCCCTCCTGCACGAGCTGCGCACGCGACGACGAGACGAGCCCGCCTGCCAGGAGGAGCAGGCCGCCGAGAACGATCACCCCGCTTATGTGCCTCCGCGCGCACTCTTTCCGCTGCCGCTCCACTTCTAACGCTCCTCTGCTCCCTGTTTCGTCGACCCTCCGCCTGTGCCTTTCAGGAACAGGGCCCGCGATTTGCCATACTCGGCGTATGCCCGCCAGCTTTTCCTCTCCAACTTGAGGGCAAGGCTCTCCCTTAGAGCCGAAATAGTGCTGTGCATCTCCAACGAGCGCCTATGCTCGTCCACGATGTTCTGTAGCAAAGCCCGCCGCGTTTCGTCCAGGCGCGCCTTCTCCTCCTTGAGGTATTGCGGCAGACGCAGCTGCGGGCCCACATGCAGCGCATCCAGCAGGCTTGCCTCCAGCAAGAGCAAGTCCTCACGGAGGCGCTCGATCTCTTGCTCCTGGGCGGCGAGCAAGCTGCTCAGCTGTTGCACCATCGCGGACAAATTGTCCTCTTCGGGAAACAGTTCGATGATCTTGTCATACACTTTTACAGCGTCGTCGTACAATCCAAGTTGCAGATAACAACGACCCAGCAAAAACAGTGCCTCTTCGCTCTTTGGGTCCTGCGGAAAACGGGACACCAAGGTAACCAAAGGCGGTAGCGCCGCTGTAAAGTCGGCCATCTTTACTGAGGCCCACCCTCGCCCAAGGAGCGCCTCGGGGTACCTCCGGTGCTCTGGAGAGACATCCGCAAAGTAGCCTCGCGCCTCCTTGTAGTAGCCAAGCTCGTAGTAAAGGTAACCCAGAGTGAGGCGACCCTCATCCACAATTGCGCGACGTTCCTCGGATATTATCGGCAGAGAGACCAATTTGCGAAATACCGCCACGGACTTAGTCACTCGTTTCATCTTGAGCAGAGAAAGGCCCACGGTGTAGAGAGCGTACGGGTAGTACTCGCTCCTCGGATCGAGGTTGAGCAAGGCCTCCAGCGCGCTGGCATAATCCTTAATGTTGTAGTAGCTCTGCCCCGCGTAGTAGCGCGCCTCATCGTCAACGTCCACGGGACGGGGTGCTTGCAACAGCGCCTCGTAAAGGTTGAGGCTCTCCTGGTATTTCCCCTGCTTGTACTGGGTCTTCTGCAGACCCAGGAGGCCCTTTGCCAGAAGCGGGCTACCGAAGTAATTCTTCACCAGATACGTGTAGGTGGAGGTAGCCGCGTTGTAGAGCTCCATCTCATAGAGGCAGTCACCCAGCAGGAGCAGCACTTCGTCTGTCTTCTTGAATTCCGGGTAGTAGTCCAACAGGAGGGCGAGGTCACGTGCAGCTTGCCAATAGGACTCAGACTTGATGTAGGACTTGGCCTCGCTAAGAAGGTGCTCGGCAGCCCTCTCCAGATCCCGGCCGGCAGACCGCTCCGGCAGCTGCGGATAGGTCGAGCCCCAGGACCCAAGCCAGATGCATGCCGCCAGGATGATGTGCCGCACTCCTGTCACTGACCC
>JBBIKH010000066.1:0-15289 GCA_037445575.1 bacterium
GGTGTGAATCGTCAGGCAACCGCTGTCGGGGTGAGGAGTGAGGCGCAGGTTGGCGATGCGCGTGGTCGGCACCGGCTCCAGCCAGACCGTTTGCCAGATGCCACTGCTGGGGGTATACCAGATGCCGCCCGGGGTGAGGGTCTGCTTGCCCACGGGCTGACCGCCGGCGGTGGTAGGGTCCCAAACAGCTACCACCAATTCCTGGGGGCCCTGAGGTCGGAGCGCTTCGGTTATGTCGAAGCTGAAGCCATCATACCCGCCGCGGTGTACGCCGACCTTTATGCCGTTGACGAAGACCTCCGCTTCCCAGTCCACCGCTCCAAAGTGCAACAACACCCGCTTGTCCCGCCAGCTCTTGGGGAGACGGAAGCTGCGACGGTACCAGAGGCGCTCCTCTGGCGCCACGCGCGTCCCCACCCCAGACAGGGCGGACTCGACTGGGAAGGGCACCAAAATCGTGCGGTCAAAGTTCTGCGGTCTGGGTGCCTCACGCGGGAGGATCGCCAGGTCCCACAGCCCGTTGAGATTGAGCCACTCCTTGCGCACCATCTGCGGCCGAGGGTATTCGGGCCAGACCCGGCTGGGGGAGACCTCTTTTGCCCACCGGGTAAAAAGGGGACCAGCCGCAGGGCGCCAGGTTTGCGAACCTCTCTGACAGCTCAAACAGATTGAGCCGACCAGGACTGCCAGCAACGCCATCGGGGCGGCCATGAGTATTCTCGTGGACATGTGTCCTCCTAGTTACCTAATCCGTAAAGCCAACCAAACTGCCCGGCGTCAGTGGCTCTCCAGGAGCCCTGGCTTCCAGCCGGCGCAATCGCATCCATTTTGCGGCCCAGGCTGCCCATTCCCTCCTGGTAATGGCTTGGAAAACTTGCCTGTCATTTCCCATGGTTCATCACTCTGCTCTCCAGGTCGTGGCCCTAATGGTCTTCCTTCAGGGGCGACACCCTCCCCGTCCACCCGCCGCCTGGGGCCAGGTGAAGCTGCAGTTTCTGGCCGGCAGTAACCTCCATCTCCAGGTGTTTGTAGTCCATGGCGCAGCGATCTGCGTTAATGCCGTCCTGGAAGGCTTGCAGCTGGTAGCGGCCTGTTCCTAAGAAGCTCAGGTCAAGGGTCACGTCGCGCGCAGTCCAGTTGGTCATGGCGGCCACATACCACTCCTGGCCACTTCTACGCGCCACCAGGATGTACTCGGCCACACGTGCCTCCAGCACCTTCGTCTCGTCCCACACGGTTGGCACCTTGGCGAGGAACGCAAGGCATTCCGGCTCTCGGAGGTAGTGGGTGGGACTGTCGGCCAGCATCTGCAGCGGGCTCTCGTAGACCACGTACATCGCCAGCTGGTGGCAACGGGTCCCTTGACTCATGGGCAGGGTCATAATCGGCCGGAACTGCTCGCGGGTGGCGTTGAGCATGGCTCCTGGCGTGTAGGCCTTTGGCCCCGCAAGCATGCGGATGAAGGGGATGGTGACAGCGTTGTCCGGCGAGGCTCCGGTGCTCCATTTGCTCCACTCCATGCCCCGTACGCCCTCGTGCGTGAGCACGTTAGGGTAGGTGCGGTGGAGGCCGGCCGGTTTGTGGGCGCCGTGAAAGTCGATGACCATCTGGCGGCGCGCCGCCTCGCGCGCCACCCGCCAATAGAAATTCACCACCTCCTGGTCGTCCCGTTGCATAAAGTCCACCTTGATCCCCTTAATCCCCCAGCGCTGGAATTGGTCCAGGGCCTCCTGCATCTGGCCGTCGAGAGTCTTCCAGATCACCCACAGGATAAGCCCCACATTTTTCTGCCTGGCATAGGCAGCCAGCTCCTCCATGTCGATGTCGGGATTGACCTCCAGCAGGTTGCCCAGTTTGTACCATCCCTCGTCCAAAATCACGTATTCAATACCGAAGCGGGAGGCAAAGTCGATGTAGTACTTGTAGGTGGCAGTGTTAATGCCGGCGCGAAAGTCCACCCCGTAGACGTTCCAGGCATTCCACCAGTCCCAGGCCACTTTGCCCGGCTTGATCCACGAGGGGTCGGCGATCACCGATGGCCTGGCGAGTTTGTAGACCATTTGGCTCTCGACCAAATCCCCGTCGCGGTCGGCAATGACCAGTACGCGCCAGGGGAAGGCCCGGCTGCCTTGGGTGCGCGCCAAAAGGTCCGCCCGCCGCACAGGCACAGCGTCGCGGTCGTTGCGGAGGGAGTCCTCCAGCACATACCGAGGGAAGAGGCCCACAAGGCGGGTGGGTTCATCATCGGCGCCAGTGAGGTACATCCCTGGGTAGTCTTCGAGGTCCGATTCGGTGATCGCCACCTTTGGCCCGTCGGGAAGCTCCACCAGGGCGGGCAGGGAACAGAAGCGCTTTGGGCCGATCTGGCTGAGACGGAGGTGCTGATACAGCCGCTCCGAGTGCGAGAAAAAGCTCTCCTCCTCTGGAAAATAGGCCATGCAATCGGCCGGAAACTGAAAGCAAGCCTGTTCCGCCTGGACGGTGATCTCGCCTGGGAGAGAGGTGACGAACCGGTAGGCTATGCCGTCGTCATAGGCACGGAAAAGGAGGGAGAAGCCTTCGGCAAACTCGAGGGTGAGTTCGCGGCAGTGATTGAGGATCTCGGCGCTCTTTTGTTTGACCACCGGGTGAATGACTTCCTTGATCTCCCGGCGCGAAGTGCGCGTGAGCGTGGGGTGGCTGCCCAGCACCTTCTGACCTGCCACGGTGAGGCTGATGGGCGACGGGAGTAGGATCATCCGGTCGTTGTGTTCGACGGCATAAGTGATGTGCTGGTCCACCCGCACATTCACCTGTGTACGCTTGTCCGGGGATTGGAGCGAAAACTCTTTTGCGGGACTTCTGCCCACAAAGGCACAGGCGATGCACACTGCAACCAAAACATTGGCAGGCATGTGTTCCATTTCAGACTCCTCCCTGTACGACTGATTCGAAAAAAGTCTGCATCTCTCCTGGAACGAGTAGTAGGCCAGCCTTTGGTACGCACTGGACCCCTGCCGAGCGCCGGCGGCACACCTACTTCCTATGAAGGTCTTGCCGACGAATGAGCCGATAGGGCTTCTTGGCGCATCTCACGGGGTGTCCCTCTGGGCCATTGTTACAGGGCCGTGGGCGCCCGTGGAGAAGACCGATGGCCACCGGCCTTCCTCTGCTTCTGGTGAGCCGCCTTATGTCCCACCCCTGGTTCTCCACCACGTTCCTGGCCCCGCCTACGTGGGCGAGGGCCACCCAAGGGCGCGCGTGCCAACAGGTTTGCGGGCAGGTCGAGTTCCTTGCCTACCTACTGGTGCTTATCATTTTTCCTCTGCCGGCCGCCTATCGGGCGCCCGATAGAGGGCGAAGTTGGCCAGGATGGGGCATGCCCGCGCCCGCACGATGCGCAACCGTACCTTGCTGGCCACCACCGTGGGAAAAGTCAGAATGCGCTTGTAGCCAATGGTCGTGCCCTCCGCGACCTGCCTCCACATGCCGCCTTTCTCGATTTCCACCACGAACTGCTCTACGCGCTGCCCCAGGGGGATGTACTCCTGCAGCACCACGCGATTCAGCTCCTGAGGGGTGCGCAAATCCACTTCAAGCCAGGCGGCGGTCACAGAATCGTCGGTAGCCCAGTAGGTGCGTGTGTCACCGTCTATGGCTCGGCCGGCGGAGAAGCGAGGGCTGGCGCCGCGCACATTGGAGGCAGAGGGCTTGGCGCCTTTCGCAAGATTCTTGGGGAACTCCGCCTCGAGGGCGCGGCGGAACTCCCGCAGGCGCGCCGCATCCGGCTCTGGGATCAGGCCGCGGCGGTCCACGGGCACGTTGAGCAATAGGCCAGCATTGCGCCCGACCGAGCCGTAGTAGATCTCCAAAAGCTCCTCAACCGTCTTGACCGCGCTGTCTTCGGCTGGATGGTAGAACCAGCCTGGACGGATGGAGACATCTGCCTCAGCAGGTACCCAGTGTGTGCCGTCCGCGTGCCCGGTGGTGAGCTCGGCAAAGCGCGGGTATCCGGGCCAGACCTCGTCCCGTCGCAAAAGGCACCAGTTCGTGGGGTTGGCAAAGCCCTTTTCGTTGCCTACCCAGCGCACGTCCGGGCCGCCGTCGCTAAAGATTACTGCCTGCGGTTGGCACTGCCGCACTACCTCGAAGAATGCGGGCCAATCGTAGACCTGGCGCTTGCCATTGGGGCCCTCGCCGCAAGCGCCGTCAAACCAAACCTCAAAGATCTCGCCATAGCTCGTCAACAGCTCCCGCAGCTGGTTCTGGTAGTGCTGGTTGTAGCGCGGCGAATCGCCGTAGCTCGGCTCGTGGCGGTCCCAGGGGGAGAGATAGATGCCGAGCTTCAGGCCGTACTCCTGGCAGGCCTGTGCCAGCTCACGCACCACATCGCCCTTGCCGCCGCGCCAAGGGCTCTTTTCTACCGAGTGCTCCGTGTAACGCGAGGGCCACAGGCAGAAGCCATCGTGGTGCTTGGCCGTGAGGATGATCCCCTTCATCCCTGCCTCCTTGCACACGCGTGCCCACTGGCGGCAATCAAGAGCGGTGGGATTGAACAGAGCGGGGTCTTCGCGGCCGTCACCCCACTCGCGGTCGGTAAACGTATTGATGCCGAAGTGGACGAACGCGCACGTCTCTAACTCGTGCCAAGCCAACTGCCGCCCGCTGGGCACTGGGCCGTAGGGAGCAGGCGGCGGCACGGAGGCACAACCGAGCATCATGGCAGATATCCCGACTATTTTCCACATGGACTTTTTCACTTGGACAACCTCATTTGCAACGCGCTTACCCATAGAAACGGTACCTTTCCAGTGCCTCACAGATGGCGCGGATGGTGGCGAGCGACAATTCCGGCCCGAGTGAGGCCTGCAGCAGCACCCCCCCTTCGGCCAGGTAAAGCGCCTCCGTCGCTTCCCGCACGTGCCTATCAATCTCGCGCGGTGACCAGAAGGGGAAGCGCTGCCGATCCAGATCGAGGCAGACAGCCACTTTACCCTTTGCCAAGCGGACGATGTTGTCCAGGCCGTTCGCCCCTACCTGCGGGTTGAGCACGTGGATGCCGCATTCGATGAGCGAGTCGATGATCTCCACGATGTGGCCATCTGTATGGAAAAAGCCAATGAGCCCTGCCTCCCGACAGCGGCGGAACAGGTCTTGGTAGCAAGGCTTCAGGTAGCGATTCCACGTCTGGGGGTGAATGGGAAGGCGATCCTGATGGCCGAGGTCATCCCCGAAAAAATAGATCCGGGGCTTGCTGGCGAGGATGCTCTCGAGTTCCCGGAGGTTGTAGGCAAGGACCTTGTCAATCAGAAGCTGCAGCTCTGGCGGCTCCTCAGCAAAGTCGATCATCAGCTCTTCGTAACCGCGCAGGTAGTAGAGGCGCATGTACATGAAGCCGTGTGGCAGCCCGGCGCCTGGAGGAGGTGGCTGGAAGGTGCGCACATCTTCGCGGCGGGGCAGCGCATGCCCAACCACCAGTCCTTCCAAGCCTGGAGCAACATTTTCCCACACTACACCCCACGGGTCAACGTGGCGGCCTGCATTGTAGGTGCCCTCGTAGGCGTCAAAGTCGATGCTGCCAGGTTCATGCGGACCAAAGACGCCGGGGAACTCCATCACCAGCTCTTCAAGCTTCTCCCGATGCCGGCTCCAGGTGGCAGGCAGGATATGAGCGTCCACCGGAATGCTCTGCGGATGCTCAAAGCGCACGGCTCGAAAAAAGTTGTCGTCCAGCACCCACACGGGTTTTCCTGCTCCTCTGGCGACTAACGACGGAATGTCACTTTCACGGTCTGCATGTGGCTCGGACAGCTGAAGCGACAGAAGTAAACCCCCGGAGCAGCGGTAAGCGGCGGCCTGCGGGGCCAGACTACCTCGTGGACTCCTGCCCCAGGCAAGGATAGGGGCACCGTGTCTACTGTCCGCCCGCCTACGTCGACTACTTGAAGGAGGAGGGGTAGGCTGACGTCTCTACGCACGCGAAAGGTTACGTTCCGGGAAAAAGGATTCGGGTGAGCGCTGAGCACCACAAAGGGGACATGTCTCCGCGGGTGCTCGCCGGTGATCACCCTTTGTACGCAGACCACGTACTCCTCAGGCTTTTCCTTGAAGTAGAGCATGCGCAAGGTGACGGAGCGGTCCACGTTGCAGGCGATCACGGTCAGTGTGTGCGCGGGGGTGAGGTCGTCGACGGTGATCGCTTCCCCAGGCGCGGCACAGAAGGTTCGGAGGTCACCCGGGCCCGCTGCCACCGCGGCGACGGCCCAGTGCGCAGGCGCAGGGCCAGCGATGCTTAGCCGATATGACCCGGCAGTGGAAATGCGAAAGGGAAGGTAGGTGGCCGTCAAGAAGTAAGCCTGCCCTTTGCGCTCAACATAGTCGCCGACTGAGGTGTCCTGCGCCGTGGCTACTTCAGGCAAAGTTGCGGCATCCCTGTAACCAAATCCCGCCACGGCTCGCGCGCCGGTGAGATAGTTCCATAAGGAAAAGCGGGTAAACTCCTCTTCGAAGCTGCTGCCGCCAGGCACACGCTGTGGATCGCCTCCAGGCCTGGTTCATCAATCATCCGCTGCCAGATCTGGCGGATCACGCCCCGCCCAAAGCGCTCCTCCAAAAAGAAGGCGAAAAGAGAGGCGCCGTACATGTGGTTGATGATGCGGGGCACCGTCAGCGAGACGGCATTGAGGGGAATGTCCGGCGCCGAGAAAAAGTCGTGCAGGTAATGCCGGTAGTCGCCGAGGCTGGGAAAGACCTGCTCCTCCATCCACAGGGCGGTGAGTTCGGCGAAGAAGCCGTCCACGGTTATCAGGCGCGACACGTAGCCGAGCTGGATGGCATGGAAGAACTCGTGGGCGGCCGTGGCGCGAATGGCGTCCGCAACGGAGAGATGTTCTTGGGGACTGACAAAGTCATTGTCCAGCTCGATGTAGCTGCTCAGGTGGTGCTGCACCGGAGCTTCTGGGTCTCGTCCTTCGGCAATGGTCACGCCTCTGGTGGTTCCGAGGTCGCGAATGTAAACCCTGTACGGCCGCGCCCAGGGTTCCGTGTTTGGCGGTGGGGCAAAGCCTAAGGTGTCGACCTCCACGGCGTAGGTCCGCTCCAATGCTTCAGCCACTGCTTGGACGAAATCTGGGGTCGTGTCGCCGTTTTCATCCGCCGGCGGGACGGCATCTTCGCCGCTGGTGCTGTAGAGGATGAGGAAGCGGCCGTTCTCGGTGAGCAGGCTGTCGGTGAAAAGCGTCCTTGCCGGATGGGCCTTGAAGGGGCTTTCCTCAGGCGACGGGCGCTCCCACGCCCTGCTCTGCTCGCTTGGCGCCGCAGCTGGAGAGGCAGAGGGGATACCCAAAAGGGCCTGGCGAAAAGCTACAAGGAGCGCCACGACGCCACAGGCGCTTGCACTTCTCGCCGTGATCCTGCAGGGGGCTAGTTGACGTAACAATCCGACCACGCGGTTGCCTTTGCTCAAGCGGAGCACCCACGCCGAAGTCAACGGGTTCAGGATTCCCTGCACACCGCTGGTGGAATGTTAGAGAATTCCCGGGAAAATGTCAAGGCAAAACTGCCCTAAGGCAGGCGAGTAATGCGCCACCGGCAAGGTCATGTCAGAACGGCCTCTTCCCCTCGTGTAACGCGAAGCGGTCAGAAACGCGGGCCATTGGCCCGACTTTCCGGTCCTCGCAACCAGCGCGGATGGGGTTCGTTGCCGCGCGCAACCGTGCGCGGCGATTGTTCGTTGCTGGGGCACTGAGGGCTCAGGGGAGCGGTCCGCTGCGTTTGGCCGGAGGAGTCAGCACGGCCCCCGCGCCTCCGCGATGGTCGCGGTGGGTGCTCGCTCGCGAGAGCCGATTTGCCCACGTGCTCGCGCCGCTCGACAGGCAACCTGGGCGGGAAGTGCTTTCTGCGGCTACCGCCGTACCCCAAGCTCCCGCTCTAGCAGACAGAAAAGGAGGATCTTGTCTGCCTCGGGCACTTTGTCACGATATCATTTCCAGATTGGATAGAGTGCGTTGACAAGTGCCGCAATTGTTGGACCTTTCCCTGCGGGAAACTTTTCCCGCAGCGCCTCCACTGCGTCCAAAAGTTCTTTTTCACATTGCTTGCGGTCCGGCTCTTCGGGAAGGAGGGTGGCAAAAGCAGAGACCGCGCGGTCGATTTGAGACTGTTGAGGTTTGTGCTCCCGCCACAGCCCAATCGCATAGTAGGCTATCCCCAACAGGTAGGCAAGGTGCGGAAGAAATCCGGCGAACGCCCCCACGTTTCCGCCCCTCGTCCGGATCCCCTCGGTCGTTCGTGGTGCCTCCGATAGCTCCCCTTGCTCGTACTCCCGCAGCAAGGAGGATGCGAGATCGCGGAAATACTTTGCATCCCTGAATTCCATGGTTCCCCTCCATGGCCTTTTTCCTGTCGGCCCTCTACGGCAAAAACAGGAAATTATCAACACATGGTCAAGGGCAAAAATCCTCCGGGGCCCCCCGCGGGAACTGCGGGCTGCTGCCTGCCTCTTGCATGTGGCATCACCGCAACAGGCGGTTCCGCAGAACACGCAGATCCCCTACGCCCTCGGATTGGTTGACGTGTTTCGACGCAGACTTCCTCTCCATGCCCCGAGACTGCCTCGCGGCGATGATAGGCTCTCTGCGGCGGAGCGTTCGGCAGCTAGGGTGCTCTTCCAGCGCCTTGGCCCATGTCACTAGCGCAGAAGAAGCACTTTCCTGCTGTCGGCAATGGCAGGCCCTCCAGCGGGCACGGCGTAGTAACGGCAGACATATATGCCGCTGGGCATCATCGCGCCGGCTTCGTCCTTTCCGTCCCAGCGGATGAAGTGGCGACCTGGCGCGTGTGGGACAGCATCTACAAGTCGGCGTACCTCCGCTCCTAGGGCATTGTAGACAACAACCGAGATTCTTGCCGGCGCAGGAACTTCGTAGGGAAGGACCAGCTCCACGCTGGCAGGGTTTGGGAAAGCACGACCCAAAGCAAAGCTCCGCGGGAGATGGGAGATACTCCCCTCGTTGCCCACAGCGGTGGAAAGCGGAAGGGAGAACTCCGAGGTATTACCTCCATCATCGGTGGCCGTGGCGGTCACATAAGGCCCGACCAACCCTTCGGGCTTGCCCAGGACCCAATGGCCTGAACTGTCGGCGGTGACGCTGCCTTCATAGATTGCACCCTGACCGTCGTTGTCGGAAAACACCTCGATTGTGGCGAAGGGAAGCGCTGTCCCGGTGACCTGGGTCCTGGTTGCGCTCAGAATCACCGGTGCGGCAATCTCCTGGTTACCGCCTTGCTGCAAGTCGATGCCTTGGCTGCCGTTGCTGTGGATACGATTTCGGGAGATCGTATTCCACCAGGCCTGCCCTGCGGTACCAACAATGGATACGCCCGCGTCCTGATGGAAGGCGATCAGGTTCGCTGCCCCTTCGTCTGATCCGCCGATAAGGTTTTTCTGTGAGGCGTTGAAAATGTAGATTCCGAGGATGTTGCCCAAGGGGGACCACCCTGAGGCATCCGTGCCGATGTAGTTGCCCTGGATGCGGTTGCCGCCCGTGGGTCCGACCTCAACCCCGGCGAGGTAGTTTCCCGAAATCAGATTGCGGGCCTCCGGAGTGGTGCCGCCAAGGACATTGTCTGCGCCGGTAAGGGAGACGCCGACGAGACGATTTCCCCAAGCAGCGCTTCCGCCCGCATCGGTCCCGATAAAGTTCCCCTCGATGCGATTCTCGCGGGTGTCCGAGCCGATCATCTCGATGCCCCGAAAGAAGCGAGAGATGACCAGGCCGCGGATCACATTGCACGCACCGCTAACGATCAGCCCGGGTTCATAGGGATTAGCCATCAGTGATCCGTCAAGCACGATCCTGAGTGTGGCGTTAATGGGTGCCCCAAAGGGATTGGTGTTGGGTATGGCCCCTGGCTGGGTGTAGCCGTCGATGACCGTGGCGCTATCCCCTAAGGCCAGATATGACGTGGGCCGAATGGTACACACCCCTGCGCTGTCACACCCTGGATCGGTAGGGGGAATGTTAAAGCGAATCGTATCGGGGCCGGGATGACTATTCGCATAGGTGAGCGCCGCGCGGAGCGAGCCGACACCCGAGTCCGCAGTCGTGGTGACAAGACACGGTTCGCTGACTACGATGCGCCCCCACGCGATCGCGGCGACAGGCAGCGTCTGGCCGTTAACATCCGCCACTTGGACGTTCTCCAGCATCAACGCCGTGCTCCCCACTGCCTTGGGCTCGAACACAACTGTGGCGAGCACCCCTGAGCCGCTCGGCCCGGGCGAGGAACCGAAGGTTGCCGCCCCAAAGGTGAGTCGTGCCGGCATGCTTGTATTGTCGATCTGCGGACCAACGGGGATGACCGTTCGTCCGGTGCTCCCGAGGAAGGGCCCCACTGTGGCCATGTTCGCGTGCACGACTCCCGGAGAGAAGAGCATGTCGAACTGGAAGGCGCCGAGATTGCTCGCATTGTCTATCACTACGTCGACAGAGCAGTACCAGCCCACGGCTGTGCTGGTGGCCTCGGGCTGGATCCGAATAGTAGTCTGCCCTGCCACCTGTTCGGCAGCGGCGAGAAGCCCGAGTAAGGAGGCAAACACGGCGGTACGTACGGCCTGGGTCACCATGGCGGATCCTTTCGCAGTTAGTCGCTTCTGGCAAGTCAGGGAGATATTGCCAGCGGCACACCCATGGGAGGGAAGCGCCGCTGGCCACAAGTCGAATCTGGCTACCGCATCAAGACCATCTTGGCAGTTGCCTTTTGCTGCCCCGCGATGAGGGTGCAGAAGTAGACACCTGAAGGCACGAGCTGGCCCTGCTCGTCGCGGCTGTCCCAGCTCAGCGCGTAGACCCCTGGGGCCTTTTCCTCATCGAGCAGGGTGCGGACCACCTGGCCCCTCAAGTCCACCAGCCGCAGGGTCACGCGCACCCTCTTTTCATCCTCGCCGGGTAGCTCAAAGCGGATGGTCGTCTCGGGGTTAAAGGGGTTCGGATAGTTCTGGTGCAGGCGCAGAGATCGTGGCGAAGTGGCGCCCTGAGTGGACTCGTAGGCAATTTCACTTACCGGTATGGCACGGCCTTGCTTGTCCGCCAGCAACACGTGCTCCAGGCGGATCATTCCGCCATGGTCCGCTTGCAGCCGTGCCAGCGTTACGCACCCCGTGGCGCCAGGGGAGGAACCGTAGCTGAACGCGCCCACAGTCACGCGGCGGCCGTCTTCAGACACGTGCGGACCGAGAGGCGCGGCCACGTTTTGCCCTTGGCGCAAGCATTGTCCCACTTCGAAGGCGTGCACTGCCCCGGCTTGCGGCGAGACGAGGTCAAACTGGAATCCCGCCAAATCCGCAGCCCCTTCGGCGACAAGCTCCCACAAGGGCCCGGATGCATCAGTGACCCCACGCATCGTCAAGCGGACGGGCGCCGGAGTCTCAGGAGAGCGCGCCAGCCCAGCGGAAGGCAAAGGCCGGTTCCACCATGAGGCGACCAGTTGGATGTCGATGATGTCGATGTCGCCGTCCCCTTGGCCATCGTTGTCCACATCGTAGCGAGGATCATAGTTGGCGTCGCCCACGCGCGTATTCCAGTGCGCACAGACGAGCTGGATATCGATGATGTCCAAACGGCCGTCGTCGTTGACATCGGCCCAGAAGCCCTTGCGCACGGTGATTTCGCCGTCGAGCGCATTGACCGGAATCACCACGCCGTTCACGTCGCTCACCTGCACGTTGCGCAGGTTCAACGCTGTAGTGCCCTCTCCGACGCCGGTCCAGGTGATGGTGGCCAAGACGCCGCTCCCATTGGGACCGGCCTGCGCCCCGAAGGTGGCCGCCCCGTAGACCACCGTGCCGGCAGCGTTGTCAATAGCCGGGCCAACTGGGATCACGGTTCTTCCTGTGCTCCCCAAAAAGGATCCGAGAACGACGTCCGAGGCGTTGGCTACGTTCACAACCGTCCCTGCGAAGCCTATCTCGAACTGGAAGCTGCCCATGTTGGTCACGCCATCCACTACCACATCCACCGACGCGGTGCGGTTTAGATACATCTGTTTGCTCGCGGGTTGGATGCTGACGGTGACCTGCGCGGCTTCTCTTCCGCTTTGGGAGACCGTCACCTGTGCAGGGCTCCCGCTTGCCCCAGGGGCGCTCACGGTAATTGTGCCCACCCGTGCCGACGTTGAGCTGTTCTCGGCGTAGGAAACCTCGATAGTACCGCTATTAGTCCCGCTCGCGCCAGAGGTGATGGAAAGCCAGGCACTGCCTTCGGTCACGGAGGCGGTCCAGTTCATGGTGCCACCTCCGGTGTTGGCTACGGTAAAGGAGGTGACACCCGCAGCGGCCGGTACCTCCCGCGTTGCTGGCGTTACCGACAGCACCGGCCCTGGCTCTGACGTGATCGTAAAGGGGTGATCGGTGAGGTCGTAAATGTTGTAGGAGGTAAGCCCGACCTTGACGATGCAGTTTGTCGACGGGGTATTCGGAACGGTCCATGCGTAGGGGCTGCCAGACGGGATGTTGGCAGCAATGCTCCGCCAGGTGCATCCGCCATCGATGGAATAATCGATGTTCACGTTGGACAGTGGCACCATGTAGGCGGTCCACGAAATCGATTGGACCGACCCTACCGACCATACCTCCCCGCCGTTCGGGCTGTCCACGCGGAGGTACTCGAAAAACAGGCGATAGGTCAATCTGGCCGTGTTCGAATAGGCAGAGAGCATTCCGTCCTTCACTGCAGCCACACGGAAGACATAAGTATGAGACAGCACAGCGTTGTCCATCTGATAGGAGGTCACGTTGGGCCCCAACTCGGCCAGCGTCTGCCAAGGCGAGACCACGCTTATGCTGTCCTTGTACTCAAGGCGAAAGCCTGTTTCATCGCTCGAGTTGTCCTGCCAGGTGATGTGGATCTGCGGCACGGTCTGGTAGGCCTGCAGGTTGGAGGGGGCTGCCGGTGGTTGTGGCTCCTCTGCGCCGAGGGGCGTGACCTCGTCCAGGTAAACGCCACCCTCGTAGTAGGTGCTTGTCATTCTCCCCCAAATGTTCACAAAGATCTCTCTCACCGTGTAGTGAGTTGGGAAGCCTGATACTGCTGACCAGTCGAATTCCAGGTGGTTCCAAGTGGCCGTCGCATCGCCGTAAATGTCATGCTGCAGAGCCTGGGCCGTGCCGCTGTAAAAAGTGCGCTCCCGGGCCTGGTCTTGGTCGTAGACCTTGACATAGAGGTTGGCGTAGATCTGGCCAAAGCTCGCCATGCACTCGGCAATCTCCAGTGAGTAGCCAGTGGCCGACTGCCAGCTGGGAGAATCGCTGAGGTCCGGGGAGCGCAGTCGCATGATCCACCAGGTAGCGCCCGGGTTGGTGATCCCGTGTCCCCCCAAAGTCACCAGCCGCAGCGATCCCTTTTGATCGCCCATCGGGTCCAGACCTGGAGGATTGCTGTAGCTGACCGCATCCTGCCAGCCGTTGAAAAAGCTGCTGGAAAGCGGGCCGTGGCCGCTCTCATCAAAGGCCCCTTCGAGGGTCCAGCCCTGCACTGTGCCGCGTCGAAATTGAATCCGGTGAGAGCGGGAACGGAACCCATTTCTTCAAACTCTACCTCATCCAGGTTGTTTTCCGCATATTTGGTTTCGATGACGACTTCTTTGATGCCGGAAGACTCATTCGTGTGAATCACGTTGGAGAAGGCACCCCCATTCCATGGGACTTCCTCGGTGGATAGTAGACCCGTGGTGTTGTGTTCTCTATAAAAGGAAACCCGCATATAACTAGGCGGATTCACTTCGTGCTCATCATGGCTCAGTTTCAATCGAATTCTTTCTTGAGCATTGGTGAAGCGGACGACGACCTTTCCGGATGGATCCGTGGTTCCCGTCGAAGTAATTATCGGAGAGAAAAACAGCATCCTTCCCAGCGGAGGGCTGCTCGTGATATACATCTCGCCGTAAGCAATGACGAAGTCGACACCAAAATCAGAATCTCGAAGTGTGTTCCCAGATCCTCCTCGATAAAGTTTGTGATTGACTACGCTGTTCCACTTCGATTCGTCAAAGGTGATCGTTTGTGATTGTGCATCGCTATGTCTGGGTACGCCGAGCAAGAAGAACCCAAGGCACAGCACCTGGATAAGATTCCACTTTCTCATGGCAAACCTCCTGTTTGTTGTGTTTCAAGAGATCTGTCGACCCAGAAAGAGTGTCAGAAGCAATGGCACTACCTAATCATGAGCAAGAACGAGAAGAAGAACTCCTAGATCGAAGCGTCCCTTTGTCCTGATATCCTTGCCTCATTCGCCTATGCCGGAAGTAGAAATGGTATTGTAGCAAATGCGCGGGAAAATGGACTCAGCACAGACTGCACGGCCTGCGACATCAATGGCCCGGGTACCGGTATGGACCACAAGGGCACTCAGGCCACCCGGAGCTCCGTTTGCGCCTACCATGATCCGATAGGGATCACCGGCACCGTATTGGAACAGCACACAATCGGGCCCAGACTCGTTAACGATCACATTGTCCGTAAAGCGAACGTCGGCCATACCGGCACTGCCACCGGCAATGACCCAAGTGCCGAGGTTAATGTCGGTGAGCGCTGTGTTGATGCTTGTTGTTCCCGAAGGAAGTAGACCTGTTCCAGGAGGGGGCGAACCTACTTCCGAGGCTTCGTCGGCAAAGGCGGAGCGGTCGGGGAAGGTGTAACCACCGAAATCAAACTGGGCGAAAGTGTCGGTCGGGAGGAACAGGGCGAGCAGCATCCCGCCCAGAGTGGCGGACAGTGCCCTTTGCATGGCAGCCTCCTTGCTTTGACCGTCTGCCTGCCTCCCACGTTGTCCTCCCCGCAATCCCCGGCACTTAAATAAGTTTACGAAAACGATGTAGAAAAATCAAGAGAATTTTCGTAAACTTTTTGGACACAGAATTTCCCCGTGCCCTTCTCCCGCCAATCAGAGGTCCCCGGGCGAAAGATGTGCCGAAGGATGAGCGCCTTGTTGGCCCCCCGAAGAATCGAGCTTTGGAAACAGGAGTGCAGGTTCGTCTAAGACTCTGTGGCCAGCCTCGTAACCAGGGCTTACCAACTTTGTGCTCGTGAAGAAGGATGGGCGCGCCAGGCTCCCAGATACCTCCAGTGCGTGTCAACACCTACCCGCGGCCGAGCCAGCCCTTGGAAGGGAAACGCCCAGGAAGGGCTGTGCCCGCGTGCGGTGCGCAGTGCTGCGGCGAACTCCTCCTCGAGGCAGGCTCCTGCATTGGCCCCTGCATGAACGTCCCCGGTTCTGCTCTGCTGGGCGGCGAGGGCTGCCTGGGTCTCCTGGTT
>JBBIKH010000067.1:0-15266 GCA_037445575.1 bacterium
ACGCCGATGAGGGCAGTGGCGTGGCTGGCCGAAGCTACAGGCAAGCTGTTGCATCGCGAACCGCCCTTTTCCCGCCGCAGCCTGGAATTCTTTACCGTGAACAATGCCTTTGATATCAGTAGGGCGCGGGAGTTGTTGGGATTTGCACCGAAGTACACGTTTCACGAAGGGCTAAAGGCAACGTTGGACGCGATGAAGGTGGCGGAGGCCCAGTGGCGACAGGTGGAGGTTGGCGCCCATGCCTGATGCAGAGCTCTTGAAGAAAAGGGCAAGCCAGCACTTTGACCAGTGGGCGGACCACTACGAGGAGGGTCGCACCAGCCGCTGGTTCCGGCACTTCCAGGCGCTGCTCATCGCTGCGGTGGGTCCAGCCCCCGGACAACGGGTGCTTGATGTGGGGTGCGGAACGGGTTGGGCGGTGCGCACCATCGCCCGCCAGCAGCCGGCCGCGTTCGCCTGCGGCTTGGATATTTCGCGCGCCATGCTGCGGCAGGCCCAACGACGGCGCGGCGCCACAGGCCATGCCGCCTTTGTACAGGCCGACTCCGAGCACATCCCTTGCAAGGACGCGACCTTCGACGAGGTGATCTGCTCCAGCTCGTTCCATCACTACCCCCATCCGGTGGCCTCTTTGCGGGAGATGCGCCGGGTCCTCAAACCCGGAGGTGCCCTCCTCCTGTTAGAGACAAGTCGGGAGGCGTTTTGGCCCATCGTTCTCTACGACCTCGTGCAGCGCATCTTCCGTGACGATCACGTGCGCTACTATGCGACTCCGGAGATCCTCGCCTTTCTGAACGCGGCGGGATTCTGCCAGATAGAGGAGGTGGTGCGCGAACGCGGCTTCTTCCGGCACGGCAAGCTGGTGACCTCCGAGGTTCTGTTACGCGCGGCGAAAACATAGTGGTGCATTATGGCGAAGCAAAAACTGCATGATGCCATCACCGACCGTTCGCAATCAGCCTTGCGCCGGTACCAGATGCTGGCGGTGGGCAGCAGGAGCCTGAAAGACCTGCTGACGTATGAGCTCATCATCACCCTCACAAGCTGGCTTCCCGGGGCGCTCGGCTATTGGCTGCGCAAAAAGAGCTATCCCCTGTTGTTGGGCAGCTGTGGTAAGAACCCGGTGTTCGGGCAGCACGTGACCATTCGCCATGGAAGGAAAATCCGGCTGGGCAACAATGTGGTGGTCGACGACTACGCCGTGTTGGACGCCAAGGGCGAGGGCAATGAGGGCATCACCATCGGTGACAACGTCATCATCGGCCGTTATTCGGTGCTGAGCTGCAAGGACGGTAGCATCCGCATCGGCGATAACACCACCCTCGGTGTGGCATGCGTAATCCACTCAGTGGGCCGAAGCAGCGTGGTCATCGGCAATGATTGCCCCATTGCTGCCTACTGCTATCTCATCGGCGGGGGCAACTACCGCTACGACCGCCTGGATGTTCCCATTATGCAGCAAGGGGCTTATTCCAAGGGGGGGATCGTCATCGAAGACAACGTGTGGATTGGGGCGCAGGTGGTGATATTGGATGGTGTGACTGTGGGTAGGGGCAGTGTGGTCGCCGCCGGTGCTGCCGTATACCGCAATGTGCCGAAAATGAGCATTGTCGGCGGGGTGCCGGCCAAAGTAGTGAGGAGGCGCGTCTGAAGGCTCGGTCAGAATCGGATAAGGGGCGGTACCCGCGCGACCGCAGGCGCTCCTGGCTCCTGATGATAGGCAAAGCGGCAATCAGCGTGGCGCTCATAGGGGTGCTTCTGGTGCGGGCTAGGGTGCGCGAGATCTGGGCGGCGATGAGCCGGGCAGATGCGACCCTTTTGGCAATCGCCTTTGTCCTGCTTTTTGTGGGCTATGTGATCAGCACCCTGCGCTGGCAAATGTTGCTCAAGGCCCTGCAGATCCACCTCCCCTTTCGGGCGCTTCTTGCCTCCTACTGCGTGGCCATTTTCGTGGGCAATTTCCTCCCCAGCACGGTAGGTGGCGATGCGGTCCGAGCCTATGATACGGTGCGCATGTCCGGGCGTAAGGGGGCACCCATCGCCGCGGTGTTGGTGGACCGCCTGCTGGGAGTTCTGGCGCTGGTGCTTTTCGCCGCGGTCGTGGTCCTGGCACACCGATGGGCGGGCCGCCGTCCCGTGGCTGCGCTGGGCGGTCTTGGCGGGACTGGCAGCGATGGTGGCACTGGTGGGGTGGATCTTCTGGCAGCGAGCCCCTGGTGCCGATGGGGGAAATCCCTCCTCCTCCGGCGAGCAGAAAGGCTTACTGGGGGTTGCGGGCAGGGCCGTGGCCGCCTTTCGTCTTTTCGGCGGCAATATGCCAGCCCTGGGCAAGGGGCTTGCTTACTCCATCCTCCTACAAACCAACGTGGTAGTCCACTTCTACCTCATCGCCAGGGCGGTGGGTATCCAGCTCGGGCTTGGCCACTTTTTCCTTATCGTCCCCATCGCCACGATCCTGACCATGCTCCCCGTTACCATCAACGGTATCGGCATCCGGGAAAATGCGTTCGTGTTTCTGCTTACCCCATTCGCGGTGCCGGCTCCCACAACGATTGCCTTCACCTGGATCGGCTTCGGCATGATGCTGCTGTACGGAGCAATGGGGGGAGTGGTGTACGCTCTGCGGCGTTGAGCCGCCGGCGATTACGATTTTGCAGCTACCCTCGCACGCGGATGTAATTGCCTCACCCCCAGACTAGCCCCAGAAGCCGCAACCCATTTGGGTTGTTGTACATAACCTGTTACGATCTTTTCAACGGCATGGGCACAACTCTTGTCGATGGTACCGCACAGGGGATGGTACGTAACACAGGAGAAAAGAGCCATGAAGAGAGAAAGCGTTCCTCTGTGCGAAAAGGCTGCCGTTGCGACGACCGGCGCTGCGCACACGGTGCTTGTGCTGGTGGTGTCGCTCGTTTGGGGCGCTACCCTCTGGGCTGGCGAGCTATTGAGCACCCAAGGCACCAAGTTCTACTTGGACGGCAAGCGCTTCGATATGTGGGGAGTGCGCACCGTGAATGCCCTCTGGGACGAGGAGACTACGGCCCGCTTTCTGGAGGCGCTGCCGGACTACAAGCGGCACGGGGTGAACACGGTGGGCATCAACCTGCAGGGGGGACATCCCGGCTTTGAACGGGACCCTGTCAGCGGCAAGTGGTACTCCAACAGCGCCTTCAACAGCGACGGGTCCCTGAAACCGCAGCACATGGAGCGTTTGCGCCGAATCCTGGAACGCACCAAGGAGCTGGACATGGTAGTCAACATCGGCTACTTTTACCAGCGCCAGTGCCGCAAGGCGGCCCTCACGGAAGGTCTGGACCGTGATCACTGGGACAGCGATGAGGCCATCTTTCGCGCCGTGCGCGAGGCCACAGCGTGGCTGCGGCCCTATCGCCACGTCTTCTTGGACATCGCCAACGAGTTCGGCCATGGAGGGTACCAGTACCCAAACGTCTTTCCAGACCGTGGGGCGGTGTCGATGGAGACCCTCATTGCCAAGGGGAAGGTGCTGGTGGATCTCGTGCACGAGGTCGACCCCGACCGCTTGTGCGGAATCAGTCCCATCTCCGACAAAGGCATCCTGAACATCCCCGGGATGAACGTGGCCTTCACTCATGGGCATCCGCAGCAGCATCTGTCGGGGAATCTGCCCCAGGTGAACAACGAGCAGCTCAACCGCGGCGATTGTGGCGTGTACGACGAGGCGACAAAAGCCACGATCATGGCTGAGGCGATGCAGGAGCGCGACAACGGCAACTACTGGTTCTGGCACAGTGAGTGGATCCAGTACCTGCCGTGCCACTTTAGTGTTGGCGGAAACGGGACGAGCTCTGACCCCGGCGATGGGTGGATCTTCCGCTTTATTGCGCAGGCCTCCGTGGCGATGACGGTGCAGATTGTGCGGCCGACCAGCGGCCTGGTGACCGCCGGCCAGCAGATCGACTACGAGGGCGAGGCGTACGACCCGTCGGGCACGTTGATCACCGATCCGGCAGCCTACAGTTGGTCGCTTCTGGAGGTGGGAAGCCAGATGCCCCAAGTGCTTGGCAGCGGACGGATAGGGAGCGTGCAAATCCCCAAGCAAGGGAGCTTCCGCCTGCGGCTGGATGTCACCTACAATGGACAGAGCAAACATGCCGAGAAGCTTCTCATCGCGGGTGACGCCAGTGCCGCCGACTTTCCAATCGGTGTGGACGGAGTCTACCCGGCTTTAGCCATGGACGGCTTCGGTCGTATCCACCTGGTGTATGCGAACGTCGACGGAGTCCATTACATGTGCTACGACCAGGGGGGGTGGAGCGCAGACGAGAGAATCCCGAACTCGGGAGGCGCCGACATGAGCCTTAGGCAGGCGCCCGACGTAGACGTGGATGGCTTCGGCAATCCCCACGTGGTATGGGGCGATGCAGTAGGGGGCCTTCACTACAGCACCCGTCAGGGCAAGCAGTGGAGCAAACGACTGGACCTGGGCCCGGGGCGGGACAATAACATCGTGGTGAGCACCGACGGGACAGTGTACGTAGTCTACCGAGGCTACGCGAGCGGCGATTTGGCGGAAGTGCACGCGCGACGCAAGGCGCCGGGTGCCACAACATTCGCCCCAGTAGAAAAGTTGTACGGCGACGGCAGCGACCGCAATCACTGCTATCCGGCCGCGGCCCGTGATGCCGAGGGGCGCATCCACGTGGTCTGGCGCTGGGATGACTATAACGGCACCAGTTATGATCTCTTCCTCAGCACGTGGGAGAAAGGACGATGGAGCCTTCCTGCGGCAATCGAGCGCGGAGACAAGAAGGTCGGTGAGGGGATCGACATCACCGTGTCTGCCCTGGGCACACCCTATGTGGCCTACTATGACGGTTGGGTTCGGGTGACCTACCCCAAGGACGGCAGATGGGAGATGCTGCGTACCCCTTTGGAATGGGATGCCACTCTTGGCAACCATCAGCCGGAGATCGCTGTGGACGGATCCGGCAAGATCTACGTGATCAGTGCTCAGGGCGATAGGGAGGCCTTTGCGCCGGAAAACAGAGTGCTTTACACAGTGTACACCCCGGGCGGCACATGGAGCGCACCGCAGCCGATCAGCATCTCTGTGGGCGCAGGCAACGCACAGGTTGACGCGGTCGCTCTGCAGAACGGTGCCTTTGTGGTATGGAAAGACATGCGCGGCGGGTTGTACTATCGAATTTTGGGCGAAGGGCGCGTGGCGACCAATCAGCCGCCTGTCGCCCGCCTCGTGGCAGAGCCGAGCAGGGGACAGGCCCCGTTGAGTGTACGGTTTCGTGGTGACCAGTCCTCCGACCCAGACGGCCAGATCGTCTCCTACTACTGGGAGTTTGGGGATGGCCAGACGTCCCGGGAGGCGAATCCGGTCCATGTCTACGAACAAGCGATGGGGTACGAGCCGCGCCTTTACGTGACGGACGACCGTGGCGCCACGAGCATGGACGTCGCCTACGTCGAGGTGGCGCCGGGTCAGAGCAGCGGCCCGGTGGCGAGCCTGACGCCAAGCACCTGTCGCCTGGCCTATGTGCGGGAAGGCGACACCTACTACGTGGACAGGGATTACCGCGTGGTTGACGTGCCGCCGGCCTACGAAGGGCTTTTGTGGATCAAGACACGGAATGTGGATAAGGGCGACCCCACGTTTTCGGTGCGCTTCATGGTTACGGAGCGCGCGCAGGTGTACGTGATCCACGACGGCCGCGTCAGCCCCCCGTCGTGGCTGGTGGATGGCTTTGTGCGCACCACGGAGGCAGTCCAGGTCAGCGACGCGGGCAATAGCGACTTCCGCATCTGGCAGAGCAAGCGCGACTACCAGGCGGGTGAGCGGGTCACGCTTGGGCCAAACGGCACCAGCGCAGGTGCATGCAGCATGTACGTGGTGATGGTGAGGGTGGGCGAACGCACCGCCGACGTCACCCCTCCGGCGCGCGTCACAGGGGTGACCGCGACCCCCTAGCGACCACGCTAACGACCAGGAGCCTAATGCCGAGTCCGGTTGCCCATTCGCTCCTCGCCTATGGGGTCCATTGCCGCCTGCACGAGCCGCAGCACAAGGGAGCGCGCCTTCTGCTGTTGCTTGCTCTGGTGCTAGTATCAAGCTTGCCGGACGCGGATTTTCTTCTGGGCTGGATCGCCGGTGATGTCAATCTCTACCACCATCAGGCGACGCACAGCATTGGCTTCTGCCTGCCCGCGGCGGCAATATTGGCAGTGGCGATGAATCGCGTTTGGAGGATCTGCGTCGGGCGATGGGTCGTAATAGACGCCGTCCTCCTGGCGTCTCACCTCCTCTTGGACGCCCTCACGGCGGACACGCGGGCCCCGTATGGACAGCCGCTGTTCTGGCCACTGTGGGGAGGATACGTGCGGTCTCCGTTCACGCTCTTCTTGGACGTGCGACGCGCAGGGGCAAGGACTGAGTTCTTCCCAAGCCTGTTGAGCGCACACAACCTCAAAGCAGTGGCGTGGGAGATTCTGGTTTTGGGGCCAGTGGTTGCGTCGGTAGGTAAATGGCGAAGGAACCCCAAGGCAGAAGGACGAGGTGGCAGGTGAAAAGGCACGCGGATGCAAAGGGGCGCAACTCACGCCGTCCCATGGTGTCGGTGGTGGTGCCGTTGTTCAACGAGGTGGACAACGTGCGCCCCTTGGTGGCGGCCCTTGTGGAAACCTTGCAGAACGCGCGCCTTTCCTACGAAATCATTCTGGTCGATGACGGGAGCACAGACGGAACTGCAGAAGTCCTCCGTGAGGTGCAGGCTCAGTACGAGCACATTGTGGTAATACGGCTGCGCACCAACTTTGGCCAGGCGCCGGCTCTGGCGGCTGGATTTGCGCACACGCGCGGCGAGGTCGTGGTGACCATGGACGGGGACCTGCAGAACGATCCCCGCGACATCCCCTTGCTGTTGGCCACGCTGGCGCAGGGCTACGACGTAGTCAGTGGCTGGCGCAAGCGCCGACAGGACGGCTTTCTTATCCGGCGCATCCCCTCGATGCTGGCCAATCGCTTGGTGTGCCGGGTGACCGGCGTGGCGCTGCACGACACGGGCTGCGCCCTGAAGGCCTATCGGGGGCAGCTTTTGAGGCGCATTCACCTGTACGGGGAGATGCACCGCTTCATTCCGGCGCTGAGCAAGATGGAGGGCGCGCGCATCACAGAGCTGGTGGTGCGCCACCACCCCAGGCGGTACGGCAAGTCGAAATACAACCTGAGTAGGACGTTCCGCGTGCTCCTTGACCTGCTCACCTTGCACCTGCTCATGCGCCACGTGCGCAACCCCCTGCGCTTCTTCGGTAGCATAGGCCTGCTGTTTGGCGGAGGAGCGGTGCTGACTTTGGCTGCCACGGGGATCTTTGTGGGGCTCTTTTCCGCAGACGTCAGTGCCCTCAACGTGCTCATTACTCTGATCTTCCTGCTCTTGGTGTCATGCTTCCAGTTCCTGTTCCTGGGCCTGGTGGCAAAACTGATCGTGGAGACGGGCGTGCGCAGAAACGATTACTTCCTTGACGGGCAAGCTACCTCTGCCGTAAGGGGACGCGCATGAGCGTTGGCGGTGACAAGGCAGCCCAGGCGGCGCGGCCGGATGCTCACGGCCGAAAGGGAGCAAATGCTCCTGGGGTTTCGGTCATCGTGGCACTTCGTAATCATGGTGCCGTGCTACCGAAGCTCTGTGCCGGGCTCATGGAGGCGCTCGCCGAGATAGGGGAGCCGTTCGAGATTGTGTTGGTGGATGACGGGAGCGAGGATGACACCTTTGCGCAAGCGGAGCAGCTGGCGCACACCCACCACGAGTTAAGGGCGGTCCGTCTGCGAGCCTCCTTCGGCGAGGGGTCGGCTTTTGACGCCGGCCTGAAAGTGGCTCGCGGCGAGAAGATAGTCTACCTTGCAGGCCGGGTATTGACTGACCCGCACGGTGTGCGGGCACTGTTGGATCGATTGCAACGAGGGGCCGATCTGGTGATGGCCTGGCGGTACCCGAGGCGCGACTCGCCGCTCAACCAGGTAGTGTCCCGGCTCTTCAACGCCTTGGTAAACCGGCTGGCAAACCTCAAGTTGCACGACATCAACAGCGGCATGCTCGCTACCAGGAGGGAGGTGTTGAACGATCTGCCGCTGTACGGCGACATGCACAATTTCCTTCCGGTGCTGGCGGCACGTCAGGGGTACGTGGTGGCCGAAGAGAAGGTGGCGCAGCTGCCGGGGGCATTCCGCCGGTCAATCTACCCCAACGAGTACCTCCGTCGATTGTTGGATATCGTCACGGTGCTCTTCCTGACTAACTATGCCAAAAAGCCCCTTCATTTCCTGGGCTTTCTGGGCGGTGTTCTTGCGCTGGTAGGTGCTGCTATTGAGCTCTATTTGTTCATTTACCGGGTGTTGGCCATAGGGCCGATTGCCGGCAGACCACTGCTTCTGCTCGGCGCCTTGTTGTTGGTCATCGGCTTGCAGATGATTTCCATAGGCCTGATTGGCGAGATGATTATCTTCACCCATGCCAGTGACATCAAGGAGTACAACATCGCAGAGATCATTGAGTAGGGCGAACACGTGAAGCTGATTATTCAAATACCATGCTACAATGAAGAAGCCACGCTGCCTGTCACTCTGCAGGCTCTGCCCAAGCGGGTGTCCGGCGTGGATGAGATTGAGGTGCTGATCGTCGATGATGGGAGCACGGACCGCACGGTGGAGGTGGCGCGTGCCCATGGCGTGCACCACATTGTCCGTTTGACCAAGAACAAGGGCCTTGCGGAGGGGTTCATGGTGGGCCTGGATGCCTGCCTCAAGCTGGGTGCCGACGTGATCGTCAACACCGATGCGGACAATCAGTATTGCGCTGCGGACATCGAGCGCCTCATCCAGCCGATCCTGGAGGGGAAGGCGGAGATGGTCATCGGCGACCGGCAGATCAACGGTCTTTCGCACATGCCCCTGGTGAAGAAAAAGCTCCAGCTCCTGGGCAGTTGGGTGGTGCGGCAGGTTTCCGGCACGACCATCCCCGACGCCACAAGCGGCTTCAGAGCGATGAGCCGAGAGGCAGCCCTGCGCCTGAACGTGGTTTCCAACTTCACCTACACCCTCGAGACCATTATCCAAGCGGGCAAAAAGAACATCGCGTTGGCACACGTCCCTGTCCGCACGAACAGCGTGCTTCGCGAATCGCGCCTGTTCAAGAGCATCTGGTGTTACGTTCGCAAATCCATCGGTACCATTTTTCGCATCTACACCATGTACGAGCCCTTGCGCATGTTCCTCTACATCGGCTCGGTGGTGTTCGGTATTGGGGTGCTCATCGGCCTGCGCTTCCTGTACTTCTATCTTTTCACCGGCAAAGGGGCAGGGCACATCCAGTCGTTGATCCTCGCCGCCATTCTCATCATCGTCGGATTTCAGGTCTTTATGATCGGGCTCTTGGCGGATCTGATCGGTGCCAATCGGCGGCTCATCGAGGAGGCCCTTTATCGGATCAAGAAGACGGAGCTCACTATTGCCGGCAAGAAGTGACCGGCGGTACGCAAAGGGATGGGTGGTCGGGAAAGGTGCAGTGACATGAGAGTCCTCTACATCGCGGGCAGGGAGCTGGGGTACTCGCGCACCCGCAACGTAATGAAAGCGCTGCGGATGAACGGTATCGAGGTTATCCCCTGCTTCCCGCCGGACCGCTCCTTTTCCCATTATCCCTCGCTTTTGTGGCGCTTTCTTCGCAACCGGCAGCCCTACGACCTGGTGCTGGTGGGCTTCTACGGTCAGCTGCTTATGCCCTGGGTGAGGCTCCTTGCCAAAGCGCCGATTCTGTACGACATGTACATCACCACCTACGACACGATGGTGTTTGACCGACAGGTGGCAGAGCCAGGCAGCTTCCGCGCGTGGCTTTTTGCCTTGGCCGACAGGCTGTCAATGCGTTTGGCCGATCTGGTGGTGCTGGAGAGCGAGGACCACATTCAGAGCTGTGTGGAACGTTTCCGGATGCCGCGCCGAAAATTCCACCGCGTGTTCCTCGCTACTGACGAAGAGGTGGTCAAGCCTCAGCAAGGCAGGCAGAGTGACGGCAAGTTTCTGGTTCACTTTCACGGCGAGTATGCGCCGTTCCACGGTGTGAAATACATTCTTCAGGCGGCGCACCTGCTGCGCGACCAACAGGTGGAGTTTCAGCTCATCGGCCGTGGGATCACCTACGATGCTGATCGGCGCCTGGCGGAGGAGCTCGGTCTGACCAACGTCCGCTTCATCGACTGCGTTCCGTTTGAGGAGTTGGCGCGCTACATGGGTCGCGCCGACGTCTGCCTTGGCATCTTTGGCGACAATGAACGGGTGTCGCGGGTGGTAACCAACAAGGTGATCGAAGCACTGGCCGTGCGCAAACCTCTGATCTCGTCCCGCAATGCTCCCATTCAGGAGCTGTTGAGGGACGGCGAAAGCGTGCTTCTTTGCGAGCGGGCGGACCCGGAGTCGCTGGCGCAGGCGATCCTCCGCCTCAAGAACGATCCTCTTCTGCGCGAGAGAATTGCCCAGGGCGGGCACGAGGTGTTCTTGCGACACTGCACCTGTCAGCTTCTGGGAAGGCAACTGAAAACCATTGCACGAGCACTCATCGATGAACGGTCCAAGCATTGAAGCGATGAAGGGTGCGCGCGTCCTTATCACTGGCGGACTGGGGTTTATCGGCAGCAGCATTGCGCACCGGCTAGTCGCCCTTGGCGCGGAGGTGACCATCTACGACGCCTGCCTTGATCCGTACGGCTGGAACTATGCCAACATCGAAGGCATAGCCGACCGGGTGAAGGTGATCAAAGGGGACGTGCGGGACTATGCCCTTTTGGCCTCCCACGTGCGGGGTCAGGACCTGGTGTTCCACCTTGCTGCGCAGGTGGGCAGGGAAATCTCCATGGAGAATCCGACGCTGGATGTGGATATCAACTGTCACGGCACCCTCAACCTGGCGCGGGCCTGCGCTGAGGTCGGCCAGCACGTAAAGGTGGTGTATGCGGGTAGCCGGGGGCAGATCGGGGAGCCACTCTATCTGCCGGTCGATGAGGCGCATCCTACCAATCCGACCGACGTCTATGGGATCAACAAGCTGGCGGCGGAGAAGTACCTCCTTCTGTTCGGCAAGGTCTATGGGTTCCCGGTCGTGTCGCTGCGCCTGAACAATGTGTATGGGCCCCGATGCCAAATGCATCAGGGCTTTTACGGCATCTTGAACTGGTTCATCAGGAGGGCGATGACCGGGGAGCCCATTAGCGTGTATGGCGATGGCAGCCAGACGCGCGACTATGTCTATATTGACGATGTAGTGGACGCCTTCCTGCTGGCGGCGCAGTGTCCAGAGGCAAACGGGGAGGTTTTTTTCGTCGGCTCCGGCGTGGAGACGGTCTTTCTGGATATGGTCAAAGAGGTGGTGCGGGCTGTTGGCACAGGGACTTATGTCCACGTGCCCTTTCCGCCCTCGCGGGAAAAGATCGACATCAAGCGCTTTGTGGTCAGTTACCAGAAGCTGCAGCAAGTGACCGGCTGGAGGCCCCGGACCAACCTGGCTGATGGAATCGCCAAGACCGTTGCGTTCTATCGGGAGCGGCTGCCTCTCTATCTACGGAGGGCGGCATGAGCTCTGGCCGCAGTACCTCCCTGCCTTCTTCGCGCTGCGAGCTGAGCGTCATCATCCCGAGTTACAAACCCGGCCCTTATCTTTTTGACTGCCTGCGATCGGTCTTCGCGCAGCGCACCGATTATACCTACGAAGTCATCGTCGTGGATAGCTCTCCTGAGGATGTGACATCTGAACTGAAGAGGGACTTCCCGGACGTGAAGGTACTGCACCTTCCCCATCGGGCTTTTCCCGGCGCGGCAAGGAACGTCGGCATCGCCCAGGCGCAAGGGGAGGTCTTGGCCTTCACGGATGCCGACTGCATCGTGCCCCCCGATTGGATCGAGAGGATCGTGGCATGCCAAAAGGACGGGATGAGGGTCGTGGGCGGTCCGATAGGGAACGGCACCCCCGACAGTCTGCTAGGCACGGCCCAGCTGCTGTTGGAGTTCAACAGCTTCCAAGCAGATCGGGGGGGAGCAAGAAGCGTTGAAGTCTTGCCCACCTGTAATGTGGCCTATCACCGCAGCTGCTTCGCTGAGGGAGGCTTTGATAACGCGATCAAGGGGAGCGACTCGGTGTTCAGCCGCCGTTTGGCCCAGCAGGGAGTGAGACTCTTCTTGGTGCCCGACATACGCATTCTCCATCGCAACTACACCACCTGGGACGCCTTTTTGCGGAACCAGTTCCAGCTGGGCATTGGCAGTGCCCTTACGCGGCGGAAGTTGGCCCTCCGGGACTCCTTTGTCGTGCGCAGTCCGTTGTTTGCGCTCTCCATTCCGTTTGCGCGCACCCTTGCCATCGCCTACCGGCTGTGGCGCTGGAGTCCGGCCAATTTCTTGCGGTTTGTGCTCCTGTACCCCCTCATTTTCCTCGGGCTGGTCGTCTTCTCGGCTGGCTTCGTGCGGGGACTGAGGTTAAAGTGAGCGGACCGGTACCGTACAACGGTGGAGCTAACACCCGGCGCAGTTTTGAGGCCACTCCCGCGGAGCCCTTTCGCCTGGCCTACGTCTTGTGGAAATTCCCGCGTGTTTCCGAGACCTTCATCGTCAACGAGCTCTTTTTTCTGCGACAGGCCGCCCCGGGTCTGCAGGTAGGTCTTCTTGCCGTAAAGAAGGGCGAAAGTGGCACAGAACACCCGCATGTGGCGGAGCTCTGTAAACTTGGGGTTTATTTGCCGGCGTGGTACAAACCGTGTTTCGTCGTGAGGGTGCTGTGCGAGCTTCTCAAAGGCGCGGCGGTCGTGGCTCAGCTCCTCCGCGACCTCGCGCGCCTGGTGCGCAGTCAGAGTACGTTCCCGACGAAGCTCTACGCAGCCGGGCAGGCCGCGTACTGCCTGGCCATGGGACTCTATGCGGGGTGGGCCCTGCGTGAGCAACGGGTGAGACATGTGCACGCACATTTTGCCGAAAGCGGTGGGCTGGTGGCGTTCGTGGCAGCAGCGGTGGCGGGCATTCCCTATTCTTTGACCCTCCACGGGCACGACATCTTCTTTAACCCAAATCCCCGCCTGCCGGCGTTCCTGATTCGCCACAGCTGTTTCGCGCTGACTGTGTCGGAGTTCAACCGCCGTTTTCTGGTGGATCGAGACCCAGGGGTGGCGGACAAAGTGCGCGTGCACCACTGCGGCATTGACCTGGTACTGTTCCGGCCGCGCGCGGCTCAAGCGGCCGAGAGATTCCGCATCTTGACCGTGGCTCGCCTCCAGCCGCGCAAAGGGATCGCCGACCTGATCGAGGCGTGCCGGCTGCTGCAAGGGGAACTGGACTTTGCCTGCGTAATCGTCGGGGATGGCCCGCAAAGGGCGGAGCTGGAGGCGACGGTAGCCCGATTCGGATTGACGGCGCGCTTCCATTTTCGCGGTGCATGTTCGCAGAGGCAAGTTGTAGATGAGCTGAGGCAGGCCTCCGTATTCGTCCTCCCTTCCTACTCGGAAGGGGTTCCTGTGTCGGTCATGGAGGCGATGGCGATGGGGGTGCCGGTGGTAGCTACTCGCGTCAACGGTGTGCCAGAGTTGGTGCGTGAAGGGACGGGGATTCTGGTAGACCCCGGTGATGTCCGGGCTCTGGCCCAGGCCCTCCTGCGGATTGCCACTTTGCCAGCTCGCGAGCGGGAGGCCATGGGGCGGAAGGCCCGGGCGGTGGTGGAAAAGGAGTTCAATATTCGCGTGCAAAGTCGGCTCCTGGCAGAGCTTTTCGTTGCGAGCGCCAGGGAGAAGCAGGGAGTGAAAGCATGACCTGGAGCGCCGACCCCAAAGGGAGACGCGCAGGAATGAATTCTCGCCCGCAAGAAGAGAAGCCTGCGTCACCACAAGAGCCCCAAATGAGGCGGGTTGTCCTCTTGCTGCTTGTGGTGGCAACGCTGATCCATATTCTGGCCTACTTCAATCGTTTTGCAGTGCCTAATACGGACTTTTTCGCGTTTCGGCGGGATGCACTGGCCTACCTGCGACTGGAGCTGCCAGAGAACTTTAAGCGAGGCCCAACGTACCCGCTGCTCATGGGTTTGACCTCATTGGTCATGCCAGGGGAGGAGCCTGAGCTGCTGGCTGGGGAGGTGGTGAATCTGCTCCTTTCCCTGCTGCTTGTTTATCTCACCTTTCGCATTGCGACTCAGCTGCTCGGCAATGCCGGCTTGGTCGTGGCTTTTTCAGTGGCAGTGAGCCCGGTGCTGATGCCTTCTGCCACTCAACCGCTGGCCGAGGCTGCACTGGCGGTGGGGATCGCATTGACCGTCTATCTGGCAATGAAGGGGTCTTCCTTAGCCTACGCTGCTGCCGCAGCTGCCAGCATGACGCGCTACGAGGCGGCCCTCGTCTTGCCGCTTCTGGTCTTGAAGGACCTCTGGGAGCATAAGCGGCTGATGCCAACGCTCCTGCGCGGCGCTGCAGCCTCGAGTCCATTGGCGCTATGGTTTGCGCTCAGCCTCCTCAGGAAGGGCGAGGTCAACCCTTACCTTGCGGAGATGGTCAAGCTACCTCCGGCCGGGCTTGCTAACCTAGTCTCGTGCATTGAGGTTTCCCTCAAGTTCTTGCTGCCCCTTGGCAGGCGCGCAGCGGCCGTTCTCGGAGTAGGTCTCCCCTCGAGCGTGGCGACGGCGGGAGCATTGGCAGCACTGGGCCTGGTGTTCTTTGGTCTCCTGCGAATAGGCAAAGCAGGGAAGCCGATCGGTTGGCTGCTGGCCCTGTTTCTGGGAGGATACCTGCTGATTCACACCTTCTTCTGGTGGGCAGTGGAAGAACGGTACACCTACGTGGTGTTGTGGATCGTGTTCCTGGGGTTGACGTCTGCTGTCCTATCCCTGCCGTGGCGACAGCGCCCAGTGCTCTCCGGTGGTGCATGGACCGCCGTAACCGTGGGATTCCTTGTAGTGACCGTGGCAGTGGCGGTGCTTATGGGTTTGCGGTTCGGGCGAATTATCGCACTTGTCTATGTGCTTTTTGCCACCGCCGGGCTGATCGCCGTGCTGTGGCCGCGGGGCAAGCCCCTTAGCCTTACCGCCATAGGCCTGGGCGTCCTGGTGGTAGCCACTACTCTTGGCGGCGTAGTGGTGACGGCCAACGATATGGCCGCGCTCCGCCACTACCGCGCGCACTATCGTGTGGCCGGCGAATGGCTGCGTGCCCATGCGCCTGAGGACGCGCAGGTGGTCTCTTTGCTGCCTTTGACC
>JBBIKH010000068.1:0-15211 GCA_037445575.1 bacterium
AAAGGCCAGACCCAGCTTATCGTCTTCAGCACCGGCTGCCTTGGCCATGATGGGATAGAGGGCGGTTGCCACCGCAAACGGGACAAATCCCAGGGGCGCGGTAAAACGGAAGGCCGTCGAATAGATCCCCACGGCACCTTCGCCCCACAGCGAGTTGAGAAAGAGCACGTCTATGCGCTCGTAGAGCATGGTCAGGCCCAGGTACAAGAAGAGCGGCACCGACTCCTTGAAAAGCCAGCGTAGGGAGCTCCACTCCAGGCGAAAGACCGGGCGCACCCTCTTCAGCGCATAAACCACAGTCAGCACCAGCCCGGGCAGATTGGAAAGCGCGTAGGCAGCGATCACCTGGGCCGATGTGGCCTTGCAGAGCACGAGCACCCCTACCAACACCACCTGGAGCACATTGTCCAGCAGTTGCAGCACCACCGGCAGGCCCATGTCCATGTCGGCATAAAACACACCCTCCAGGGCCACGCGCAGTGTGTTGAGCTTTGAAGAGATAAGAATGGTCAGGCCCAGCCACGCAATGGCCACACGCAACCGTGGATCATGATACATGGTCACCGTGGCACCGATCATGAGCAGTAACGAGAGCACTGCCAGAATGGCCTTGCTGAGGAGCGCCAGCCCTACGATCTCCCCTGCCTGCGACCGACGGCGGGCCATCTCCCGGATGAGCACCGGCTGCATCCCAAAATCGGGAAGCAGGGCGAAAAAGCCCACCAACACCAGGGCGTAGGAAAAGATACCGAACATCTCCTCGCCCCACGCCCTCGCGAGGATGACAATGGTGACCATGTTGAGGCCCAACACGGCCACTCGCCCCAAAAGGACAAAGACCGCGTTGCGGGCTACTTTTCCGGAGACGGTCTGCAGAGTTCTATGCCCTTCAGAGCAACACCTTCGCTGCTCGGGCTGGCGGTCCGCCATCGGTATGCCCCTGCCGGCCGAGGACTATGCGGCATCTGCCCAATCCCCACCCGGCGGGGGGTTGCTCTTGCCCTGTCCTCGGATGCCTGCGGTCATTGTTGCAAGAAGGCGCGCCACGGTTCCCCGCTCCACGTACCCGCATAAGAACATAAGACCCGGCAGGGCGCCGATGATGGCCAGGCGCTCAGCCAGGGGCACTACTGCCAGTCGCTGCGGGGTCAACGTGCTGAGAAAGAACAGTGCGACGCTTGTGCCGAGGAGAAGCGCGAATCTGCCGGCATGGTACGGCACACGATACAGCCGCTGGGAGATGCCGCTCATCACAGAAGCTAACACCACGTAGGCAACTACCTTGGCAAAGGCAGCACCCATCATCCCAATGCGGGGCACCATGGCCAGCCCGAGCAAAAGATTGATCGTCGCGGCTACGCCAATGCCCAGGGGGAGGTAGAATGTCTTTTTCCTGACCTGTACCCCGATGGCTGTGAAATAGTAGACACCATACAGCACATACGAAGCAACCAGCAGAGGTACCACCCGTGCCCCCGCCACGTAGCTCTTGGTGGCCAGCAGCTCTAGCAGGTCGCGGGCCAGCACCGCCAAGCCCAGCCCCAAGATGCACACTCCCAACATGAAGAACTCGAACAACCGAGCAAAAATGCGGGGTCCGTCCGGGCGGCGGGCGAGGGGAAAGAAGATCGCTGGCCACGCCAGTTGGAACGAGCTGACCACCAGCATCATCAACACTCCTACGCGTGTACCTGCGGCGTAGAGGGCGACCTGGTCGAGATCTGCGAAAAAGCGCAGCAGGTACCGGTCAGACATCATGAGCACCATGTTGCACGCAGCTGCGGGGACCAACGGCAGACCGTAGCTGAGCATCTCCTTGAGTTCGCCCATAGAGAATGTCGGCGCCAACTCCCGCCAGATCACCGCTGCATAGATCGTGGCAAAAAGCACCGACGCCAGGGTGTTGGCTATCACCGCGCCCTTGACACCCTGCTTGAGCACCCCCACGAACAACACGTTCAGCGAGATGCTGAGAACGAAATTGGCGCTGGCAATGAGGGCAAATTGGAGCGACCTCTCGTCGATGCGCAACCGAGCCATCGGAATGGTGTTGCACACCAAGAAAAAGTCGCCCACAAAGGTCAGCCGCAACAGCCAGGCGTAGCTAGCGTCCCCAAACAGCAGCACGGAAATGGGCGTCGCCGCCGCCACGAGCGCCGTTACTGCCATGAAGGCCACAACCAACAAGAAGTAGTGCGCGGTGCTGGTGAGCACTCGCCGGTCCACGCCCTGCCTGTAGAGGGCGCTGCGGAAGAGCGCCGAGTCCATCCCTAGCTGCAGCACCAGCATCACCACCGTCGAGGTGACGGTGAAGATTTCCAGCGCTCCGTACTCCGCTTTGGGCATGGCCCGCGCATACAACGGCAGCAGCACCACACTGACGGCGCGGTTGAGCACGGTGGCCAGCGCATAGGCACCGGAGTGCCTGAGCAAGCGCAGGATCAACTCGTACAAGGCGCCCTGCCTCGTCCCACTTCCGCCGCCTACAACCTCCGCCCTCCTCCAAGAAGTGTGACCTTCTTCTCGCGATTCTTCACGTGGCGAGTGGCGTTCCGCGTGTCCACAATGTCCTTGGCATGCCGAACGATGAATTCATAGTCGTACTTCGAATGATCAGTCGTGATCAGCACCAGGTCCGCAGACTCGATGGCCTGCTTGGTCAGTCGCACTGAGCGGAACTCTTTGCCATCCACCACCACCTTGGGCACGTACGGGTCGTTGTACGACACATGTTTGGCTCCGCGGTTGACGAGCAGCTCCATGACCTTCAGGGCTGGCGAATTGCGTACGTCGTCGATGTCGCGCTTGAAAGCAACCCCGAGGATCAAGATCTTTGCCTTGCCAAAAGCAATGCCTCGGTCGCACAATACCCGCCGCACCATGCCCACCACGTAGAAGGGCATATCCTCGTTCGTCTCGGCGGCCAGTTCGATAAAGTTCGTGTGAAAATCATATTCCCGCGCCTTCCAGGCCAGGTAGTAGGGGTCGACCAAAATGCAGTGCCCACCAATGCCAGGGCCTGGATAAAAGGGCATGAACCCAAACGGCTTGGTCGCGGCTGCCTCGATCACCTCCCACACATCGATGCCGCCCATCCTGTCGCAGAGGCGCGCCAGCTCATTGACCAAGGCTATGTTCACGCTCCTGAAGATGTTCTCCAACAGCTTCTCCATCTCCGCCACCCGTGGGCTCGACACCGGCACCACCTGCGACACTACCTGCGCCGTGATGGCACAGGCAAGCTCCGTGCAACGCTTGGTCACCCCACCGACCACCGTAGGCGTGTTGGCCGTGGTAAACTTCTTGTTGCCCGGATCGATGCGCTCCGGCGAGAACGCTAGGTAGAAATCCTCGCCTACCTTCAAACCGGTCTTTTCCAGAATGGGCTGCACGATCTTTTCCGTCGTCTCGGGAAAAGTGGTGCTCTTGAGAATGATCAGCTGCCCTCTGCGCAACCCCTTGGCGATCTCCGTGGTGGCGTCCACAATGTAGGACACATCAGGCTCTTTGTTGTCCGTGAAGGGCGTCGGCACGCAGATGTAAATGACGTCCAGCTCCCCCACCTGGTCATAATTCGAGGTGGCGGTGAGTTTGCCGGCCTTCACGCAGGCCGCCAGCTCCTCGTCATCGACGTCGTCGATATAGTTCTCGCCGCGATTAACCTTCTCCACCTTTGCAGCTGACTTGTCAATGCCGACGACCGCAAATCCCTTCTTGGCAAACTCCACCGCCAGCGGTAGTCCTACATAGCCAAGACCGACGATGCCGATCCTTGCGGTTTTGTCCGCAATCTTCTCCTTCATTCTGCCCTCCCTCATCCTCGTGCTTTTTGGGTCCGCGCCGCTCTGTCCGTGGGTCAAAAAGAATGGAATGGTCGAGCGGTCTGCCGAGCTAGATGACCATTCCACTCCCAAACTGGCGTCGCTATCGGTGGCTATAAATCGCGCTGATAGTGCGCCCGGTAGTATGCAAGGTATTCGCCGCTCTTCAAAGGCTCCCACCACCACCGGTTGTCCCGATACCACCTGATGGTGGCCGCCATAGCTTCCTGGAACTGATGGCGAGGTTTCCAGCCCAGGGCTCTGATCTTGTCAGTACTCACCGAGTATCGCCGGTCATGCCCAGGACGGTCCTTGACGAAGGTCATCAGCTCCTTTGGTTTCTGCAGTTCCTCCAAGATGATAGCCGTGATCTCGAGGTTGTTCTTCTCATTACCAGCACCGATGTTATACGTCTCGCCGTCCACGCCCTGGCGGACCAGGAGGTCAATGGCCTCGCAGTGATCTTCCACATAGATCCAGTCGCGCACGTTCATGCCGTCGCCGTAGATGGGCAGGCTCTTATCGTCCAGGGCGTTGGTGACAAAGAGGGGGATCAGCTTCTCCGGGTACTGATAAGGCCCAAAGTTATTCGAGCAGCGGGTGATAATCACCGGCAGCCCATAGGTGACAAAGTATGAGTGCGCTAGACGGTCGGCGCCCGCTTTGGAGGCAGAGTAAGGGCTAGAAGGCTTGAGAGGCGACTCCTCGGTGAACGAACCCTGTTCGATGCTGCCGTAGACCTCGTCGGTGCTGATCTGGATGAATTTTCGCACGCCCGCTTCGCGCGCACACTCCAGCAGCACAAAGGCGCCGAAGATGTCGGTCTTGATAAAGTCGTCCGGCGCACCTATGGAGCGGTCAACGTGGCTTTCGGCGGCAAAATTGACCACCACGTCGACCCCCTTCATCAGCTCACTCACCAACGGCCGGTCACAGATATCGCCTTTCACAAAGCGATAACGGTGATCTTGCTGGATGTCCCGCAGGTTGTTGAGGTTGCCGGCATAGGTCAGTTTGTCCAGATTGATGACCCGCACGTCATCGTAGGTGCGCAAAAGGAAGTGGATGTAGTTGCTGCCGATGAAACCGGCGCCCCCAGTTACCAGGTACGTGGTCATAAGACGGAGTTCCCCTTGAAAGTTAGCCCATTTTCACGTCCCAGTTGTACGGGACCTGAGGAGAATCATAAGGCAAGCGGTACTCGTCCGGTTGGCTGTAGTTGTACGGTTCGCTCACCGTATTGACGACGATTGCTTCTTCCTCCCCAATGCATTTCCAGCCGTGGAGCACGCCCACTGGCACGTGCACGAGCATCGGGTTGTGTTCACCGATAAAGAACTCGTTCACCTCGCCCTTCGTAGGCGACTCGGGCCGGTCGTCGTAAAGGACCACCTTGAGCATCCCCTTCACCACGACAATATTGTCCTCTTGCAGCTTGTGGTAGTGCCACCCCTTGATGATGCCGGGGTAGGTGGTGGTCATGTAGACCTGACCAAACTTGGAAAACATCTCGTCGTCGGCCCGCAGCATTTCCATTAGGCGCCCGCGCTCATCGGGAATGACCCGCAGCCTCTTCAATTTTACGCCGTCGATCACCTCCTGACCTCCTCGTCAAAGCAGATGACAATTTACAAAACACTGCGCTAAAAGTCAATTGGTTTGTTGCCGCACCTGGGCACGCTTTCCGGTGCCGGGTATTTCCTCATACGGCACAGAGGGAGTGCTGCGGAAGCTTGGGTTAGCGCTTCGCGGGATCCCCTTTTCGCAACATGCGACCCAGGTCAGCGCGCACCAGCTGCCCGTCCTTCCAGGCGACTCTCCCTGCAACCAGCACCTGCCTCACCTGGGCCCGCGCAAGCTCCTGCAGGGGGACACCAGCGGGAAGCTCCACAAGCGCCAAATCAGCCACCTGACCAACGGCGATCCTGCCTCGGTCCGAAAGATGAAAGGTCTCAGCTGCGCCTCCAGCGTATCGCGCGCGCATCTCCCGTGAGGCCGAATTCCCTCGTTCTCCGAGTATGTGCTCGCTTGCTACCACCGGTCGGCCAAACCATGTCGCCACGGCAGCGCACAGGGTCTGAGCATGTGAGGACTCCTGTCCCACCACCACTGCCCCCAGCGCCCCTTGCCCGAAGCACGCGGCGAGGCGCAAGGCGGCGCAGGTATCCTTCATGTCGGCAGAGGCCAGCTCCACGACCACGCCGAGGTTGCCCGCTAGACCCTTCTGCCAAGTGGGCAGACTCAGCAGCTGTTCGGCTGAGCCGAGCGGGCATATGCAAAAAGCTGAAGTGTAGCCAGCCGCGAGCAGTGAACGCAGCGTATCCACGAGCGAGACTGGTTCGGGGAGCCGAAGAGGGGCGATCGAGCCGGGTACGAGAAGGCTGCCCCTCGCGTCGATGGTATCCTTGGCGGCAAAGCCATCCAGGTCGCCCACCTCTGCTATCACCCCTAGCGAGTCGCTTCCTCCCTTTCCTGAGGGATCGAAGTTGATGCCAAGGTCGGCGACGAACGTCACCTCATGCGTGCCGTCCCACACTGCACCATCCATGATGAGGAGGTCATAAAGAGGGTCGCCGTTCTCAGGAAGGGCGTCGTACAAGGCAGGATTCGCCTGTTCCACCGTCCCCGTAGCGATGGCGTAGAGGGCAGTCAAGAGGGCGACAAAATTGAGTCGCACCATGAACTGGGGATCATCACGGTACCATCCGCCTGTTTCCAGAAGCACCGTGCTCGTGCCCCACGCTTGCATGGCGTCGCCAAAGGCGCGCGGCATGAAGCCAGCATCGTAGCGGGAGATATGCCCGTACACGAATGGCGCCAAACTCTGCGCGATCAGCGATGCCACCTTCTTCGCGCGGATGCGCACCGCGTTGTCGTTCTCCTCCCAGTCAAAGGGAGGAGCTAACAGCGCCACAGCGGCCAACCGCCCACTCCGCCCCACTGTCTTTCTTCCGCTCTGGTCGTGGAGGTTGAAGGCGAACTGTGGCCGGTACTGCTGATGTACCGCCTTCAGGGCTCGGGCCTCGGGCGTCTGCAAGTCACGCGCATCGCGGTTGATGTCGATGCCCAGCGCATTGCGCCTCTGCCCGCGCGCAGCCCCGTCTGGGTTGAGCATGGGCATGACCAGGAGGGTCGCTCCCTCCAGAATGCGATCGACACACGGTTCCTTGCGCCTATGCGTGAGATAGGACAGAATGTCCAGCAGGGCGCTGGTCGCCGTCGGTTCGTCGCCGTGCATTTGCGACCACATTAGCACCCGTTGCGAACCGCGCCCCGCACGCACCAGATACAGCGCCCGCCCTTCGACCGAAGTCCCCACTTCCTCAATGTGCAGGGTCTCCGGCGTGCGCCGCGCCAGTTCCTGAAGCATAGCGCCGAGCTCGCGATGCCCAACCTGTTGCGGGTTTACGGGGGAGACCCTCACCCGCTCATGGGCCTCCCACAGATGACGCTGGTCAAACGCAACTTCCTGCGCCATCAGCATCGAGGCAGAGAGCCAACACACTATCTTCAAAAATCGGCGTAGCACTTTCGGAGGGGAGACTATCCTTTTCACTCTATCCTCCTTTGGTCAAAGCCGGTCGTTGCTGCCCAGCGCCCTTGCTTGGCTCTTGCAGTGTGCGCCGCGGATCACCCGGCACCACCACGCACGCAGGAGTGGCATCGATCCGTTGCGTGGGAGCGCGCCGCCACGGCTCAGCGACCAACAAGCCTCGGCCATGCTCCCTGACAGTGGTCAAGCATTGCTTCGCCTCCGGTGACGCCGCGCTGTCATTCCGCCAACGCGAGGGTTCACGGATGTCCCCGCGCCCGCTCGTCACTATGCGGCTACGCCCTCGGGCTTGCGCGCCAGCACGAGGAACTCAAAGTCATCCAGTCGCACAGGCCGCCGTTCGAATTGCCCCGCAAGTGAACCCCACATCTCCAGCACCTCGAAGCCACATTGTTGGAGGAGGTTCCTGATCTCCGGACAGGTGTAGTAACGGTTCGAGCAAGAGATGCTAAAGTCCATCCCCTGCTCATCCACACCCTGCTCCGTCCAGTGGCCCACGCATCGCTGCACGTCGAAAGACTCGTCGCACTCCGGGTGCCGGAACGCGAACCCCGCATGTAGGACATTGAGCAGCAACCTTCCACCTGGGCGGAGAGCACGATGCGTCTCCAGCAGCACCATGCGGTTGTCCTCGTCGCTTTCCAGAATGCCGAAGGCCCCTTCGCAGAGGCAGATGACGACGTCGAATTGGGCGCAGAAAGGGAGGGCGCGCGCGTCGCTGCATACAAGCGGCACCGCCAGGCCGTGTTGGCGTGCACTTTCTTGCGCCACCTGCAACATCCGCAGCGACAGGTCCAGGCCCACAGGAAAAAGTCCGCGGCGTGCCAGCTCCAAGGAGTGCCTGCCAGCGCCACAGGCGAGGTCCAGGATGCGATGCTCCGGCCGTAACCCGAGCGCTTCCACGAGAAAGGACACCTCCTGCTCGGTGCCCTTCGTAAACCGATAGTCCAGATACCTGGCCCCCAGGCGATCAAAGAGCTCCCGATACCAGCTCATGGTCTGCCCCTGGCCGCTTTTGGGACCACAATGTAGCCTTCGCGATCATCCCCCACCTGCTCGGCGCGGCCATGTGCGAAAAGATAGACCGTATAGGCGGCGACGATGGCATCCAACTCGTGGTGGGAGAGCTCCCCACAGGGGAGCTGCACTCCCACGCCCTGAAGGGCGGCCACGAGAGCGGCGCGCCCGGCAGCCGTCTGCTTGGCTGCAGGCAAAGGGCCAAAGAGAAGCCGTTTGGTAGCATAAGGGTAGACCTCAAGGACGCGGTGGCCAGCCTCCCGGAGCTGTCGGAACAGGGACAGGCTGCGCAATATCCAGCTTTTGGCAAAAGCCTTCTTTACCGTGAAAAAGCACCCTATGCCTCTTCGGGCAAGCTCTTGCTCGCACGCCCGCCCCTTTTTCCCGTCCGGTTGCTGGTGAGGACACGGCGGCCCATGCGCGCGGAAACAGCACTCCTCCAGCCCCACGGGGAGCGCACAAGGGCCATCAAGCCCAATGGCAAAGAGCTGCTTCCTGTGCGGAGCGAAGAAGGAACTCACCTCGGCATCGGAAGAACAGCTTGCCACTGCCCGAACGCAAAGCTGACCATCCAGAATAGCCAGGGCCGTGGGGTGAGCAGCGCTCCCACTGGGGTCCACACCCCCGAAAAGCAGGTCACCTGGACTGTTGTACGACGATTTGGGCACAGCGTAAAGATAGCACTCCCAGGGGAAAAATCAACCAGTTTCTCTTGGGCACTTGCAGAGTTCACACGAGACCCGACAAGGGTTCTCTCACGATCGCCTCTGCCAAGATCAGGAGAGATCGATCTGAGCACTTTCGTCGCAGTGGCATCCCCGCTTCTCCATCTGCCAAAAGAGCCCATTGGCCGGTCAATTCTGCCGAGATTGTGGCCTTACGCCACAGACCGAGGGTGTACCCCATGGCCAACCTGCGCCAATGCCAACAGAGCAACGATCCCCAACGGACCCCTAGCGACAGCCGCAGGTGGTGCACTTATGGGCTCGCATAGACAATTCGCGCAGAGGAGCTTTGTGACTCCGGAGAGGCCGTGCCCCACCACCATAGCCACGGCTCAGGAACTGCTTGACTTTCTCCAAGATAGCCACTAAATTAGGCACAGCGATTCTCCCGGGCCTTTGGCATAGCAGACCAGCATAACCGCCTGTGGCCCACGCCCGGAAAGCACCGTCTACCCACTATGACTGGCGCGCAGCAATGAGGTTTGCCATGCGGTGCACAGCCATATTTTGCAGAGCCTTGTGCGTTGGTTCCTTGCTCGCACTGCTCATCCACAATCCACGTGCGACGTCGGCTGGCAGCTACGGCTGGACAAACGTGGGACCTGGAGGCGGAGCTATCCTCACTCTGGCGATCGATCCGCGCACGCCCAGCACCCTCTACGCCGGTACCTGGGCCTGGGGCGGCAGCATCTTCAAAAGCACGAACGGCGGGGAGAGCTGGCGCGCCATCAACAACGGCCTCATCGGCATCGACATTGGGGCACTGGCTATCGACCCGCAGCATCCGACTACCATCTACGTGGGAACCTTAGGCAGGGGCGTGTACAAGAGCACCGACGGCGGGAGCCGCTGGGTTAGCATCTGGCCGATCGCCACGCCGGTGTCCACCTTAACAATCGACCCCAACACGGGCAGTACCCTTTATGCCGGGACCTGTGGGCAGGGCGTGCACAAGAGTAGCGACGGCGGCGCCACGTGGAGCACGGCCAGCACCGGGCTCGGCACCGGCTTCGTCAACGTACTCGCTATGGACCCGGCGAATCCCGCCACGCTGTATGCAGGCACAGAAAACGGCGCCTTCAAGAGCGTCGACGGCGGCGCAACATGGCAAGACATCAACAGCGGATTGATCAGCACCAGCATTCGAGCTCTGGCGATTGACCCAAACACCCCTACAACCCTCTATGCCGGGACCGACGGCGGCGGTGTCTGCAAGAGCACCGACCGGGGCACAACCTGGAACGCCGCGAACGCCGGCTTGACCAACTCTTACATTCGAGCTCTGGCGATTAATCCGCGAACGCCCTCCATCGTCTGGGCTGGCACCGAAGGCGGCGGTGTGTTCAGAAGCAGCGACGGTGGCGCCACGTGGAGTGTCGCCAACAGCGGCCTCGGGGGCAGGATCGTGTACGGACTGGTGATTGACCCGGAAAGCCCCACCACCCTCTATGCCGGCACAGAGAGCGGCGTCTTCAAGAGCACAGACAACGGCACAACTTGGCGCGCCACTAACACTGGTCTAGCGAATTACAGCATCTGGGCACTGGCCACAGACCCCCAGGAACCATCGACCCTTTATGCCGGCACCTGTGGCGGCCTCTACTGGAGCACCAGCGATGGCGAATGGTGGTCGGTAACCACCAACGGCCTGACCAACACCAACGTGTGGTCGCTGGCGATAGAACCGGGCACACTGACCACCATCTATGCAGGGACCCATGATGGAGGCGTGTTCAAGAGTCTCGATGGCGGCGCGAGCTGGCGGGCGGTCTCAAGAGGCATGAGCAATACCGCTGTGTGCGCCCTGGCCGTAGACCCGATCGCAACCAGCACCGTCTACGCCGCGACCTTGGGTGGCCTCTTCAAGAGCACCGATGGCGGAGAGATGTGGGAGCCGAGCTATAGAGGCCTGCCTCCAGGAAACGTTCGGGTCCGCGCGCTTGCCAGAAACCCAGGGACCCCCAGAGCACATTATGCAGGCACAGAGGGCGCCGGCGTATTCAGGAGCAGCGACGGAGGCGCGCACTGGAGCGCGGCCAATGTTGGTCTGAGCGCCACTAACGTGCGGGCCCTGGTTATCGACCCGCACAGACCCACCATTGTCTACGCTGGCACAGAGGGCGGCGTATTCACGAGCACCGATGGCGGCACAACCTGGCACCCGGCGAATTCGGACCTGACCACCGCTGAGGTTCTGGCGCTGGCCATCGACCCGCGAGCTCCAACCACCCTGTTTGCCGGAACAGAAAGTGGACATCTGTTTGTTTCCACCAATGCAGGCGCAAGCTGGGTTGACGCAAGCCACGGGTTGCCGAATCTCCCCATCTTGTCGCTGGCCATCTCCCAGGCTTTTCTCTTTGCCGGCACTAATGGCGAAGGCGTTTGGAGGCGGCCGCTGGCGGAGATGAGCCCGGTGCTCACCGACGGCGGAACATCCGGTTGGCCCACGAGCTTCGCTCTTCGTCAAAACCACCCAAACCCCTTCAACTCCTCTACCACTATCTCCATTGCAGTACCATCACGGACGCTCGTCTCCTTGAAAGTCTTCACCGTGCTTGGCACAGAGGTGACTACACTGGTCTGCGAAGAGCTCCCCCCAGGGGAACACATCCGCGTATGGGATGCCAGGGGCCTGCCGAGTGGAGCGTACCTTTGCCGTCTCCAGGCCGGGCCATTCGCCGAAACCAGGAAGCTATTGCTACTGAGATGAGGTCTACGCTGACAGGACCAGGGAACTCGGTTCGCCACGAGTCGGCGCTGGGCAGCAGCAATCGCGCTCTTAAGCTCATGACGGTCCCGGGCAACAGTGCGCGGTCGTGCACTCCGGAACAAGCCAACATCCAATGGGTGGAGCTGATTCCTGCTTGTCTGCACCCCCCACCACGTGGCGAAGTATCTCTTGTCCTACCGGTGGACCCGGTGCATCCGGGCGACGGGGAGTGTTTCTTCCATGGGTTGACCACGCTTACAAGCCATCTTGTGCGGGGCGCCCGGCTTGGGGCACGACCCACCCGAACCCTTCCCCTGCTGCTCGGGAAATGAGGGAGGGAAAGGACAAAGCGGGCTCCCCCTTTGCACACGGGCTTTCAGGCAGCCCCTGCTTCCTGAGGTTCCCTGTCACAGGTTCTTGCCGTGCACGACGCTCATGCGGCTGGCTCTTCTCAGAGCCGCGTTTTGCTGACCTGCAGCGCCACGGAAACGAGAAGTTGGCCCCTGCCTATCCCGGTCTCGTACCCGTACGTCACATCTTCCCGAAGAATACCAAGGGGAAGCAGGGTGCAGCGGTTCGACTCCGAGGCATCCTAGCTGGCCAAAACGAACGAGGCCGGCGTCGCCACTGCGACACCGGCCTCTGGCACTGCAGGCGCCTGAACCGGCCTCTTCCACCTGAGGACCTATGAGGGCCTCTCCTACGTCACCCACACCCGCCGATCAGTCACCCGAAGTGCACAAGTCACAAACCTCCAGGAACCTCAAAACTCCACCGCTGCGCTTACGCGGTGTGTGCCGCGCAGCTGGTAGCTCACAAAGGCATAGTCAAGACGCATGTATCCGAACCGCAACCCTGCGCCTACAGCCAGGTCCCCGTCGTGCGACCCGATGCGTAGCGCCACAACCCTCCGCAGGGCAAGTTCGCCCCCCAGGTACGTACCTCGGGCGCCAAAAAGCTCCCGATCAAAAGCGAAGGTGGCCTGCGAGCTCAGGAAATGGAGCCCATGGGCCAAGGCCAGGCCGCAGCGCACCACTGGCTCCGTGTGGTCCTTGGCGCCGCTGGGCGTGCTCCATTTGAGAGAGGTGCGGGAAAGGTCATGCACGCTGACCCCAAAACCGACACTGCGCAGCGGTTGTTCCCCGAGCTTGGTTTCGGTCATCAGCCGCACAAGGAGACCGGCGTCCAGTCCCTGACCCCGGCCCGTGAACGAATCCAAGCGTTGCTCAAGGTACTTGTAGGTGGCGCCCACACAGATTTCCGCAGGTATCCACACTCTGGAAAGGCCGACGCCAAAGCTCATTTCAAAGTCTATCTTGCGGGCAAACGACAACATCAGGGCGTTCTCAGAATCGTGGAAATATCCTTCGGGCTTACCGGTGGAGCGCAGCGCGGGGTTGGTAAACCGATCCCAGCGCGTCTCGGCAAGCTCCCCGTAGCGCGGGATGTCGTCCACGCCGAGGCGAATCCAGCTGACGCCTACTGCTGTGCCGGGCATGAGGCGAATCGTGGCGCTGGCGACGTTGTACTGCGCCACTCCTCCGAACATCGGCGCGTGCTCGAAGGTGAGCTCCGCGCGCCGCACATAGGCCAGCCCGGCGGGATTCCAGTAGAAGGCAGTGCCATCGTTGGCCACAGCCACAAAGGCGCTTCCCATGGCCGATGGCCTCCCCCCGACGCCAATACGCAAGAACTCCGCCGCAAAAGTGCCCGCGTTCAGCAGTTGGGGGCGCAGCGTGGCCCATCCCAGTATTGTCACTATCCCCCACCACAGGCTTGCACACTTGGTCATGTTACGCATGTTCCGCTCCGAGCCTCTACCGCAATCTGGCCATCTTCTCGATCGTCTCGATCTGGTCATTGCCTCTCTTGGCCACCAGCTTGAGAAAGTAGACCCCATTGGCGACCTGCTCGCCGTCTTCATCGCTACCGTCCCAGACCACTTCGGTGTAGCCGACAAGCGACTCCACTTCATCGGTCAGATCCCGAACCAGGCGTCCGGAGGTACTGTAGATGCGAAGCTGCACCTCCTCGGCCTCGCCGCTCAGGGTGAAGGCGATGACTGTCTCCCTGGCAAATGGGTTGGGATGATTGGCGATGCTACGGAGGGCAAAGGCTTCGCTCACCACAAACGTCGCCTCAGCCACCCCTTTGTTGCCGTGCACGTCATAGGCTGTCACCTGTAGCTGATGCTGGCCTGCAGGAAGGTTTGGGCTCAGACTCGCGACGAGCACGTTGGGCGACTCTGGGGCAACGGAGCAGGAGAACTCGGCCGGCGCAAGCTCGCGACCGTCCAACACCACCCGGACTGGGCGTAGCGCATAGTCCACCGGGCTCTGGTCCTCCACAACGGCCGTGATGCTCGGCCTGGCCGGAACAAAGTCTCCATCGGCAAAGGTCTGCCCCTGAAACTTGAGGCGGACCGACGGAGCCTGGTTGTCCGCATTCACAAAGAGGCCGTGCACGGGAAAGAGGGTAGTGGCGTTCGCGCTCACCTTGCTGCGCAACACATCAATCTCGCTGTCCAAGGATACCCACTGCGCAATGGCAGAGTCCCAAGCGTAGATCTTGAGACGCCCGAAGGAGGCAGCTTGGGTGGCCAAGGTGTCGTTCCGGTCAAAGAACATCTCCACTCGATACGGCTGCGAAAACGTGATGGCGCTGTCGTCCCACGCCAGGGCGTAGAGGACGCCGGATTGACCATCCTTAAGCCGGACCGGCACGAGCTCTTTGGCCTTTCCCGCCCCAGTCGCAAAGTGCTACAGCATCATGCCGCTCACCGCAATGGCGGTGTGGCGAGGAATCGCCTCAGGCGGAATGGAGAGCAAAAAGTTGCCGTCGCCGGTGACCGGCTGGCTACTTGTGCCTGTGGTCCGCATTACGACCCAGCGGGTGCGTTGCGCGCTGTTGTTGCCTCGGTTCTGCTCCCTCACCGCTTTTGCAGAATCGGCAACGACCATCATGGTGCGAAGACCGCCGACCGCACCGGTACAGGCAAAAGTGACCGCAGTTCGCTCCCCAGGGCCAAGGTTTAGCACTCGCTGCTCTGGAGCGAGGAGTATCTTCTGGCCGGCGGTGACATCGAACAGATGCACCGTAAACGGACCACTGTCCTGTTCACCAGTGTTGGCAATAGGGACGGTCACGGTTAGGCTCGCCGTACCCGACACCCTGATCTCCTCGCCATTCAAGGCTACGTCGGCGGCTTTGAGCACATCGTAGCTAAACACGTCGCTCACCAGTTTTGCCTGGCCTCCGGCGTAGTATTCCGCCACGATGCGATAGTACAGCCGCACACCCCCCTCAGCCTGGAGGGGGGTAGTAGTCCTGTACACCCCTTCGCCTGTTGGCTCACTGTCGATGCTCGTACAGGTGGCGCGGTTGC
>JBBIKH010000069.1:0-14980 GCA_037445575.1 bacterium
GGAATCGTGAGCATTCCTACGGAGGTCTACGAGGCGGCAAAGGTGGACGGTGGTGGCAGGTGGACGCAGTTTCGCTACTTGACCTTGCCGCTCACACGAGTGCACCTTGCAGTCGTCCTGGTAGTGATCACCATGTGGACCTTGCAGGATGCCGAGACCGTTTACGCCATGACTGAGGGCGGTCCTGGCTATAGCACCGAGGTGGCTGCCGTGCGCCTGTTCAAGATGTCGTTCATCAACTTTGACCTGAACAGCGGGGCTACCATTGGCATCGTCATGGTGGGGGTTGGCATACTCTTCATGTTCGCCTACCTTCGGTTGACCGGTGGATTGCGGGAGTTGCAATGAGGGCACGGCGTGATATCCTTTTCTGGTGTGGGGCGCTCATTGTGCTTATCGTGACCCTATTCCCCTTCCTGTGGGGGTTGCGTACTTCCTTTGCGGGTCGCTTTGACTACCACTTCGTGCCGCGCACCTGGACCTTGGAGCACTATCGCCTGCTGTTGGCACGCCCAGAGTTCATCCTCTACTTGCGCAATAGCCTGCTGGTCTCCTGTGGAGCGATCGTCATCACCCTGGTCGCGTCACTGCTTGGAGGCTATGCGCTTGCGCGCTTTCGTTTTCGCGGCCAAAGCCTGGGCGTTGTGCTGATGGTGTTACCTTTGCTGCCCCCTGTAGCGGTGTTGGTGCCGCTCATCACTTATTTCAACAAGCTGGGATTGTACAACACCTTGGGCGCGGTGATCATCGCCAATGTCGTCTTTAACTTGCCGTTCACGGTGTGGATGTTGCGCAACTTCATCGCCGCTACTCCTGTGGAGACTGAAGAGGCGGCTATGATCGATGGGTGTTCACGTGCGGGGCTGCTGTTCCGCGTCGCCATCCCCATGGCTGCCCCGGGAATGGTGGCCGTGGCCGTCTTTGTGTTCATCAATTCGTGGAACAACTACCTCTATTCCTTCGCTTTGACCTCCTCGCAACAGCTGCGGGTGTTGCCCCAAGGCATTCTCTCGTTCTTAGGGAGTTGGGGCACCTATTGGGGAGGGTTGACCGCCGCGGGCATGATTGCCCTGTTACCGCCCATCGCGCTATTTTTCCTGTTCCAGAAGTGGTTTGTAGCCGGTGTGGTGGGACAGCAGCTCAAGTAGGAGCGACTCATGTGCTGAGCGGGTGCAATCTTCCGTAAAGGAGAATCCATCATGCAGTACGGCACAGTGAAGAAATGGGACCCGGTTCGCGGTTTCGGGTTCATTGTGTCCGATGACGACGAGGATCTCTTCGTGCACGTCAACGACCTGGACCCGCGGGTGCGCGGGGGCGGATTGGAGGAGGGGCAACGAGTCGCCTTTGACGTGCGCCGTGAGGCAAAAGGCGATCGGGCCATCAACGTGCGGGTGATTGGCGGGGGGCCTCGGGAGTGACCAGGCAGGAGCTGCTCAGCGTGGTGCCGGAGGCGGGTGCAGTGCCCACGTTGCCCCGACTGACGCATGCCGCCCTACTGGTCATCGATATGCAAGAAGAATTTCGCCCCATCGCAACGCCGATTCTTCCGGCTTTGCGCGCGGTCATCGATGCGTGCCGCGCCAACTCTGTGCCCGTCATCTACACGCAACACGGCCACATTGACCCTGCGCGAGATGGCGGCATGCTGAGCCAATGGTGGGGCGAGCTGATCATCAAGGGGACGCCGGCGTGGCAGCTTCTGCCCGAGGTGGCGCCTCTGCCCGAAGAGGTGGTAGTGGCTAAGACTCGCTACAGCGCCTTCTTCCGCACCACGTTGGCGAGGTCTCTCCGCCACTTCGGCGTCAAGGACCTGATCATCGGCGGGGTGATGAGCAACCTGTGCTGCGAGACCACAGCCCGCGAGGCCTTTGTGCGCGACTTCCGCGTCTTTTTCCTCGCCGATGGCACCGCCACCTCCGGCCTGGAGTATCACTATGCCACCCTGCGGAACCTTGCCTACGGCTTTGCCTACATCCTCACCTGCGAGGAAGTCCTGCAAGCCTTCGCCCCAAGCACCAGCACCGACTCGCCCCCCGGAGCCGAACATGCATGAGGTGGAATGACGCATGCGTATCCGAAGGTTCATTGCTGAGCTGTGCGCCTTTCCGCATAGGGGAAGTTGCAGCGCCAACGAGCGGCGCGCTGCCGAATACCTGGTGAGTACCATGCGCGCCATTGGCCTGGAGCCATGGCAGGAGTCTTTTCGCTCGCAGGGCAGAATGACCTGGGAGCTGGTGGTGATCATTGGCGCTGTGGCCGGGGCGGTGGTGTTAGCGCGCTATTGGCCTGTGGCAGGATTGGTGATTGCAACGGTGGGCATCGTTCTGTTCTGGGGGCACTTTTCCATGCGATTCAAGCCTGTGGCCCGGCTGTTCTGCCATGCCCCCTCGCAGAACGTCGTTGCCCGGATTGGGGACCAGAGCGCCAAGTGCCACGTGGTGCTCGCCGCCCATTACGACACCGCACGCTCGGGGTTCATGTGGCACCCGAAGCAAGTGCGCAGTTTTCGCGCGAACTTTCTGCTCGGAGTCGCCGTGCTCGTCCTTGTGGAGCTACTCCTCCTTTTGCGTGCATTGGGCGCGCGCGGCTTGCTCCTGGATGTGCTGTTGCTTGGGGGGCTGCTCTACATGTTGGCCTATTTGGCCATCCTGTTGCACGCGGGATTGGTTGCTCCTCGGGTGCAGGGGGCGGCCGACAATGCCAGCGGTGTCGCCGTGCTCCTGGACCTGGCGGCGGCATTGCGCCAGGAGCCCCTTCGCCATTGCCAAGTCTGGGTACTGGCTACCGGGAGCGAGGAGACAGGGGCGTTGGGGATGCGCGATTTTGTCCGGCGCCATGCCGCCGAATTACCCCCGGGTGGAACCCACTTCGTGGTGTTCGACTCTCTGGGAAGTGGAAAGCTCCACTATTGCTTGGGGGAGGGAATGCTGGACGTGTGCCGCTTCCGCGGACCGCTAGTGAACCTGGCGCGCGAACTCACCACACGAGAGCCGTTCCGCGAGGTGACACCCTTGGTGTACCGGTTGGCCTATACCGATGCTATTGTTCCGGCGCGGCGTGGATATCCGACACTCCTGTTGCTCGCCACGGATGCAGCAGGCCAGTTGCCGCACTGGCATTGGCCCACAGATACGCTGGAAAACGTAGACTTTGCCGTGCCGGAGTTGGCTTCCCGCTTTGCGATGGCGCTGCTGCGCAGGCTGGACGCCGCAGCTGGAGGCTCGCCGCCCGCCTGAGCCCTTGCCAAATTCGGGTGAGCTGGACGGCGTTTGGGACCTGCTCCCCGCTCAGGTCCGGGTGCGCGCCACCAGCACCGCACCTACCACCAGGAACACAAGGTTGCCCAACCATGCCGCAAAAAGTGGCGGCAACGTGCCTGTGTGTCCCAATGACTGTCCGGTCTTGAGCAGGCCGAAATAGAGGAAGCAGATGACCAGGCTAAAGCCAAAGCTGACGGCAACGCCGCTGCGGCGTTTGCTGGATGCGAGCGATGCCCCGATCAGCAAGATGATAAGGTTGCTGAAAGGGAAGGAGATCTTGAGGTAGAGGTCTACCAGCCAGCGATGAGGCGTGCCGCCGTTGCGGCGTACCTCTTCGATAAAGTCCCGCAATTCCCCGTATGACATCTCCTCCGGCTCCAGCTGCACGCGCGCCAGCTCGCGATGGGTTACTGCCAGATCGGGGAGCTCGCGACTGACGAAGGCGATTGCCTTTTCCTGTCCCTCCGCAAAGAGCCGTTCATAGCCGTTCTCCATGCGCCATGTGCTGCCGGTCCACCGCATCAGCGGAGCGTCCAAACGGCGCGTGACCGTCGAGCCCTGGTACTCGAGAATGGTGACGCGAAAGGCCGTCTGCTGTTTGGAGTCGTAGTAACGAATGAGCACCCGACGGTCGGCGCGGTCGCGCACGAGCAGGTTGGTCATGCGGCGTCGAATGTTAAAGTCATGCTTTTCCATGTAGTCGAGGCGGATTTCGCGCTTGCGGCGATTAGCAGCTGGCGCCACCACCTCGCCGATGAAAATGTCGGCGACACTCACCACCACGCCCAAGATCACCATGGGCAGCAAAATGCGGTACAAGGAAGTGCCCGTCGCCTTCATGGCCACAAGCTCGTTATGCTTGGCCAGCGTGCCCATGCAAAAGAGGCTGGCCAGCAACACTGCTACCGGTAGGCTCATCACCACAATGTACGGCAGGTAGAGGAGGTAGTAGTCGGCGATAATGCGCCAGGGTACATGCCGGTCCAGAAAGGAGTCCAGGTTCTCCACCATGTCCACAATGATGAAAATGAGGGCAAATGCCACCAGGGCAAAGCTCAGGTTGCCCAGGAAACGCCTAGTGATGTAGCGATCGAGGATCCGCATCGGCTCGCACCTTCCGTCGGCGCTGCTCAGGCCCCTCAACGGAACAGCGGTTCGGTGGCGAAGCCATTTTGCCGCAAACGCTCGGCATTGGCCCGGATAAAATCGCGCACCACGTTGCTGCTCACTACGAAGGTGATGCCATAATTGATCAACTTGAGTTCCTGCACAAACATTTCCCCTTCGTAGGGTATGTCGGGTTCCAATGCCTCCGTCGCTGCTTCCGAAGGTGGAACGAGCAAATAGTGCGAATCATAAGCAGCGGAGGTGGCCATGCCTACATATTCGACCCGGCCTTTGCGCTCATTGGGGTACACGACCACTCCCCCTGAGTAGCCGCGGTTGAATGCGATGTCGAGCATGAATTTGCCCCGCCCACGTGAGGGGCTGACCAGTCCCCTCGTGACGGCGAAAAAGCCCTTGGGGAACCCCAGCACGTACACCTCATGGCCAAGCTTTAGGTCGCCGACATCACCGAAGGGAAAAGGCAGCGGGCTCTCCGCCATCTGCTGCCCGGCGCGGGATGAGCGCACCAGGGCGATGTCGTTCTCTCTGTCAGTGCTCACCACCTCTCCGGCTGTCCACTCGCCACTGCGATGAAATACGAAAATGTCCTGCCGATACTTGACGGAAAGTTGGCGCAAATGGTTGGTGGGGCGCTTGCCCTCGTCCAAGTAGTAGCTGCGAATGGTGTCGGCAAAGTCGACAACGTGATTGCAGGTGAGCACGAGCATCTCGCGGCTGTTCTGGAGCAGCACCAGGCCTGTGCCGGCAACGGAACTGCTGGTCAACTTCTGGTCCAGCGGAGGGGGCGGAAGCACCGAAACCCTCTGCCCACCAGCAGGGCGGGGGTAGGTGTAGTTGCGATAATAGGCAGAACAGGTGATTTTGACGAGCGAAGGTTCAAGGGTGGCCAGTTGACGCACGCGTTCCTCTTGCGGCTCCTCTCCGACCAGCTGCGGGGTCACGCGTGCGCAGGAACTTGCCAGCACGGCTGCCAGGACCAGAAGCAGAGATGCACGCAGTGCTCTCATGAAAAAGTCCCCTTTCGAGGTAACAACGCTCGAAGCTTGCCGAAATTGATGAGGGTGGTTTCTCGGGCGGTGCGAATGAGAAGGTACAGGCCGGCGGCGCCCACCAGAATGTCAGCAGACCACATGGCCAAGAAGGGGCTGATAAGCCGCCGATCCGCCAACTCCTCGCCACCAATGAGAAGTGTCCAGTAAAGGAGGAAAAAGAAGAGGCTAATGCCGCCGCCTACTGCCCAGCCGCCACGATGGGCCATGATTCCCAATGGTGTGCCGATCAGCACAAAGACCACGCAAGCCACGGGGATGGAGTACTTCTTGTGCACTTCGACCATGAGCTTGCTGATGCTCTTCCTGAGCGACTCGATGTTCAGCAGGGCGTCGCGCACGGTGTTCAGGGTGCGCATCTGCATCTGAGACAGGGATGCTTTGTCGCGTCCTTGCGCAGTGGCAGGCTCCAGTTGTCGCAACAGCCTATCCACCTCTTGGGGACGCAGTCTGTGGACCTTCTTGGGCGGCAGGAGTTCCTTCAGCACCTGGTTCTGGGGTTGTTCGAACATCTGTCGGATCCTTGCCTCCTGCGCCGCGATCAGCTCCCGCTTCTGCCGCACCTCGCGGAGCATGGCGCGGGCGCTCTTTTCGCGATCGCCCCGGTATTCAGATTCGCTGCGACTCAACACCAGCCCAGGCACCTCCGGTGTGATCCGCATGCGCGGAAAGCTGATGTGGACGTATTCGCCAAGCTTGCGATAATCGATCTTCTCAATTGCGCCCTGGTAGAGGTCCAGGGTCAATATGCCACGGGTGCGGTCAACCCGAATCTCGCCGCTGTCGGCAAGGACCGTCTGCGTCACATCCGGTTCGCTGTAGTCATCCACTATGATGCCCCAGAGCTTTGAATAGCCCTCCGACTCCTTGATCGTCCGCGCGCTCAAGTGCAGGGAGGGAGTAACTTCAAAGATCACACCTGGCTCCAGAGACAGGGTGGGGCGCTTGCGGGCAATGTCGCCGGTGAGCAAGCGTGCTCGGTGATTCATATCGGGGATGAAGCTGTTGGCAAACCATTTGCAAAAGTCACAAAATGGCGTTGCTGCCACTATCACTGGCGCGTTTATCCGATTCACGCTTACGCCACTGGCCTTTATGGCCACGATTTCATTGTCGGAGGAGAGGCGGCCAAACGCCATAAGCACCGCTGGGAGCACTGCCATCGGGAGGGTGAGAGCCACAATCCAGCCCATGTGAAGGGCAAAGTACTCCACAATCAGCGTGAACTCCAGACCGCGGCTCAGAAGTCGACCCAGTTCCCGAAAGAGGATGTTCAGGAGAAAAAAGAGGGTGATGACAAAAAAGGCAAACAGAAAAGGGCCTACATGTTCGCGGATAATGTAGCGGGGCAGTACCAACATGGACTACCTTGCTCCTTGATTTGCCGAACGAATATACCAAAATGGCGTTGCCTTTCCAAGTGGTTTTTTTCGCCCGCGAACGTCCGAACGCGCGGAAGTTTTCCTTGACAATGTGAACATATTTTGGCAAATTCCCCCAGGAGCTCCACGCAGTCTGCCTGGCTGCTGGTGTGATGATCTCGCTGTGCACCTACAAAGTTGATGGGAGATGGACCTCTCTGACCTGCCCCATTCATCGTCCGCGCAAGAGAGCAATGTGGCGGTGACATACGATCTGGCTCTTGCCCTTGACTGGGAGTACGACTGGGATTTTCTCAGGCTCGTAGAGCACAAGGCTAAGGAGCTCGGGCTGAGCACGTTCATCGTCTGGAAGAACAACCTTGGCGGAACCCTAGAGCTTCTTGAGGCAGGGAGAATTCGTATCCGGTTTCTGATCGACCGTGCCAGCGATGCCGCACCGGAGTTTTGTCCGTTGCAACGGCTGGTTGCCGCAGGCGGCGGGGAAGTGCTGGAGCCTCTGGAAAGGCTCCGCTGGGCCTCGGATAAGGCCACCATGCATCTGGAATTCATCGCCCATGGCTTGCATACTCCCTTTACCATTATCCTGCCCCCGTTTCATTCCTCCGAGGAGGTGCGCCTGTCGGTAGCGGATCTTGCGCATCTGGGACGACCATTCGTGATTAAGCCGGCCAATACCACCGGCGGAGGCCTTGGGGTGGTAGAGGGTGCCGAAACCCTGCAAGACGTGCTCGAGGCGCGCCAGGAGCACCGGCACGACAAGTATCTCCTGCAGCAGAAAGTAATCCCCTTGGAGCGCAATGGCAGACAGTTCTGGTTCCGCGGCTATTATGTCTGCGGCCTCATACAATGCGCTTGGTGGAACGACCGCACCCATCTCTACCAAGTGCTCACCCCGGAAGAGGTCTCACGTTACGAGCTGAGTCCTCTGTTCGAGATCGTGGAAAAGATCGCGGCCATCTGCCGACTTCGCTTCTTCTCCACTGAGATTGCCCTGGATCGCCATGGGACGTTTGTGGTTATCGACTATGTAAACGAGCTGTGCGACATGCGGATGCAATCGCGCTACGCCGATGGCGTGCCTGACGTGCTGGTCGACGCTATTGCCACGCGGCTGGCAAGCTACGTGCATGAGTTTCTCCAAGAGCGCGGCGGCACATCATGAGCCTTCTGAGGGTTGATTTCGTGGTGGTGGGCAGGGATGCATCTCTGAGCGGGCGGCGAGGGAGGTGCCTGCTCAGATGCGAAGGGGTCTAGAAGCGAAAAGCCAACATCGCATGTCGTGGCAGAGCGCGATAAATGGCCTTGGCGTCGGCGCGGGAGAGCTTCATGCTCACCGCCAGCGGGGGTGACACCCGCCCCTGGCGGCGCAACTCCGAGAATTCCTCCAGCAGGGAAACCCCTCGATGCCATGCCTCCATCGTCGCCTTCTGGACGTGCCCCTTGCCTGAGAGCTTTTCGGCCTGAGTGACTTTGACAGTCAGATTTCGGGTGAAGGCCAGGACGAACGCCACCTCGCCGCTGTCGGGCGGGGGCGTCATGGCCGCCAGCTTCTCTGCTTCTACAGTGTCTTTCGGGGCGTCGACCTTCTTGATCGGCGCCTTGGGGATCGTGCCCCATTCTCTGCGCAGCACAAAGGGCCTGCTCAGCCAGCCCGCAAGCCGCGGCGAACGGCGCGCCCTCAGCAGCGCACCGCTGGTAGAAAAGCTCTGAATCCTGCAGGTGCGCACCGGCACGCCCTTGATGTCCAGTGTCACCACGCTGTCGACAAGGTCTATGGCGAGGGCCACAGAGTCGGTCTTGGCCATCATCAGGCGATTCCGAAAGAAAGCCTCTTCAATGGCCAGGTCTGCCAGCGAAGGATCGTGTCGGGATGGAGAGGTGGCCTTCGCCATCCTCGAAGGCGGAGAGGGGTCCGGAGGGATTGGGTCGAGGAAGAGCGGCCAGAGGATAAATACGCCCACCACCAGCAGGGCGGGCAATGCCAACAGGAGCAGGCGCGGCCACAAGCGAGGCCGGGGCTGGGCCGCTTCCGGCTGGTAGTCCTCAGTGCTCAGGGGATCGGTTGTACGAATACGACGACGCATGCTAATAGACAAAGATCTTCGACCCTTCCTGCAGCTTGTGATAAACGACCCGCAAGTCCTTATCCCCCAGGCGCACGCAGCCGTGGGTGACCGGCATGCCTAAGAGGCGCTTGTACAGGGTTCCGTGGACAAGATAGCCATCGCCGAAAGCCAGGGCATATTCGCCTAACACCCCGAATTCGAAGCGATCAGGGTGCATGGGTGGCGGCGGTTGGCGCCCTTCTTCGATGAAGGCCCAATCTGGTTTCCGCCACACAGGGGCTTCTAACTTGGCGTGCACGCGGAACATGCCGCGCGGCGTCTTGAACACCCAGGTGCGCTGGTCGCCCGCCCGCAACATCACGTAGCTGCCGGTGGAACAAATCCCCTCGTGGACCACGCGATCGCCCGCTTTGACAAAGATGCGGTTGTTGGCGGTGTCGACGATGAGGTAATGGCTCGTCGGCGTGAGTTGCCGAAAACGCCGCCGTAACTCGGCTATGCTTCTGCGCAGCTGACGCTCCTCTGCCGAGATGGTGCCCTTCTGCGACCGTGCGGTCGCGGGCGGCCGAACCTTGACCGCAACCCGTTCTACGCTGCTTTCCAGCACTGGCGAACAGTAGAGCAGCGCCAACGCTATGGCGATGCCCCCCAGAACGGCTATCCACCAACGCGGCTTCGGCCTGAGGCGCGTGGGAAGCGGGGGTTGTGGTTTTGGATGTGTGGGACTAGCTCTTAGGGTGTCGTCATCCATATTCAGGTCACTTTTGGCTGCCGACGGTACTGGTGGTGCTCCGGCCGAAGCACATCTCCCAGCTCCGCAGCGAGCCAACAATGGTAACTCTGGTCCCGACTTCCACCATGCCGTACAGCTTGTCCATGTCGCGATTGGTCAACGCCACACACCCATTGGTCCAATCGAACCCCTTGCCACCGTCTCCATGGATCTCGATGAGGCCACCGATCTGCGCATTGTGCGGCAAAAGACCGCGGCGTTTGTTGGCTTCAAACTCGCGAAGATCTGCCTCATTGGGGTAGTTGAGCACCAAGGCCTTGTGGAATTTTGTGGAACGGTTTGCCTTCTTCTGAGTGATCACATAGTGTCCCTCTGGGGTGGCGTTGTCGCCTCTCTGTCGCTTGTGCCCCATCCAATTCAGGCCAAGTTCGACGGGAAACTCCGCAAGGAGTTTCCCGCTGCGGTAGACTTTGCACACATGTGCGAACTTGTCCACGATGACTGCGGGGCAATCGTGTTGCCTGGAATAGGCAATGGTTTCTTCTGCCCATTGTTGCCAGGTTGGCACCTTCGAGAAGTAGGAGCGCACGGTCGTGGCGCTGCCGTTGCCGGCTATACTGATTGCCTCGTTTGCTTCGCGGAGCCGTTCCGCGGCGCGTAGCAGGTCTCCTCTCTTCCGGGCCTCCTCCGCTTCCAAGAGGAGGAGCTCGCTGCGCGTGGCCCGCTCCCGATGGGGGGTGCTCCCCGGCAAGTCCCTGAAGTAGGCTCGGTACTCTCCGAGCTGCTGCTGCGCCTTCGTCGCCTCCACCCTTGTCTGCTGGTCAAGGGAATCTCTGCAGGCGATGGCTTGCTCTCGAGCCCTTAGGGCCAGTATCTGCGTGTGCTGGGCCAGCTGTGCCGCCATGCGAAAGTCTCTCTGGAAGAACCAGTGACGACGTTGTTCCGCAAAGGCGCGCAACGTTTGCTCCCAGGCAAGCTCTGCCTCGCGCCAGACTTTATGGGCATAGCTCGGTGCCTCCGTCGCACGCGCCGCACTCAGGGCCAGCCTGGCCTGGTCCAAAAGCACCAAGGGTGGCTTGGGCCTGGTGAGCCAGAGGGTCACCAGCACTGCTACGGTGGTAAGGGAAGAGCCAATTGCCGCCACTATCCACCAACGGTTCAGGCGAGGGGGGGCCTCAGAACGCGTGTCACGAAGTTGGGTGCGATACAAGATCATGTCTGGCTCGGTTCAAGATGCCTGGGCGCAAAAAAGCCTCGTTCCGCAAAGCGAGGGTCCCCTGGGTCAACGGAACGAGGCTCGAAGCAACACTACTGCCGGATTACTTTTTCTTGGTCAACGCAGCCTTCTTGCTGATGACCTCCTGCAGCTCGCTGGTCAAGGAGTTAGCCTTGTCCAGGGCAGCCTTTGCCTTGTCGCGAGCGGTGAGGTAGTCGCCCTTATCCATAGCGGCGGTAGCCTCGGCAAGGGTATTCTCGACGGTGGTGATGTCGCCCTTGATCAATTCCAGCGCCTGCCGTCCCTCCTTTCCACGCGGGGCCTTGGCGAACAGCTTCTTGACTTGCGCCACTGCGTCAGTGCCCTGCTGGATGAGGCCGGTTGCCTCGTTCTTGACCTCTTCCTTCTTTACTTCTGCCGCCTGCGCGGCCTCCTTCGCCTTTTCCTCGGCCACCTGCAGCAGATGGGTGGCAACGCCGTACTTCCGGAAGAGGGCGAACTTGGCATTCTGCTTCTCAATCTCGGCCAAGGCGGCATTCAGAGAGTCGTTTGCTGCGTTGTACATGGCCGGTACGTAACGATCGGCCTCGGCGGCCTTTGCTGCCTGCACCGCAGCTTTCACCGCATCAATCCGTGCCGGATCTGGGGCCTTAGCACAACCAGCGACGAACGCGAGCACCGCAATTGCGGCAATCAGTGACAACGCGATTCGGTTCCTCATGTTGCAACACTCCTTTCGTCTGATTCGACATTCCACCTAGCAAACTAGCGAAACCACGGGCTCCCCCACCTGCCCTTTATGAAGAAAATGCCCTCGCTTTTCCTCCCTAACGCTCAATTTCCCCTTTACATTGAGCGGATTTTTTCGTACCTTTCGCACCGCAAACGGCGAGGACGCGCAAGCTGAAGGCTATGTCTCAAAGACCGTGCCACAGGTTCGCCTGTGCCACCTAACATCATTGTACCGCAGGTGGTTACGGCTTCCTTTCCGACATCGCCCAGCTGCCGTCTGGCACCGTGCGCTTATCAGATTGAAAAGAAAGAGCGGCAAACCGCTCGGCGACGGTTTCAAACTGATAAACGCTCATCCTGCGGGCGAGTTCCCATGCGAAGCGAAAAAAATGTTAATGCCCAACGGCGGCGGGAGCGCGCGGAAAGGGCTTCGGACCAGAACGAGAAGGAGGACAGCACTTCCTCTCCATGCTTGGGGGAACGCTAGGAGGGGACCTGTATGGCCACATTAGCTGAGATCGTCCACAGATATGGGGATGCTCTGGTGGAGAGCGCCACAGAGACGCTCATGACCTCGCGTTGGGGGGCGGATCTTGATCTGCCCAGCGAGCTCTACACGAAGATCCTGCGGGGCATATTCACCCAGCTCGAACGGGACCTGCGCGGGGAGAACCGACAGGCGCCAGGGTATCAGCTCACCAGATACTATTTGCGAGAGTTTCAATCCAACCCGCGCCTGAAACACAATTTCCACGCGCAATTGGCCATTCTGGGTGCGGCGCGCATCGTCCTCAACCACTTTCTGGTCAACACGACGTTGCAGATGAGCAGCGACTTTGAGGAGCAATTTGCGCTGCTGCAGCGCGCCTTCGACACGACGCTTATCTTCCTCAGCGAGTGGTGGGGCAAGGTGTACCAGGAACTCCGCGCCAAGGATCAACAACTCATCCACGAACTAAAGATCGTCAAGAACGACCTCCAGCGCCAGTTGGATGTCATCTACCAGATCATCAAAGAGTACCCCTTGGGGGTGGCCGACTGTGACGCAGAGCTGAACGTGCTGCACTGGAACCCTATGGCGGCTCGCCTCACCGGGTTTGCCCCAGGCGACATACTGAAAAGGAATATCCTCGAGCTTTTCCACGGACAGTCGCGGGAGGTCTTTCTGCGGGAGATACGTTCGGAGCGCCGCCGGCGCCACAATCTGCAGCTCCACATCTACCGCAAGAGTGGTGACTACTTGCCGGCCATGGTGTCCATTGCGCGCCTTCGCCAACCGTCCATTGGCAACGTCTACTATATCATCAGCTTCCAAGAGCTGGGGGAACAGGTGCGTTTTGCCTCACGCATCCGCCAAATCGACCGGCTCTCTGCCATTTCTCGTCTGACCAGTGCCATGATGCACGACATCCGCAACCCCCTCAATAACATCGGGCTGAATGTGGAGCTGCTCGAACGGCTGCTGGCCACCATGCCCAATGGGGTGAGTCCGGAGGCGAACGAGCTGACGCGCAAAATCCAGGGCCAGATCCAGCAGCTCAGCGACAGCCTCAATCACTACCTGGCATATACCCATTTGGCGGAACTGAACATGGTGCCGGTGGAGCTGGTGGATGTGGTGAATAGCTGGGTGCAGGATGCTGCCTACGAAGCTGCCCTGCGCAGGGTGAGGGTCCATTTCCGTTGCCCTTCGTGGCGTTGCTGGGTCATGGTGGATTGGGTGCAACTGCGCCGGGTCTTTGCGAATATCTTCACCAACGCCCTACAGGTGCTCAATGACGGCGGGGATATCTGGATCTCCCTCCGCCGCAGGGGACAGAGGGTGGTGGTGGCGATTCGCGACAATGGGCCAGGGATTGAGCCGGAACACCTGAAGAAGATCTTTGAGCCGTTTTTCACCACCAAAGGGAGTGGGGTGGGACTGGGCCTGTTTGTGTCGCGGGAGATTGTCGCCGCCCACGGGGGGCGCATCACATGTAGTTCCCAGGTCGGCAGAGGAGCTCTCTTCTCCGTGAGCTTGCCGCAGGTGGAACAGGGAGAGATCACCAGTGAGTGAGCTCAATATCCTCATCATCGACGATGACACCGAAGCGCTCCAGGCCCTGGAAAAAGGGCTGGCATCCGAACGCTACCGGCTCAAGACGGTGACCTCATTGCGTGGGGGCCTGAAGATCCTCGAGAGCGAAGAGGTTGACATTGTGGTCACCGACCTCAAGCTCAAGGACGGCTCCGGTCTGGAGATCGTCAACTACGTGCAAGAGCACCTGCCGAAAGTGGCCGTCATCGTCATCACTGCGTACGGATCGGTCGAGACGGCGGTTGCTTCCATGCGCGGTGGTGCCTACGACTATCTGGTGAAACCCTTCCGCATGGCTGACTTGCAGCGCCTCCTGGATCGGCTGGGAGAGACTATCCTGCTCCGGAGAGAAAACGAGCGGCTGCGAGAGAAGCTGGAACTTTCCCAGGCGGCGCCGAAGCTGGTGGCGGTGAGCCCGCCTTTCAGGAAAGTCGTCGAATTGGCAAAGCAGGTAGCGCCCTCACGTAGCACCATTCTCATCACCGGGGAAACAGGCACCGGCAAGGAGCTTATCGCCGCTACCATCCACTATCATAGCCCCAGGGCCACCAAGCCGTTCGTCAAGATCAATTGCGGCGCCATCCCCGAGAACCTGCTTGAGGCCGAGCTGTTCGGGTACGAACGGGGTGCCTTCACCGGAGCCGTACGGCAGAAAAAGGGCAAGATCGAGTTGGCTGATGGCGGTTCCCTGTTCTTGGACGAGATCGGCGAGATTACTCCGGCCATGCAGGTGAAATTGTTGCGTTTCCTTCAGGATGGAGAGTTCGAGCGCCTCGGCGGCACGATCACCCTTAGGGTGGATGTACGCATCATCGCCGCTACCAACGCCGATCTGGAGCAAAAGGTCGAGGAGGGCACTTTTCGCGAAGACCTCTACTACCGACTCAATGTCATTGGTATCCACGTGCCACCGTTGCGGGAGAGGCAGGAAGATATCCCTTTCCTGGTGCAGCACTTTGTGGAAAAGTACAATGCGCTGAACAACAAAAATATCCAGGGTGTGGAGCCAGAAGTAATGCGGCAGCTGCTCAGGCACCCCTGGCGAGGAAACGTGCGGGAATTGGAGAACATGGTAGAAAGAGCAGTGGTACTGGCGCAAGACAAGCTCTTGCGTTCGTACCACTTTCCAGCCCTGGCGGCCGCTGTGGATGGTTCTGACCGGAACATGGGCATCGAGGTGGGGATGTCATTCGCAGAGATCGAGCGAATCGCCCTGGAGAAAACACTGCAGTACCACAACTATGACAAACAGAAGGCAGCCCGCGTACTGCGGATAGGCCTGGCTTCCTTGTACCGAAAAATCATGTAGTACAACCTGGACCTGCAGTAGCCTC
>JBBIKH010000070.1:0-3369 GCA_037445575.1 bacterium
CAAAACCCCACCCCTCCCCCTGGTAAGGTCTTGCCCGACCATGTCATTTTTGCTCGAGTTATTCGAGCCTACTTCCGCCGCCGTTACTTTTTTTGTCATCCTATTGCAGTTTCACGACCTTGCAGACGCCCAAAAAACCGGCACCCTCCATGCGGAGGAGGTAGACACCGCTGGGCACGGCGGTCCCCCAGTCCGTCAGGCCATCCCATGTCACCAGGTGCTGGCCGGGTGCGAGCTCCGCATCGTGGAAAAGCCGCACGCGCTGGCCCAGCATGTTGACGACTTCCAGGCGCACCCTGCTCTTGCGAGGCACGGTGAGCACAACAGAGGTGGTCGGGTTCAGCGGATTAGGATAGGCCTGGGACAGCCTGAACGCCGATGGCACCTCAGATGCCTCGTCGCGGATGGCAACCGGCGTGGCAAAATCAACACTCACATCGTCGATGTACCAGCCGGCCATGTTTACGTCGGAATCCGAGGCAAAGTGGAAGCGCACCTGTACGGTGTGACCTATGAAGGGGGTGAGGTCCACCGCCTCTTCCTGCCAAAAATCACCTGTGCCGGAAGGCCCGCCGAAGGCCGGCTCACCGCCCAGCACCTGGTTGTAGGGGTTGACAACATAGTCGTAGCCGCCCACAGGGTACACCAAGGTGAAGGGTCCTCCGTCCACCGAAACCTTGATGTTGCCGCCATCGTAGAGTGCCCCTGAGTACTCGTGCTCGTACCAGTGCCAGAAGCGGAGGGTGGCGGAGCTGAGAGTGGGGGCCAGCGCGATGGGCGGCGTGTCCAGCCGCGAGTCAGAGTAGTTGCCATAGTTCCCGACCAAGTTGGTGCCCCACACGTTCACCCCGGAGTGGGCCTGACGGGGCCCACTGCTCGGCCGGCCCCATTGCCAGTCGCTGGGCGGCGAAGTGCTGAAGCGACCCTCGTCCTCAAAGTCGAACACCAGTCGACCGGTGATCCGGAAAGCAAAAAAGCCCAAATCGGGGAGCATGGCGCGATTGGCCCGCCGGGACGCATCCACGGCCACAATGCGATACTCCCAGAGGTCTCCTTCTGCGCTCTCCGCCACTCGGATCGCCCCGCGGTATTGATTGGGGACCTCTGTGGGGGCTAGCTGAAGCGAGTCGAGCACGTCGCCATTCCGACGAAACTGCACCCACACGGCAGCAATGCCAATGTTGTCCCACGCCTCGACTGTGATGACGTAGGTGCGGTCAAAAACAGATTTTTCCTGGATGGGCACATGCGAAATGGTCGGGGCGATGGTGTCGGACCCCACGGCAAACGAGTACACAGCCAATGGTGCGGCACGCGGTGCCCGCCCGATGTGCCCCTCCGCGTCACGGGCGGAAAGGTAGTAGGAAATCGTGACATCCTCTCCTAGCCCTGTGAGCTCCGCTTCGTAGATCCCTTGTTCCGTCCCTCGCCTCATTTGAAGGGAGTCAAACCCAGCATTTGGGTTGGTAGTGAAGTGGAGCCACACGCCGTCTTCCCCTATGGGAGAAGGCGTCGGTGAGGTCAAAGGAATTGCCGGCGATACGGTCGCTTCGAACTTGTAGGGTCCTGTGGCGTCTTCGGTGTCCTGAAGCGGCCTGTGGGTGATGATCGGCTCCTCACCTGCCGCATAACACACATACAAATTAGGGCCTAGGTTTTCCAGGATCTCCTCCGTGATCTTGGAGGTATCGGGGTGGAACTGTACCCCTACCTCAGGGGTGAAAGCGAAAATCTTGTTCTTAACGGTCTGCTCGCCGTAGAGCCAGTCATCCGAATCGCCGTTGGTGATGTAGATGGTGCCCGATGCGGCGTTGCCCGGGGCGTAGCTGTTATAGGCCACGCAGCTGTCTGCCAAGGCTGTGAACACGGCATGGTCAGGCGTGTTCATGGACCGGTAGCCCCACGGGTAGAGCCACAGCTTGCCATAGCTATGGTACGACAAGGAGATCCGGAAGCGATGCTGGAGGCAGAGGTCGCGGATGGCCTGCACCTCCGGCTCCGAAAAGGGACCCGGCCCCCGGTACGTCTCATCGGAGGGGTTTGGGCTGGAGCCTTGATTGTCGTACCCCCACATGTAGCCATAGTTGCGGTTCAGGTCCACGCCGTATGAGCCGTTTTGGTTTCGACGACGGTTCTTGCGCCACCAGCGATCGGTGGAAAACACGTACGCATGGCCGTCGGGGTTGACTAAGGGCACAAGCCAGATCTGGCGATTGTTCACCAAATAGGTGACATAGGGCTCGGCGCCATAGTTGCTCAGCAAGTAGTTCATGAAGTAGAGCACGATCTCCGGGGTGATAATCTCGCGCGCGTGGTGGCAGCCCATGATCAGCACCTCAGGCTCATCTTCCTCCTGCGCGACGTTGTCGGAGATCTTGACCGCCCAAATGTCACGGTCCGCCTTGCCCTGGGTCTTTTCCCACGAGTCACCGATGTCAGTCACCTTTGCCAGATCCGGGTACCGTGCCGCCGCCTCATTGAGCGCGGCCACCAGTTGGTCGTAGTTGTGAAAGCGGTCAAAATAGCCTTGCGTGCGCCACACTCTATCCAGCGCTTCCAAGTCCGGGATGATAGTCTCCATTTTCAGGCCTAAGGCAGCGTAGGCAGAGCACTGCCCGGCAGTGGCAATCACCTCCACGTAGCTGCCATCTGTGGCGTAGCCGGCAATGTCCGGTGCCAGCTTAGCAAAGGAGCTGAGCACCCGCGCATCCTGATCATCCACGCGGACCCTCACAAGCTGGCGAACTGAGGAGCTCGCAGATCCGGCCATGATGCACATGATGAGGGTAGCGGCGAACAAAAAGCAACTCCTGCGCATTCTGGTTCCTTTCGTCATAGGCATTCAGTAGCTACTGCAGCAGGATCATCTTTCGCGTGCCCTGGTAGTCGGGTGTCTCCAGGCGATACAAGTACACGCCACTTGGCAGGCGCTTGCCCTCCTTGTCTACTGCGGACCATTGGCACCTGTGCACTCCCGATGGCAGATGAGCGTCAACGAGCGTCGCCAGGTGTTGTCCCAAAAGGTTAAAGACCTGCAGCTTGACGCGTGTCGCAAGGGGCAAGGCGAAGGCGATCTCGGTGGCCGGATTGAATGGATTGGGATGGTTCTGACGCAAAGCGTAGGAAGATGGCAGCGTGGTGGCGGGCACCTCTTCTGCCACATGCACGGTCGGCCCTACGACGATGCGCACGTCGTCGATGAACCAGCCACGGAAAAGGGGACCCTGGGAACCATCGCTGACAAAGCGGAAGCGGACTCGGACGTCACTAAAGCCAGGGCCAGTGTACGATCGCAGGGAACGGTACTCCTCCACCCAGGCGGCTCGCACGCCTGTAAGGGCCGCGCCCAGCTGCGTCCACGTGTGGCCA
>JBBIKH010000070.1:3408-6349 GCA_037445575.1 bacterium
GATGTAGTATTTGGTCCAGAAGTAGATTGCCGCCCCGGGAGCGTGAGAAAGGTCCGCTCCAAAGCTCATGGCGATGCTGCCGTCGTAGTTTGTGGGGTACGTTTGCCCTGGGCTCTGATTGATGCACAAGTTGCCCGAGCGGGAGTAGAACGAGTCCAGGCCCCAGGAGCCTTGCGACACATCCCAGTGGGCCAACCCGGATTCAAAGTCCTCATAGCCGATCGCGATGGCAAAGGTGTCGGAGATGGCGGTGTTGGCGGCTGCGGACCGATCGCGGGCGACGATGGCGTAGCGGAGCGTGTCGCCGTAGGTGCCGACAGGAGGCAGTGCAGCACGCCAGACATTAGGCACCACCGTCGGCACCAGGGGCGCCTTACGGGTGAGCCCGGCCAGACCATACCGGACATAGCTCTGGCTGGAATCGATTCCCACGTTGTCGGTAAGCACAGCAGTCAGCCACACGGTGTCGGCAGCGTTGAAGAGGCTGCGCACGGGTTCATGGGTGATGGTCGGAGGCTGCTGATCGGGTCCTACTCCGTAGCTGTACACACTGGTGGGCGCCTCAAACGGCATGTGGAGCGCGTAGTAGGTGGCCTGTGCGCGGAAAAAGTACTCGACCCTTCCTGTGTCCCCTGCAGCGGGGATTTCGGCCTCGTAGGCCCCTGCCGAAACCTCATGCATGGCGACGCTGGCAAAGTCGCCCTTGCCGGCCAGCCGCCAAAAAAGCTGTACACCCGAAAGTCCGGGGAAAGCTCGTTGCAGCCTGATGGTGACGCGCCGAGCCTGGCCAGGGTCATCGGTATCGGGCAAGGGCGTGTGGGACATCGGGTTAAGCCAGTTGAGGGCCCGGACCATTACCTCCCGGCGAAGCGGCGACGCAGAGGTGGGCACGGTGGTCAGGGTCGCATCGATTGCCTCTAGACCAAAGCCAACGAAAAGCGTTCGATAGTCACCCTGGTAGCGTACAGCGCCGATCCCACTGGTCTTGTACTGGAACACCGGCAAGCCGCCCTGGACAGGTTCAAGGACTTCCGGGAATTGCTCGTCCGCCTGCCTGCCCGGCTGGTAAATGGAGAACGACAGTCCGTGGCCAATCGGGTCACCGGTGACACCTACCACCTGCTGTTGTTCGCTGTTGTCAGCCACGTAACGCGCATGAAGATGGTTTTCCAGGAACGCAATCCCCTCGGCGCTGTACCAAGGGCTGCTTGCATCGGCGAGGCTATAGGCAAGGTCTTGGCCGGTGATGAACAGGCTTCCCCCGCTGCGCAGATAGAATCGCAGAATAGCCATGTCCGCCCCGGTGAGGTAAGGAAAGGACCACTCGCTTACCCAGATCACGATCGGGAACTGCATCAGAAGGCCTGCCGATGGTGTGCCAAAGGAACCATGGTCCCACACTCCGTACGGCACGCCGAGGGCGGTCAGGAGCTGCGTGGAGAAATCGGTCGGGTTGACGGCGCTATTGGCAGGGCTCCCGTCGCGGTCTTTGGTGTCGTCTACCACGAGCACAGGGGTGATGCCCACGAGGACATGCACCGAATCGATCACCGTCGTGCCTCCGTCATAGTCCAGGCTGATGAAGAGCGTGGCAGTGTGGCCCTGCGCGGTGGGGCGGACGCGCGCCACCAGTGGTGTAGCGAGTTCCACATCGGCATCAGCGTCTACATCGCCCACAAACACGCTGGCGGTGGGTAGCTCGAATGAGGTGTCGGCGGTACTGAGCACCAGGGAAGCGTTCGTCACCTCGGTCACCGAGAAGTTGTGAAAGGTGCCGGTCACCTGGATCAGCTCCCCATGTTCGAAGAGGCCATCTCCGTCACCCCCAGCCTCCTTTACGATCAGAGTGTCCACACGCATCTCTGGCGGCAGCGGTGAAGGCGTCGCCTGGGACACTGCCTGAAAAGCATTGACCCTACCGCTTCCTAACTGGCCTTCGAATCCAGGGTTGAGCCGATCTACATTATCGGCGGTAAATACGACCTGCTGCATTATGCGCAGCGGCGTCCATTCCGGGTGCTGTGTCGCCAGCAAGCCACACACCCCTGAGACGACTGGGGCCGCTAGGGAGCTGCCAGAAGCGCTGCCATAGCCGCCGCCAGTCCTGGGGATGGTGGAATAGAGGTTCATGCCCGGCGCAGCTACGTCCACTGCCGGACCGTAAGTGCTCCCTACCCACTCGCCCTCCTGATACACGGCAATGCGTTGGTCCGCTGAGGTCAACCAGGTGACGCTGAGCACGTTGCGATAGGCACTGGGATAATGCGGCTCATCGGTCACGGTATTCCCCGCCGATGCGACCACTACTGCCCCCATGGCGGTGGCAATGTCAATGATGTCCTGTTCACTCGCCTGAGGCTGACCGAAGCGCCCCCAGCTGCAGTTGATAATACGTGCCCCAGCCCGAGCTGCATACAGGATACCTTCGTACCCAAAAGCTACCGATCGTGGGTTGGCGTCGTAGCTGGTCTTCACCGGCATGAAACGGCACCCCCAGCTGGTGCCGGCAATGCCCACCCCATTATTGGTGACGGCACATGCCACCCCAGCCAGCAAGGTGCCATGGTCGAAGTACCCATCTGGGTCCCTTGGGCAGTTCGCCGGATTGTTGTCGCCTTCCGCAATGTCGTAACCGTGGAGGTCGTCCACATAGCCATTGCCGTCGTCATCAACTCCGGGCAGGCCGCGGGCCTCTGCCCAGTTGGTCCAGAGACTGGCAGCCAGGTCTGGGTGCGCATAGTCGACGCCATTGTCCACGATAGCGATGGCAACGCTGCTATCCCCTTTCACCACGTCCCACGCCTTTGTCGCTTGAATGATGCGCAAGTAGCCCTGGTTGTAGAACTCGGGGTCGTTGGGCGTGTCCTCGATGTGGTGCACGGCCACGGGGTCGGCATACTCCAAGAAAGGGTTACGCCGGAGCTCGGCAGCTCCCTCCTGG
>JBBIKH010000070.1:6359-14767 GCA_037445575.1 bacterium
CGCAGAGGATCAAGAGAGACGCGATAAATGCGCTCGCCCCCTCCGGGCACGTGCTTCAGCCCTTTCATGAGTTGTACTACTCGGGTGGCGCCAAGCTGGGCCAGGTGCTGGTCCATCGCCGCCGCGCCGGTGGAGCGGCCGTCGCTCTGAAACGTTGGTGCCACACCCGGCTTCAACGTCACAATGAACTCCCCGGGAACGTAGCGAGTGTTGGGCATGGCACCTTTGGAGACCGCCGCCCTTGCGGTCCCCGCGGCCATTGCCGTACCAAGAGAGATCAGGGCTATTGTCAACGACACCAATTGGCGAACGCTACGTTGCATGGTGCTTTCCTCCCTTTGGTTCCGATGCGTCGTGGGTGCCTTTCCGTCAAATGGTTGTATTTGGCTGATGCCGACAACTTCTTGCGGCCCGGCAGCATTTGACCCTCCAAAGAATGATGAGGGTGCGTGGCCAGGTTATTCACGAATGCGCCACAAGGGATCGCGGTGCCGCTGTCGATGGCGGCGCACCGCTGTCACCGCCCCCCACGCGATCCCCGTTGCGACCACAAGGGATAGCAGAACGATGTTCGCCCACAGGTAGCGATGGGACGTAACCTCCATCACCTTGATTGCCGTTCCTTCCCTGAACTCCAAGGGGGAGACCTCCCACACCGCGATGTGCTCTTCCACCCAATCGGCATTGGTGGACGAAATGGTGCCGGGCAGGCGCACCGCGCAGGTGAGGCGGCAGTCGGCAAAGGCGCGGGTCAAGGCTCTGATTCCTTCGCGGACCATAGCTAAGGAATCGACCTCTGCCCCCGATGGGAGCCCCCGTTTCAGGTAGTGGTATCGCAGGAACTCTGGGATGCGGTGCGCGTCCAGTTCCTCCCTGTAGCGGTAGCGGTACATGACAAACAGGAAGGTTCTCTTGAACGAGACACGGTTCGTGAGGCGCAGCGCTTGCGCCTTGTTCTCCGCGATGGCTTTCTCGGTGGCGAACGCCAGCCAGTCTGCGTCGGCTACCTGGGGGGTGGCGTCGAACACCAGGTCGGTCCCCACCTCATTGGGATTTCTAAACAGCGCGCGCGCCGTGGCACCAGAGTCGCCCCGGCTCACCTCCCATGGCGCGCTCGTGGGGAGCAAGAATTGCTCCCAGGCCGGCCCCGAATAGTCGATCTGTCGCAGGCAGGCAGCCCGCTTGTCCACCACGGTGCGAATGCGCACGTTGAAGGCCACACATCCAGGCAGAAAAAGGCCGAGCATGCACGCCACCCCCACCAGCCGCCATCGGCCGCTGTTTGGCCTTCCCATCTCAAGAGCGCTCATTGTCTGCTCCTTGCTAAGAGGTGCGCCCCCGTCCGACGCAGCAAAATGCCCCCTTCTACGAGCAGTGCCGCAACGACCAAGAAAGGCATCCAGCGCAGGGATTCTTCAGGCCAAAACAGACTAAGATCGAAGCTCTTCCAGCTAAAGGGAAAAAGCCAGTAGTAGCCGCTACCGATATGCTTCTGCAGGAGGTCCAAGGCAAAATGCAGCGTTGCTCCCGTCAATAGCCCGGTTCGCACTGGGCGCCTGATTTCTTGCGAGCACAATTCGGCGAGCAACAGGGCAACGACGGCCGTGGCCAGCGGCGTGTGCAGGCTGTAGACTACAAAATAGGCCGGCGGGTAGAGGATGTAGAATGGCCGGGTGAGCAGATCCGGCAGGAGGGCCCCCACATACAACGGCAGGCGTACGCTGCCCAGTCGCAGCGGCCGGCTCACCAGGTGAGTGAAGGCAAGATGTGTGGTCAAGTCCGGCACTGCTTTCTCTCCACAAAGCAAAGGCGGTGGCGGTCGAAGCGGTAGGTCTTGACAACCAGAACAGCAACCAGTAGGACGGGCAGGATAGATACTGCCACCTTTGCCCGCCGTGCCTTTGCCACGTACAGATGTTGCAAGGTTAGGTACCCTTCGCGGTGAAATCGTGCCCGAAAGCGGACAAAGTCGCCTGGCTTGGCATCTCCTGCGTCGCCGATAACGCGCACCACCCGCCCCATCTGCCGCACCAGAAATCCGTCCGGAAGGAGCTGTTCCACCGTCGCCTCCGTGCCCACCGTGATGAGCGTCCCGTCGTAGCGAGCCGGGTCTTTGAGACAGTCGGCCAGGCGTATTTCAGGATATGCGCGGTAGCCGTAGTAGACCAGTGCCAACAACAGCGCGAGGAGCAGCCCGGGCAGGACAGCTCGTCGGGTACCCAGGGGACGGTCAGAAGACGTTGTGCTCAGCAAAGACAGTGGTGACGACCTCCAGCATAAGGGGATGGATGTGTCCGTTCGACGCGATGACGTTGCCCTTCCAGACAGCCGAAGGTGCTCCCGCAAAATCGGTCACCCGTCCCCCCGCCACTTGGATGAGTAGCTCACCGGCAGCGATGTCCCAAGGAGAAAGGCCAAGCTCCCAGAATCCTTCGCAGCGGCCGCAGGCCACGTAGGCCAGGTCCAAGGCAGCCGAGCCGGCGCGCCTTATGCCACTCACCTGCGCAAAAAGGGAGGCAAAGGTCTGCAGGTACGGCTCCAAGAGATGTTTTGCGCGAAAGGGAAAACCCGTCGCTAACAGCGAGCGGCACGGTTCGCTAATGGGCGAGACATGGATGGGTGCACCGTTCAAGTATGCCCCGCGCCCGCGCTCGGCAAGGAACAGCTCGTCCCGGAGCGGATCGATGATGGCCGCGGCAACGACCTCCCCGGCATGTTCTACTGCCACCGACACCGAAAACATCGGATAGCCGTGCAGGAAATTGGTGGTCCCGTCCAGCGGGTCGATGATCCAGCGATTGCCGTTGCCCGCCTCCTGGCGGGTCTGCTCCTCGGCGTAGATGCTGTCGCCGGGAAACTGGGCGAGGATGAACTCCGTCATCGCCTGCTCAGAGGCCCGGTCCGCTGCGGAGACAAAGTCAAAGGGGCGTTTGGCGGTGGCGTGCGCCATGGTCGTTTGTCCGAAGTAGCGCTGCAAAGTGGCAGCCCCGATCTTTGCTACCTCTGCTGCAGCTCGCGCCAACTCAGAAAGGCCAAGAGTCATCACTCCGTCCTCAATTCTGCGATCGTCACTCCGCTACCGCCCTCGTTCCAGGCACCCAGGCGCGTGTCTTTCACCAGTGGATGGGTGCGCAGATACTCGCCCACATTCCTGCGCAGCGTGCCGGTGCCCTTGCCGTGGATAATCCGCACGCTGTGCAGGCCGGTCAGGGCGGCTGTGTCCAGGAACTTGCCCAAGTGCTCCAGCGCCTCTTCGGTGTTCAAGCCGCGCAGGTCGATCTCCTCGCCGGCGGTAGCGGTGCTGCTCACGTGGTAGGTGACGCCCCCTTTTCGGGCGCTGGACCCCTCGGCCACCTTGGTGAGCTCTTCCAGGCGCACCCAGGTGGAGACGCTTCCCGCGCGCACCAGCACCTTGCCGCTGTCATCCACGTCTGAGGCCACCACGCCTTTCGTGCCGTAGCGATTCCAAAGCACAGTATCGCCCTTGCGAATAACGCCATCGGCAGGTTTAAGCAGTGCGGGTGTCTCAGGCACCGGTTCGGCAGCTTGCGCTGCCAGGGCTTCTACTTCCTCTCGCTGCTCGGCAATGATATGCTTGGCGGCGAGGATGGCTTCGCGCGAGGCCTGCGCTTCGCGGATCTCGCGGATTGCCTGCTCCACCGCCGCATTGGCCCGACGGAGAACCTGCTCGGCCTCCTCTGCTGCCTGTTTCCGCAACGCCCGCGCTTGCCGGTTAAATTCGGCGGTCCGTTCGCGGTACTCGTCGATGAGCCGGGTCAGCTCCCTGTCTTTCGCCTCCACCTCAGCCACTAGCCGCCGGTAGCGCTGGAGTTTTTCTTCCAACTCGGCAATCAGGCCTTCGACGGTGTTCTTCTCCGGGCCAACCAGCTCTTGCGCCCTCTCAAGCACCTCCGCGGGTAGCCCCAGGCGGTAGGCGATCTGGAACGCATAGCTGGAACCAGGCATACCGGTCCGGAAGCGATACGTGGGCCGCAAGCTGTCGGGGTCAAATTCCATGGAACCATTGGCAACGCCAGGCGTGCGGAAGGCAAATGCCTTGAGGGCCCCATGGTGCGTGGTGACAACGGTGCGGCATCCACGCTTGGTGAGCTGCTCCAGCACGCTCATGGCCAGCGCCACTCCTTCTTCTGGGTCAGTACCCGCCCCAATCTCGTCGATGAGCACCAGGCTTGAGGAATCGGCGTGCTGGATAATTGTCCGGATGTTGGCCACATGAGAGGAGAAGGTAGAAAGATCTTGCTCGATGGATTGCTCGTCGCCAATGTCGGCGAAAAACGACGAGAATATGGCAAACTCCGAATCGGGGCTGGCAGGCACATGGAGCCCGCTCTGCGCCATCAGACTGAGCAGGCCGACGGTTTTGAGGGCCACGGTCTTGCCGCCTGCATTGGGCCCGCTGATGACCAGGGTCGTGAACTGCTCTCCCAGCGTGAGGTCCAGGGGGACCACCTGCTGGTGCCCCTGTTTGAGGATGAGGAGCGGATGTCTCCCTTCGTAAATCCGCACCAGCCCGCGGTCGTTCAGGTGTGGCTCGTTGGCCTGGAGGCGCTGGGACAACAGCGCCTTGGCATTGACAAAGTCCAACTCGGCCAATTTCGCCACATCGGCCAAGAGCTCCTGGGCGCGGGTGCCCAGCAGGGCGGTGAGTCGGCGTAGCACCTTCTCCTCCTCCTCAGCCTGCCGGAGGTAGAGTTCGCGCACCAGGTTGTTCACTTCGAAGGTCTCCACCGGCTCGATGAAGAGGCTGGCCCCGCTCGCCGAGCGGCCGTGCACGAACCCCTTCACCTTGCTGCGCAATTCTTCCCTGACCACCAGCACCAGCCGACCGTCGCGAATGGTGCTGCCCTGTTCCTGAAGGGCGCCTTGCGCGGCGAGGCGGCGCATCACTTGCTCCAAGAGCTGGCGCGCCCGTTCCTGCTGGTGCACGATCTGCCGACGGACCTGAGCCAACTCCGGGCTGGCCGTATCACGAATGAACATTGCCTGGGTGTCGATGCAGCGGTTGAACTCTGTCTCGACGGCGCGGTAGTCGCCCAAGCCGGCCAGCAGCTGGTGCAGCAAGGGGTAGCGGCCGCTGCGCGCCTTCAAAAAGTCGTGCAGGCGCCGGATCACCTCCAAGGTCTTCACCACGCGCCCGCACTCTTCCACCGTAACCACGCTGCCGGCAACAGCGGCCTTGCGCAGCTGCGTGCGGATGTCTTGGAGCCCACTCAGAGGCAGGGGAGCGTCGGTCTCGATGAGCGCGCGTACCTCGCTCACCAGCCTCAGCGCCCGTTCGGCCTCCTCAAGGTGAAGAAAAGGGCGCACAGCTTGGATGCGCTCGCGCCCCAATTCGCAGGTGGTGAAGGCAGCGAGGTGGCTGAGTACCTTGTCAAACTCCAGGAGGGTCCGGATTCGTTCGGCAAGCATAGGTGAGACAACAGGTCACGGGCGTCCGCGCTCGCCGCCCCCCGAGCTCGTAGAACGCGCGGGGCGTTTCTGGATAGGTGTGCCGGTGGGTGGAACCAGCGGTTTGACCTGTTCCACCACCGCCTTGGCGCCGCTCCGATCTATTCTCTCCACCATCGTCCCCTTTAGCTGGGCAAAGGTCTTCTCCAGGGGTACCATGCGCCGGGCGGCATCAAACAGCGCTGGCGCCACCCGCTCCGTGGGGTGGTACAGCTGCGAGCGCTCGATGTCCTGTTCCACCGCAGGAGCCAATGGGGTGAGGGAAAAGAGGAAGATGAGGATGCTGGCGACGATGACACCCTCCACCGCGCCGAGGAGGAGCCCGCCGATCTTGTCCAACCACTTGATGGCCACGGGCGAGAGGATCTTCTCCAAGGTGCCCTTGAGAAAATGGAAGAACATCCACACGCCGCCAAAGACTATGGCAAAGCCGCCGAAGAGGGCGAGGAGTTCGGGGAGGTGAAATCGTTTGGCGAACAGCCGGCCAAATTCAGGTCCGAAGCGCACCGCTAGCACGAGCGCTGCCGCGATGCCGACCAATCCTACCACCTCCGCCATAAGCCCCTTGCGCATGCCCACGACGATGAAGATCAGGATGATGGTCAGTATGGTGATGTCAAAGTAGTTCATGGTTGTCCACCTCCTCCCCTCCGAGACGCCCAAAAAGAGAAGAGTGAACTGAGGGATAGCAGCTGCCCCACTCGTTCACTCTCCACGCACACAGCAGGCACGGCTACCCTAATCGGCGCCGTGCCAGTTCTTGCACCACCTTGCCGTCGGCGCGGCCCCGCAGCCGTTTCATGGCTTCCGCCATCACTCTGCCCAGGTCTTTGATCCCCGCGGCCCCCAGCTGGGTGATGATCTCCCCAAACTCCCGGGCTATCTCTTCTTCGCTGAGCTGCTGCGGCAGGTACGACTGCACCGTTGCCAGCTGCTCCTGTTCGCGCTCCAGGAGGTCGCGCCTGCCTGCTGCGGCAAAGGCGGCGATGGACTCCTTGCGCTTCTTCACCGCGCTGGTGAGTACCTGGAGCTCTTCTTCCGGCGACAACGGCCCCCCCTTGGCAATGGCTGCGTCCTTGAGTTGCGCGCGCAGCAAGCGAATGGCTGCCAGGCGTTCCTTCTGTCCCGCCTTCATTGCCGCCTGCATGTCCTGCAGGAGCCTTTGCTGCAAGTCCAAGAACTCACCCCTCCTTGTGCTTAGGTGGTTCACCGCCCGTGTTTACGGCCTCTTGCCAATGAGAGCCACAGTTTGCCGCCCGAAAGCGCCTGTCTCGGACAACAGACAAGGTTGCAACCAGGTTTCAGCGGTTTTCCATGAGCATCAGCTTACGCTGCTTGCGCTTGGCAGCATTGAGCTTGCGCTTGCGCCGCTCGCTCGGCTTCTCGAAGTGCTGGTGCTTCTTGATGTCCGCCATCAGCCCAGCCTTCTCACACGCTTTGGTAAATCTCTTCAGGGCCTTTTCAAAGCTCTCGCCCTCGCGGACTCGCACTTTCGGCATCCAGCGCCCAACCTCCTTTCTGCTAGGGAGCTCTTGGTTTTGCCAAAAATATAGGGAAATTCTGCTTCAAATGCAAGGCAATTTTCCGGTTTTACAATAGCTTGTTTGTCCCCAGGGTGGGCAACCTAGCTGATTTTGTGTTGCATTCTTCTTGCAGATTTCCTATATTGCAGACGGATTTGGCAGACGGCGTGGGAGGCAAGAGGCGTTCTCATGCGTACGCGTGCAAGCAAAATGCGAGCGGCAGCAGCTCTGGTGGGCTGGCTGGCGTCGCGCCTGCTCTATGGGATTGAACTCTCGCGCTTAGCAGTGTTTCGCCTGCGGCCGGCGGTGCACATCCAATGGGTGAGACGCACCCCTACCCGCTGGCGCATGTGCCAGTGGCTGTTCGCGCAGGGCCGCGCCAACTGCCTCACGTTGGCCGATGAGGGCGAACGCCGGGTGGTGGTGAGGCAATTCCCGCCCTTGAGCCGCAATTGAGCGCTTTCGTGACGGAGTGGTAAGCGGTGAGGAACAACGATAAGAGGCGTGCAATCATCTGCCCGAGCTGCGGCAAGCTGGTGAGCGCCGATGCTGAGGTGTGCATCCACTGTGGCCGCAGGCACCCTGGCAGGTGGGGCCTTACCGGCCTCAGCAGAGGGGTGTTCGCCGCTGGCTGGCAGGTTTGTCCTGCGATCATGGTGCTGTGCGGTGTGTTCTATGTGGCCGCTTTGGCCCTGGAGCCAGGCGCGGTGGTTAACCCCCCGCGGGATCACCGGCTTCCTGTCACCCAGTATGCGGGCCCTGGCCAGGTTGGGGATGACCGGGGCAAGCGCGCTCTGGCAGGGGCGCTGGTGGACGCTCCTCACTGCCCTGTACCTCCACGGAGGCCTGATCCACTTCCTCTTCAACATGCTCTGGCTCAGGCAACTTGGGACAACCGTCGAGGAGCTCTTTGGGAGCGCCCGATTCTTCCTCATTTTCACGGCAAGCGGTGCTATCGGCATGATGGTTTCAAGTTTGGTGGGCGTTGCCTTCACCATCGGTGCTTCCGGCGCTATTTTGGGATTGATGGGCGCCTTGGTGGCGTACGGCAGACGCCGTGGCGACCTTCTCGGCGCAGTCATGTACCGCCAACTATTGCTGTGGGCATTGGTAATCCTGCTCATGGGCATGATAATGCCCGGCGTGAACAACGTCGCGCATGTGAGCGGCTTTGGCACCGGCTTCTTGCTCGCCACGTTCATGCACGCGGAACGGCCCGCCGGCAGAGTCGTCAGATTCCTGGCTTTGGGGTGCTCCCTCCTGACCGTGTTTTGCTTTTTCCTTGCCTTCTTGACCTGAGCGAACCTTGCGACCAAGCTCCTGATGGCCCGCGTGCCCTCAGGGAAAAAAGTGCATTTTTCACATGGTCGGGCAAGACCTTACCAAGGGGAGGGGTGGGGTTTTGTTGGAGGAGTT
>JBBIKH010000071.1:0-14755 GCA_037445575.1 bacterium
GCACGCTGAAAAGCAGCGTGGGTACAGCAACTCGGTGGAGTGCTAACGCGGAAGGCTGTTTCGACGGAGGAACATCAACGGTGTTATCAAGCCTTTTAGGAGGAGTTATGGCATCTGGTCTTGGTGTCCGCATAGGGGGCGCAATGCTCCTCGCGTTGCACGTGTTGCCCAACCCCGTGGGAGGTGAAGGGGACAGCGCAAAGTGGACGTCCGAGTTCCCCGAGGCGAAGGAGGAGCTGGTTTCCATAGGGCGAAATCCTTATTTCGTTCTGGAGCCGGGGTGGGTGCTCGAGCTCGGTGACAAGAACACCCGTTTAACGGTCACGGTGCTCCCCGACACAATCGAGGTGGACGGTGTGTGGTGCAGGGTCGTCGAGGAGCGAGAGACCAAGGGGAACAAGGCTGTAGAGATTTCTCGCAACTACTTTGCTATTAGCACCCGCACCAACAGCGTCTATTACTTCGGAGAAGACGCAGGAGGCGCCTGGTCGTCGGGCGAGAACGGTGCCCGCTTCGGCCTGATGATGGCGGGTCTTCCTCTGCTGGGAGCGCCGTACTATGAGGAAATTGCCCCTGGGGTTGCCATGGATCGCGCAGAGATTGTGAGCATGGAGGAGAAGGTCAAGACCCCTGCGGGTGAGTTCGTCGGTTGCCTAAAGATCGCCGAGACCACACCCCTTGAGCCCCGGCAGCGAGAATACAAACTTTATGCGCCTGGCGTAGGGCTGGTGCAGGACGGCTCATTGCAGCTCTTTTCGTACGGGTGGAGACGACCCCCCAGACAAGACGATTTCCAGTAGCCGAAAAGGAGGGGGAAACCCTCTCATGTCGAGTGAAATCGCAAGTCGACCGCATCCCAAGGGCACCCCACATGAGCGGCTGATCGTCCCGCTTGGTGTGTCCGAGGCGAGGGAGGCCGCAACGTTGCTGGCGAGCGCATTCGGCTCTGATCCCGCCTTCCTCTATGCGTTCCCGGATGAGGCTCGCCGCCAGAAGGCCCTCTGCTGGCTTTTTGAACGGTTGGTGCGATGTACCATTACCTCAGGACAGGTGCTCACCACAGCTTCGCGTGCAGGGGTGGCCTTGTGGTTGGGGCCTGAACGGCACAGCTTGCCCTCGTGGGGTTTGCTCCGCGCAGGGCTTGGTCGATTTCCCCTGGCGTGTGGTTGGTCCGCATTCGCGCGCTTTTTGCGACTTGCAGAGCAGACACGAAGACTGCACGCGCAGGCGGTACATGGGCCACATTGGTACCTCTTCGCGCTGGCCGTCCAGCCCGGGTGCCAGCGGCAGGGCGTGGGAAAGGCGCTCCTCAGCTACCTCCTCGCCCAGGCCGACAGCAGCGTTCTGCCTTGCTACCTGGACACCGCAAATCCGGCGAATCTGTTGTACTACGCTGCGTACGGCTTTGAGGTCATCGGCGAGCGACAGGTGGCGACAAGGGAGGAAACACTCACCTTGTGGGGCATGCTACGAAGCCCCCGCCGAGAAGCACCGCGATGAAACCTTCACGGACCGACCTGCCGTGCGAGACATCGACGTAGCCGGTTCTTGCGAACTGCGCAGGGGACAGGCGGAAGGTTTGGTTCGGTCAAACGACGTGGGCGCATCTCTGCAGCTGGGGGCTTTGGTGCCGATATGGGCGGGGCTGTTGGGGAAGGGCACTGTGCAAGCCCGGGCTAAAGGGTTTCTCCCGGCGGGCGTGGACGCCCGCAGGGCCCAGGCCAGGGCTAGCGCCACCGTTGGGTATATGGCGGCGCGGTGGTGCTCATGATTTCCCCCATTTTGGTGGTCTTGGTCAATTACTTAACGGGATCGTGGTGGCATAAGCACCGCGTTCCTGGGCGCTCCTTTGGCAATCGTGCGGCGTGCATCTAAGGCGCGGACCCTGCACGCGCGGAGGAGATGAGCAGCCGGCTCGCGGATACGGCCCCGGCAGGGGCAAATTTCCGCTTGTTTTTTTGGCGATTTGTCTATAGCTTTACAGAGCGAAAAATGGAAGCAGGCGGCGATTGTGCATCGCAAAGCGTGACGAGGAGAGAAGAGACCGACAGCGGATCGCGAAGGCAATGAGTCCAACACTGATCACCATTTTGGCAGCTATGGCGGGGCTCGGGGCATTGGGGGCATTGTTCGGTGGGGGCTTGGCGTACGCAGCCAAAAAGTTCGCGGTTCGGGTTGACCCCAGGGTCGAGGCGGTGCAGGCGGTGTTGTGTGGGGCCAACTGCGGTGCCTGTGGCTTTCCGGGGTGTGCCGCGTTTGCCGAGGCGGTAGTGGCCGGAGCAGCACCCTACGACGGATGCATCCCCGGAGGGGCTGATTGCGCCCGGCAGATCGCCGCTATCATGGGCGGCGAGGTCGGGGAGCTGAAGGAGGCCCCGGTGGCGGTGGTCTGTTGTCAGGGGGGTTACGCCGAAGCTGGTGACCGATTCATCTACCAAGGCTACGAGGACTGCGAAGCGGCGCAGCTCATTGCTGGGGGCCAGAAGGCGTGCACCTACGGCTGCCTCGGTTTCGGCACCTGTGTCAGGGCATGCCCCTTCGACGCCATGGCCATGGGAGAGAACGGTCTGCCGATTGTGTTTGAGGACAAATGCACCGGGTGCGGCAATTGCGTCAAAGCCTGTCCACGGGGCATCATGCAGTTGATCCCCCGCAGCCAACGCATCTACATAGCCTGCAGGTCGCAGGATAGAGGCAAACAGGTGAAGGACGTGTGCACGGTGGGATGCACAGGGTGCACGCTGTGCGCCAATCCCAAGACTACTCCTTCAGGGTCCATCCGCATGAACGGCTTTCTGCCTGAGATCGTCAACCCCCTGGCGGATGACCTGGAGGTGGCTTTTGAGAAGTGTCCCACGCACAGCTTTGTGCGTAGAGGGGCAAAGGTGCCTGAGCAGAAGGCGCAGGCCCAAGAATTGACCACAACCTGATGGTCACAAACGAAAGGCGGAGATAACTATGCAAGAAAAGGTCAAAGAAGTGCTTGATCGGATTCGGCCAGCATTGCAACGTGATGGTGGCGATGTGGAGCTGGTCGAGGTGAAAGACGGCATCGTCTCGGTGAGGCTGAAAGGTGCCTGTGGCGGGTGCCCGATGTCGCAGATGACGCTGAAGATGGGGATCGTGCGCGAGATCAAGAGGGTGGTGCCGGAAGTAAAACAGGTGGTGGCAGTCTGAGCTCCTGGGCAAGGGAACAGCAGGGTGGAATGGGCATGGCAGCAAAGAAGACGGAGCCGCTTGCCAAGTTCGAAATCAGAGACCGTAACCTCGGGGACGTCTGGCTCGTCCCCGATTGGTCTATGGAGGAAGCCTCGCAGGAATTGCGGGTGGGGAGACGGCTCTTTCTGGGCTTCTCCCTGGTGGCAATAGTCTGCATCGGCTTCTGCACATGGCTGGCCTGGTACCTGATTGCCCCGCGGCTAAGCTCATTTCACCCGCTGTTGCCGTATGCGGTGGGACTGGCAGCGTTAGGAGCAGTGCTCATCGCTTTCGTTTGGTTCTGCCTCACGGTCGTTTCCATTGTATTCGAAAAGAACTTTTTGCTGCTGCTTTTCGGCCGGGAGTTTTCGCTGTCCTTCTTGGCGCCTTTGGTGCTCAGGCTTGGGCGCCGATTTGGGATTTCGCGCGACAAGATGAGCCATTCGTTCATCCGCGTCAGCAACTCCCTCCTCCGTGCCACCAAAAAGACGGCGCAGTGCGACAAGCTCCTCATCCTTTTGCCGCGCTGCCTACAGCGCTCTCTGAAGGAAAAGGTGGAGGAGTTGGCGCAAAAGTACGCCTGCGAGGTGTATGTGGCAAGCGGCGGTGAGGCCGCGCGCCGGGCAGTAGCACTGGCACGGCCGTCAGCCATCATCGGCGTCGCCTGCGAGCGGGACCTGCTCAGCGGCCTGCGCGACAACGTCACCCGGATTCCCATTATTGCCATCCCTAATCGGCGACCCGAAGGCCCATGCAGGAACACGCTGGTGGACGTGGCAGAAGTGGAGCAGGCAGTGCGCTTCTTTCGTGGTGCCCCCATCCAGTGAGCCGCACGGCGCGGCGCGGTCTTCGAGCTACTTCTACGTTGTCCCGCCAACATGACCAACGCACATGACAAGATTCGGGCCTTGGCCCTTTTTTCCGGCGGCTTGGACAGCACCCTTGCCGCGGCAGTCGTAGCGCGGCAAGGTGTGGAGGTGATTGCCCTCCATTTCATGACTGGTTTTGCGCCGAAAAGACGTGGTCAGGGGGACGAGTCGCCTGCAAACTGGATTGAACAGATGGCCGCGTCTATTGGCGTGCGCGTTGTGACCATAGACGTTTCCGCCCCTTTCGTCGAGGTGTTGCTCAATCCCCACCATGGCTACGGCCGCTTTGTGAACCCGTGCATCGACTGCAAGATCATGATGTTGAGGAAGGCAAGGGAACTGCTGGAGCCCTACCAGGCGCGTTTTGTCGTCACCGGTGAGGTATTAGGCCAGCGCCCCATGAGCCAGCATCTGCCGGTGCTAAACCTCATCGAGAAGGAGAGTGGCCTGCGGGGGTTGCTCCTTCGCCCTCTTTCCGCCAAACTGCTGTGGCCTACAGTTCCGGAGCTGGAAGGGTGGGTTCGCCGCGAGGAACTCTATGCCTTCAGTGGCCGTTCCCGGAAGCCCCAGATTGAGCTTGCGGCGCAGCTGGGCATCACCTCCTACGCCCAGCCGGCAGGGGGGTGCATGCTCACCGATGAGAACGTGACGCGCCGGGTGATGGACCTTCTGGCGCACAAGGACAGGGGGAGCGTTACCACTGAGGACTTGCAGTTGGCGATGTATGGCCGCCACTTCCGGGTCTCGCCCAGAGCCAAGGTGATTGTCGGGCGGGACGAGTGGGACAACCAGAGACTAGAGCAATTCGCTGCTGACAAGTGGCAGCTTAGAGCCGCAGACTATCAAGGACCACTCACGTTGGTGGATGCCGGGGCCGGCGAAGAGGAATTGACCATGGCCGCCCGCCTCACCGCCAGGTACTGCGACGGCAAGCGTGAGCCGACGGTCCGGGTACAAGCCCAGCGCGGAGACAAGCAACTCCTCTTCGTGGTAGCGCCCCTGCCAGACGAGGAACTCGAACCCCTTCGCATTTGAGCATTGACGCTCACAAGTTTCCAGTACCTGCTGCGAAGGTGGATGTCCCTACCTCGCAGCTGTCACCCTTTGGTAGATGAGGCGCATGCCGTGTAGGGTGAGGTGGGGGTCTAACCGGTATGTGCTCGGCAGAGCCGGCACCATCACTGGCGCCAACCCGCCCGTAAGGACCACTTGGGGGGTGGTTTGCAGCTCACCGGAAATCCTTCTCACCAACCCTTCCACCATTTCCGCTGTCCCGTACATGAGCCCGGCCTGCATACTCGTCTCCGTGTTGCGCCCGATCAGGCGCGCGGGGAAACGCAACTCCACTTTCATCAAGCGGGCCGCGCGGTAGTGGAGAGTCTGGAGCGAAGTCTCGATACCAGGGGCAATGATGCCGCCAAGATAGTCCCCTTGCTCTGAGACCACGTCGAAGGTAGTGGCCGTCCCAAAGTCCACGACAATGAGTGGCCCGCCGTAGCGGGCGTACCCCCCAACCGCATTGCACAGGCGGTCTGCCCCCACGGTGCTGGGGTCATCGTAGTGGATCTTGATACCCAGGTCAAGGCGGGAGCTCACCACGATCGGCTCGTGGTGCAGTCGTTCGCGAATCATGTTCTCTAAGATCAGCGTCAGGTTGGGCACCACAGAGGAGATGATACTCCCTTGCACCTGCGTGAGGTCAAGGCCATCGGCCGCGGCGAGTGAATGGAGTAGCGCCCAGCATTCGTCTGCGGTGCGATTCACATTGCTGCTGAAGCGCCAGCTGTGCAAGAACTTATCCCCCTCGAATACCCCCGTCACAACTTGCGTGTTGCCGATGTCTACCGTGAGCAGCATAGCGTTCTCCGCCTAAATGTTTGTCCTCCTGTCGTCATCGGTCCTCCGTCTCGCCCTGCCGGCACGGCGAGCCCGAGGTCTCAGGGCGGCAAGAGTTGGCAGTCTCCCGCAACGATCCTGCGAACCTCTCCGGACGAAGTGCGCACCAGGAGAGCCCCGTCTCCTGCAACGTCGTCGGCCACGCCTTCCACGACAGCGTGAGCTTCGATAATGCGCACTGCCTTGCCCAGGTGGGCACACTTCTTTCGCCAAGCACGGAGCAGTGTCTCTGCCCGCCCGGCTTCCAGGTCTTCACACCGTTTTTCCAGTGCCACCAAAATCGAGGCAAGGAGCACTATCTCGTCGGGGAGTTGCTCCACGTGGTCGCTGAGCCAGGTTGCCGCTTCTGCGATGGCGGCAGGCATTAATAGGGCCTGCGCGCGGTTGGTGTTGAGGCCGATTCCCAGAACTGCGAACCTGAGGCGGTCGCCGACCAGCTCACTTTCGGCCAGAATGCCGCACAGCTTCTTGCCGCCGACGAGCACGTCATTAGGCCATTTGAGCTCCACCGACACGCCGGTGGTCTTTTCCACCGCTTCTGCCACGGCAAGGGCCGCAGCCAACGAGAGGAGGCCACATCGCTGCGCTTCCATGCGCGGACGAAGGACCAGGGAGAACCACAGGCCCGCACCTGGCGCCGAGTACCACGTGCGTCCGGCCCGCCCACGGCCAGCCGTCTGCTCTGAGGCTACCACCAGAAAGCCATGCCCAGCTCCCTGGCGGGCCATCTCGCGGGCTACGTCATTGGTGGAACTCACCGAAGTGAAGAAGCGTGCCGACCGGCCCAGCTGTTTACTTCTCAAAATGGCCGACAGCTTCGCTTTGTCCACAGCCGAACGTGGGGAAATCATCTTTCTCCGTCCTGGCCGGTCGCTGCCGAGTTGCGCGTGCGTCGCTGCTCGAGTGGGTGATAGTGGCGATGCACTTCGCGCACGTATTGGCGATCAATGTGGGTGTAGATCTGCGTTGTGCTGATATCCGCATGCCCCAACATCTCCTGCACCACCCGCAGGTCTGCGCCACCTTCGATGAGGTGGGTGGCAAAGCTATGGCGAAGGGAGTGCGGCGACACCTCTTTGCGGATCCCGGCGGAGCGCGCGTACTTCTTGATGATCTCCCTCACCGCCTTTCTGGTCATCGGCCTGCCCCGGACGCCGACGAAAAGGATGTTCTGCGACTTTCCTGCTTTGGCAAAGAGGGGACGCACTTCTTGCAGGTAGCGGTTTACCCAATGGAGGCCCTGCGCGCCGATGGGAACTATTCTTTCCTTTGCCCCTTTGCCAAATACGCGCACCAATTCTTCAGCTGCCAGGAGATCCCCTAGCCCCACCCTTACCAGCTCGGACACGCGCACCCCGGTCGCGTACAGGAACTCGAGAAGGGCCCGGTCGCGGATGCCGAGGGGCGTACTGACATCGGGCTGCTCCAGCAAGCGTTCCACCTCTTGCACATCCAGCACGGTGGGGAGCAGCTGTGCGCGCTTCGGAAGCTGTGTAGCCGAGGTAGGGTCGGAGGTGGCGAGCTCTTCGGCCACCAGAAAGCGGTGGAACATCCGTATGGCGGAGAGATTTCGCGCCACGGAACTGGCGCACAACCCCACACCTGCCAACTGTTGCAAGAAGGCATTGACCGTGGTTGGACGGACCTCATCGGGATTGGCAATCCCTTGGCGTTCCAAGTAACCGACATAGCGTTCAATGTCATGCCGGTAGGCGGTCAGGGTGTTGCGCGCCATCCCTCTTTCCACCACCAAGTAGTCGAGAAACTCTTCTACAAGCTGCTTCATACCCGCCCTTCTGCGGCGGCAGTTTCCCTACGGCCTGGACAGGCTTTCACACAGATGCCGCAGATGTAAACGCCCAGGTTTTTGTCCTTGCAGAAGGAGCGCACCTGGGCATAGCAGCGCTCGAAGACAAACTCTGCCGCAGTTTCTGCGATTGCTTGGGCAGGGCAAGCGGCGATGCAGGCCCGACACTCACCGCAGGCGAAGGGGAGCTGTTGCGGAGTCGGCACCGGCAGGTCGGTGAGCACCGTTACCAGACGGACCTGCGCGCCGAACTCGGGTGTGACCAGGAGGTTGTTGCGTCCCAGCCAACCGAGCCCAGCTGCTATCGCTACGTGGCGATGCGAAAGGTGGCCGAGTTGCCGCTGCCAGTCGACAACCTGCGAGGCCGGCACCGGCACCGCCTGCCAGCCATGCTGCTGAACGATTCCGGCGAGCAAAAAGGCCAGCCGGTCGAGCTGGGCGTTGGCCTGACGATAGTGCCACTTGTAAAGCAGGGTAGGGGAGCTGTGAATGCCGTCGAGCACGGCGCGGGACAGACGTACGGCTACCGAGAGCGCATAATCGAGCCCCTCTGCCTCGCCCGGCTCGAAGTGAAACGTTTCCCGCAGCGCCTGCACAGAGCAGGTCCCGAACAAGGCGGCGCCGTTGTCCAAGGCAAACGAACGGAGAATGGGGAGCAGTTCTTCGGGTGAGGTCCTTGCCACGCTTCCCCCACGAGCTACTTGGACTCGGGCAGAAGATGTTCGGTAAGCGAGAGGGCGATGCCGGAGAGCATGACCTCAGGCCCGAGCTGGGTAAAGTCACCGGAAAGGAGGCTCGCATCGACATTGGCATAAAGCGAACAGCCAGCCTCTTTCTCTACGATTAGTCCGGCCAAGCGCCCTTGATGCTCGGCAACGAAGGTCACCTCACCCAACATCTCGCTTACCACATAGCCGGTGCAGAAGTGGAGCTGAAGGTGGGTGTTTCCGGTGTAGACCGAGATGAGGTTGCCTCTCTTCTCACCAATGGCAATATCGGGGTAGATCTCCAGGGACAGCCTCCGCCCGTCCTCTTTGTTTTCCAGCAGGAAACGGTAGTTGGTGGCCATCCGCTTGGGTTGGGTGCCGAGCACTCGTGCGATCTTGTCGATATCCTTCTTGGCAAATACGCGCTTCATACGTAACCTCGCCATGCCCTGCCTCCGTGGCCGCCGCTGCAGCGGGCTGACCCACGGCGCGCCTGGGCTTTGGTACTCCCTTATTCCTGCCCGATAATTTTGATCACCTTGATGGCTTTCGGCCCCTTTTCCCCATTGACGCTGGCAAAGTAGACTTCGCTCCCAGGTTCCAAGGTGCGGAAGCGATCCTCTTGAATAGCTGTAAAGTGCACAAACACTTCTTGCCCTTGTTCGTCTTCGATGAAGCCGAAGCCTTTGCTGGCGTCGAACCACTTTACGCGCCCACGGCGCATGCGCAGCCCGTCTTTGAAGAATTGCTGGACCGTCGGTTCTGGCCTCTCTGTGTTGGAAACCACCCGGAACGTGGCGAATTGGTCACCCGTTGCCCACACCCCGAGCCTTGAGCGCGGTGGTGCAATGCTACTCCGGCAGGCGGCTGACTACCAGGTCAACCGTCTGGCCGGCCGTGACCTCTGTACCGCCCTCCGGCGATTGGTCGATGATTGTCTCGGGCAGTAGCTTGTCGGAGACCTGGTAGCGCACGGCGCCGACCCTCATGCCGGTGTGCTGAATCAGCTTGGCGGCTTCAGCCAAGCTCTTGCCGATCACGTTGGGCACCACGAGTCTGTCCGGTGATGGCCCGAGGCTGACGGCGATGTCCACCGGCGTGCCCTGTTTCACAATTTGCCCTTCGGGGATCGACTGAGAGCAGACCACGTCGCGGAGATAGGTATCCGAAAAGAGGTACTCAACATTGCCAAGGACCAAGCCTTGGGATGAGAGTTCGAGCGCCGCGTTCCGCTCCGAGCCGCCCACCAGCTTGGGCACGGTGACAAATCGTTCCCCCTTGCTGACGATCACATAGACGCGCCTGCCCCGTTTTGCGGGAGCGCCTGGCTCTGGACTCTGGAAAAGGATCGTGCCCGGTTCGTGTTGGCTGTCAAATTGCTCGCCAGCCTTGACCATACGAAAACCCTGCTGGGTTAACTTCATTTGGGCAGCTGCATAGGTGAGCCCGACCACTTCCGGCACATACACATCCCGCCCATGGCGAGTGTAGATGGGCATGACGATGTGGTCGCAGGTGAGGTAGAGCACGATCAGGATGCCAATTCCCGCCGCCAATTGTTTCAGTGTCCTCGGCATCGACTGTTACCTCGGCAAGGCACGACGTTCCAGTGTGACTCACGAGCGCCTGACCAACCGGGCCGCAAAGCTCCCATCCATGCCATGGTGGTATGAAGTGCGCACGTACCCTTTGTCGTCAACCAACTCCGTCGGCACAAATTCGCCGGCGTGTTCCAGAGAGAACCGGGGGTTGGTCTTTAAGAAATCCTCCACAACCTGTTCGTTCTCTTCCGGCTCAATGGTGCAGGTGGCATAGACGACTACGCCACCTACGGGCACCAGGCTTGCGGCGCTACGGAGGAGCTGCCTTTGCAGGGCCACCAGCATGGGGATGTCGCTTTCGCGGCGTTGCCAGCGCAGATCGGCGCGCTTGGCGAGCACTCCAAAGCCGGTGCACGGCGCATCCAGAAGCACATGGGTCGCCTGGCGAACGGCAGGGCGCTTGCCGTCGGCGACCACAGGGTACAGGTGTTCCAGCCCAAGTCTCTTGCGATTCTCGGCTGTCAACTTGGTGCGCAGCTTGCTAACGTCTGCGGCAATAATACGTGCCTGGTCACCGGTAAGTTCCGCCACGTAGGTAGCTTTTCCCCCCGGGGCCGCACAGAGGTCGAGCACCACCGAGCCAGGGGAAGCGGCCAGCAGCCGGGCTGGGAGCCCGGCGCTTACATCTTGCACCGAGCACTTGCCTTCCAGGAGCACCTCCAATCGCCGCAGTTCCAGCTGATGGCTGCGCACTATGAGAAAATTCTGGTCAAATGGCGAGAGCTCCGCCTCCGCATCTTTCAAGGAGGCCAACACCTCCTCTGGCTCTGCCCGCAAGCGATTGACGCGAATGCTGAGGGAAGGGGTGGTGTTGTTGGCCTGGCACAGGCGGATCGTCTCCTCCATGCCGTAGCGCTTAAGCCATCGCCGGACCAGCCACATCGGGTGTGAATAGCGGGCGCTGATAGCCTTCACCGGGTCTGCCTCCAGGCTGGGCCAAGGGATGGCCTCGCGCTGCCGGATGAAGGAGCGCAGTACTCCATTGACTACCCCAGCCCAGTTCTTGCCGGCAACGCTCTGCGCCAACTCCACCGCCTGGTCCACCGCTGCATAATCGGGGACTCGGTCCAAAGCGAGCAGCTGGTAAAGGCCCGTCTCCAAAATGGGCAGAATCGAGGACGGGCAACTCTTGAGACCCCTGTGGAACAGTCGGTCCAATAGCCAATGAATAGTGCCAAGCCAGCGGCAGGTGCCGTTGACCAGTTCGGTGGCCAGCGCCCGGTCGCGGGGCGTGAGGGGGGTGCGCTGGAGGGCATGGTCCAACAGCAGGTCGAGCCGCCCTTGGCCCTCATGCCACTGGCGCAACACATTTGCCGCCACTTCCCGCGGCGAACCCGTCTGCCTCCGGGTTAGGGTCGGCCGGCCCGCGGCAGACAACGACGGCCGACCGTTTCGCATCTTCATCATCCTCCACCTATTGTCTCTCGCCCAAAATGGTTCCGGGTGGTAGCATGTGTCCCTGAAGGAACTCCTCGGTGGTCATACGCCTCTTCCCTTCGGGCTGCAGTTCGATCAAGGCCAGCACTCCTTCGCCGGTAGCCACGTGAATGATGCCACCCTTGCGGTCGACGCGGGCCACTTGCCCGGGTCGCTTGCCGTGCCCGTAGGGTTTGACCACCTGCGTTCGGTAAACTTTCAGAATCTTGCCTTCCAGATAGGTAAAGGCACCGGGAAAAGGACAGAGGCCGCGGACCAGGTTATGGATCTGGACCGCCGTTTTGCGCCAGTCGATCTCGCACATCTTGCGCACAATCTTTGGCGCCCGTGAGGGCTCTCCCTGTTGGGGAATGGCAGCCAGTTTGCCCTCGGCAATGCCATCCACAGTTTCCACCAAGAGCTCGGCCCCCACCAGGGCCAATCGATCGTGGAGCTGGCCTGCAGTCTCATCTGGTCCGATTGGCACCTGCCGCTGAAGAAGGATGGCGCCGGTGTCCACCTTCTCCTCGATGAAGAAAGTGGTGACCCCTGTTTCCCGTTCGCCGTTGATTATCGCCCAGTTGATGGGAGCCGCGCCTCGGTACTTCGGCAGCAACGAGGCGTGGAGATTGATTGTTCCCCTGGGCGGCATGGTGAAAACCTCCGGCGGCAGAATTCGAAAGGCCACCACCACAAACAGGTCGGCGGCATGCCGTCGCAGTTCTCCCAGAAACGTGGGGTCTGTCAACTCCTCCGGTTGCAATAGTGGCAGCTGGTGGCGGCTGGCGCAGAGCTTGACCTGTGAGGGCTGCACATTGAGGCCGCGTCCCCGCTCGCGATCGGGAGTGGTGACTACGGCCACCACCTGATGCCGACTCTGTTGCAGTGCCTCCAGCGAAGGTACCGCGAATTCTGGCGTCCCGAAAAAGACAATTCTCAGCGCATTCATAGCCCTCCTTGCTGCATGGTAACTCGCTGCCCCGTCTTGCCAACATAGCAACGCGAAGGCACAGGGCCGCTAGAACTTGTGGACGATTCTATCCTTGGCTACCTCTACCTTGACGTTCTCAGCGATCTTCAAAATGACGATGTTTTCCTGCTCCTTCTCGCCCACAACCACGCCGTAGATGCCCCCGGCAGTGAGCACGCGATCGCCCTTCTGGATGCTGGCCAGCATCTGCCGCACCTCTTTCTGCCGCTTGGCTTGCGGACGGATGAAGAAGAAGTACATGATAACGATGAGCACAAAGATCCACAAGAACATCCCCATAGCAGGTCGGGTGCCTGCCGAGCCGGAGGCGCTCATGAGGAGCGCCGGGAGAAATAGCGTCACGTGATCCTCCTTCCTTAGGGTTCGTTTTCCTCAACCTGCGCAAGATACTGGGCCAGAAAGGCCTTGCTCCAGCTTTCGAATCTTTGCTCCAGGATCGCCGCACGCATCTCCGCCATCAGCCGCAGGTAAAAGGTGAGATTGTGGATCGTCGCCAGACGAAGGGCCAGAATCTCCTCGGCCTGGAACAGATGGCGGATGTAGGCGCGGCTAAATGTCCGACAAGCGTAGCAGTCACAGCTCTCATCGATGGGCCGAAAATCCTCGCTGCACGTGGCGTTCTTAACCACCAGCGGCCCTTCGCGGGTGAACACCGTGCCGTTTCGTCCGTTGCGCGTGGGCATCACGCAGTCGAAGAGGTCGATGCCCAGCGCCACGCACCGGATCAGATCTTCAGGCTTGCCAACCCCCATTAGGTAACGGGGCTTATCTGCGGGCAGAGCCTGTGCGCAAAGCCCCGCCACGTCGTAGAGGGCCGACTTGGGTTCCCCCACAGAAAGTCCCCCGATGGCGTAGCCTGCAAATTCCAGCGCCACCAATCGCTGGCAGCACTCCACGCGCAGATCCTCATAGGTGCTTCCTTGCACGATGGCGAACAGCGTCTGTTCGTAGCCAAAGAGAGGCTCGCTCTGCTGCCATCGCGCCTTGCTCCTCTCTGCCCAGCGCACGGTCATGTCCATGGAGGACTTGGCATAACTCCAATCACAGGGGTAGGGTGTGCATTCGTCCAGCACCATGGCGATGTCCGGCCCCAGTGCTCTCTGGAGTTCCACCACCAGCTCGGGCGTGAAGAAGTGATATGAGCCATCGAGATGGGACTGGAAACGAACGCCTTCGTCGGTGATCTTCCGCAGCTCGGCCAGGCTAAACACCTGGTAGCCGCCGCTGTCGGTAAGCACAGGCCGATGCCAGGCTGCGAAACGTTGGATGCCTCCTGCCTTGCGCACCAGCTCTACCCCTGGACGAAGGTAGAGGTGGTAGGTGTTGCCCAGGATGATCTGCGCACCGCACGCCACCAGGTCGTCCGGCGACAGCGTCTTCACTGTGCCCTGGGTGCCGACAGGCATGAAGGCGGGAGTATCCACCTTGCCATGTGCCAGCTCCAACACTCCTACCCGCGCTGCCGAGCGGGGATCTTTCTTCTTGACGGTGAAGCGCACTCGCCTCTCTACGTGAACGACTCCTTGAGCGCCTGTTCCAAGCGTTCGACGCCTGCGACCTGCACGCCGGCCATGCGGCGGATGCCCTTTAGGCTTGACTGGGGCACGACCGCCCGTTGGAAGCCCATCCGCTGTGCCTCGGCCAACCGCTTGTCAAGGTGGGCAACGGCGCGAATCTCTCCACTCAGTCCCACTTCGCCTATGACGATCGCCTGGGGGTCTACCACCTTGTTTTGCATGCTGGAGGCAATAGCCACGGCAATGCCGAGGTCTGCTGCCGGTTCGTCCACGCGCACCCCTCCAGCCACGTTCACAAACACGTCGAAGGTTCCCAGGCGCAGTCCCACGCGTTTTTCCAGGACCGCAAGGAGCAGGGCAACGCGGCGATGGTCGACGCCGGAGCTTGTCCGCTGCGGCACGCCGTAGCTGGTGGGTGCAACCAGGGCCTGGATCTCCACGAGAATGGGCCTTGTTCCCTCCAGGATGCAACCCACATCGCTGCCGCTTGCGTCCCCTCGCCGCTCAGACAAGAAAAAGGCCGATGGGTTTGCCACCTCGGCCAAGCCCCGCTCCGTCATCTCAAAGACGCCGATCTCTCGGGTCGAGCCGAACCTATTCTTCACGGCGCGGAGAACCCGGTACATATGGTCTCGGTCGCCCTCGAACAGGAGCAGACAATCCACCATGTGCTCGAGGGTCTTGGGTCCGGCGATGTAGCCCTCCTTGGTTACATGCCCGATCATGAAGATCGGGATCGCGCTCCTTTTTGCC
>JBBIKH010000072.1:0-14609 GCA_037445575.1 bacterium
CAGCAACCGCTTTATTCGCATAGAAGTCGGTGTGGACAACGAGGAGACTATCAAGGACGGGCTCATCCGCTGGACCAAGTCGCAGGGAGCAGAGGGGCAGCCGCAGTTTGAGGAGAGCATCGAGGCGGAGTTCGTACACGACCAGGTGGTCCTGAACGCCAAGAAGGAGCCGCACGGCCCTCGCAATATGCTCTTTTTGCCCGAGGTGCTGGCGGTGTTCAAGCCCTACCAGGCGCCGCCTCCACCCCCGCCGCCGAAGGTCATTCCCGAGCAGGAGATGAAGCAGCTTCGTTACACCGTGCCGTTCGTGTATGGCAATCTCAACTATCCCGAGGGCGTTGACTTCTTGACTGCTCGCGGGCCGGCGGTTGCAGGTGGTGAGAATGCCTTTGAAATGCGCAAGAACTTCTTGGTCGAAACCGCCGAGTATGTCACCACCCAGGCGGCACAATATGCGCAGATGTTCGTGCTGAGCAAGCCGGTGAGCCTTCGGAGCGTGGGCCTTGCCCTGCACCGCTTTGGAGGCGAGGGGTCGCTGTGGGTGGAGCTTTACAAGGACGACAACGGGAAGCCTGGGATGTATCTGGCCACCAGCGACATGCTCTCCGCGGGTGACCTTACCCTTCGCCCAGGCTACCGCTGGGTGGACTTTTCTTTTTCGGGTGACCGGCTGCTCCTATCGCCAGGGAGATATTGGATCGCTCTCGGCTTCACCGGGAGCCCGATCGTCAACTGGTTCTTTACCTATGGCAAGCCGGTCGGTCCGCCGGAGGGGACCCGTTACAAGACTATCTTCGACGAAGACTGGAGCCGGGCGCTTTCCTATGAGTTTAACTACCGTGTGCAAGGCTTGACCATCCCCTGAGCCCCCCGGGCAGACATAGCAAGGCTGGTGACAAGAAAACGGGCGGAGCAAGAAGCCCCGCCCGTTCTGTTTTCCCCCTATGGGGTTCTACTTCTCCACCACCTTCAGCAGCGTCCCTGCTGGCAGGAGCTCCTCCAGTTCCCTGCCGTTGAGCACGGCCATGGCCGGTAGCTTGTCCTCTGCCACCCCATAGTCCCTGAGGAGCTCACGCAAGGTGCCCTGGCGAGGTGCCGGCTTTATGCGCAGGATCGCCGGTTTGACGTTGATGCGCGCCGTGTCGGTGAGCTCACGGAACTGAGACATGACGCTCTGGAACAAGCTCCGGTACTGCGCAAAGGTCGCTTGCAGGGTGTAGCCGTGAAACACAAATACCGTGTTCCCCTTTTGGATGAAGTATGACACCACCGAGAGGTGAGATTCGCCTGAGACCAGATCTGTCACCAGGCGATGGGCTTGCAGGCCGTTGATCTGCAGGCTGGTGGACTCGAGCACCGTGGCGCCTGTCTCCTGCGCGAACTTGTCCGCTGCCGCCCGGGGAGTGGCCTCTTTGGCCAGCATAAAGAGGATGACCGCATCCTCCTGCGCCGAGACCATCTGTACCTGTGACGGAGTGTTCACCACGTTCCAGTTCTGCGGCACCGGAAACTGGAAACGCATGGTGGGGTGGTAGAACACTCCGTCGGCGACATAGCCTTGACGCGGGTCCTCGCCAAACACGATGCCGTCAATGGTGCGCAGATACTGCTCGGCGTTCACTTTGTAGTCGGCTGCGCCTACCGTTTTCTTCCATTGCGCTGCCAGTTGCTGAATGTTCTTGATGCGTGAGGGCGGATTGGGGTGGGTGGAGAACCAATCCGGCAGGCCTTGGGCAGAACTGGGCTGGAGGCGCTCCAGGGTGACGAAGAGATTCGCCATATGTGCTGCATCGTAGCCGGCTTTGGTGGAATAGGTGACGCCCAACTCGTCTGCCTGGCGCTCGTCATCGCGGCTGAACTTGAGGAAAAGCATCCCCACGCCGAACTCAACATAGGGTGCGTACTTGCGGAACTCGCTGGAAAGTCCCTGGCCGATTTCCAACCCGAGGCTGGCGACCATCGCCTTGCTGTATTGCTTGGCCGTGTGACGGGCCGTCACGTGGCCGATTTCGTGCCCCATGACTCCGGCCAGTTCGGCTTCATCGTTGAGATAAGCCAAAATGCCGCGCGTCAGGTACACAAAGCCTCCCGGCACGGCGAATGCGTTGATCACCGGCGAATCCAGGACCTTGAACGAGAAGGCCAGCTGTGGCCGGTGACTCACCCGCGCCAAACGCTGCCCGAGATCATCCACATAGGCATTGAGCCGCGGATTTTCCACCAAGCCGTAGGTGGCTATGACTTCGGCATCGGTCTGCTTGCCAAGCTGGATCTCATCCGCTTCGGTCAGTAGCATAAAGTCGCGCTTGCCGGTAACTGGATTCACTGCACAAGACACAAGCAGCGCGAGAATGACGGCAGCAGCCGCGAACGGGGCGTAGGAAATGATTAGCCTTTTCATCTCTCCTCCCTCAGATATTTGTTTGCTTCCCCAATTACTCTGCGTAATGTAGCACATCCGACTGTGAAACGCAAGAACTTCATGAGGGCACCGGCGAGCTCAGCTCCTCTTCGGCCATCCCCCTTAGTTGTAGAGGTCGCCAGGGCAGCATCGGTCCCCTTTGGTTACTCCCTTGTGTTCCCCGAGATGGACCCTAGGTGCAGCGTGTCCTCCAAGGAAATCTTTGTCCGCAACAGCACGTGCGCCGAAGGTGACTCAACAACAACCGGCACAGGCATTTCGGTGTATGTGGCCGTCACCTCCCGCACCAGTCGGCCGGCCCCATTGACAACCACTGTCGCGTTGACGGGTACGGGAAATTCTGGCCAGGCGCTCCAGGCAAAGCTCACTTCCTTCTTGCCCTTGCGAAAGGCGAGCTCCGAGGCGACGGTGTCGATTCTCCCGCTGTCTGCCCTGAGCCGGATGGTGACATTGTACGGGACAGGGGTCGAGAGCAGGCGCCAGTCGATTTCCAAAGTGTCGGCAACGCCAGTGCGCAGCGTCTGGCCCCCTTGCAGCTCGATCCAGTCAGCATGGAAAGGAACGGCGAGCGAATCCTTGTGCACCCGCCTACGGTAATCCCTTCGTAATGAATCCACCTGAAGCTTGAAGCCATGCATGTATTCGTCGCTGGCCACTCGGAGCATGCTCTTCCCCTGCGGCAAACGGCATTCAGCAGTCACCCGCACAAAGGGGCGCCAGATGGCGTCGTAAGCAGGAAGTCGAGACAGAACCGCTCCATAAACCGCCACTGCTACCAGGAGCAGGCCCCCGAATGCGGGCGAACGGGCGATCCGGACCGCTCGAGAGACCCACCGGAAGGCCCTGGCAGAATAGGCGAGAATGTAGATAACCGGTAAGAGCCAACCGGCCAAGATGACCGTCAGCAGCGCAGTGACGACCAGTGAGCGCCAAAAAGAGTCCACGGCATACGCACTCTGCGCCAAGATGCGTGCCCCCATGGGGAGCGTTTCCATAAGCAACAGGCGGAACAAAGGCAAGGGCGCTGCCACACAGCACAGTGCGCTCAGCGGCTGCGCTGGCAGAAGAATCCCCATCGCCATAAGCAGCAAAGAGACGGCTGGATAGAAAGCCAGCCTCCCGCTTACAAGCAACAGGCCTCCCGTCATGAGCGTCAGCAGTATCAAAGCGCCTCGCGCATAAAGGTATGCGTCGGCGCTGAACCGCCACAGGCGCGTGCTCTGCAGCGACAACCACAGGCCGAGCAGAGCCCACAGCCCCGCGTATCCCACATAGGCCCAGACGTGTGTTACCCACGGGTGACGAAAACCGAGCAGCCACTGGAGCAGAGCTTCGCCGGCCTGGGCGCACAAGACTACCGCTACCCAAAGCACTAGCAGCTTGAGAGAGAAGAGCCTCGCGCGCTGCCGCCGCGGTACATGCAGGCGGCGACGGCGCTCCACCAGCAGGGCAACAGGCGCGAGCGCCAGCGCAATCGCCATTGCCCCCACTACTGCCCACCACGGGACAAATATCGGGAGGTTGTTCACCTGCCAGAGCATGAAGCGGCCCGTTTTGCTCCCCGGAACCCCCGTGCGCTGGTAATGTGTCAGGAGCTCGTCCACGAAGCGGGCGTAAGGGCCCAATGTGCTCCGCTCAATAAAGTCGACTTTGTCGTGCGGTGTGTGAATGGGGGAAGTGTTCATCCCCACCGTGAAGGCTATCGACGGTATACCCCGGGTGAGGATAGGCTCGTGTTCGGAGCCGGCACCATTTGCCAAGCTGTTTACGATGGAAAAGTGGGTTGGATAGCGGAGCAGATGATGGCCCAGCTTCGCGTCGATCGCAAAGGCGTCCCTCACCAGCCACGCTGGCGCCTGCGCCTTCTTGGTCTCGAACATGGGTACGATGGGGCCCCGCGCACCGCTCATGTCCAGCGACAGCATGAGCTTCACTTTTCCCAGCTCCGCAAAGTGATTGACGAAGTAGGTTGAGCCGAGCAGTCCGCGCTCTTCGCCGCCAAATGCCACAAAGAGCATGCCGTACCGCCGATGGCGTTGGCTCCACACCCTTGCCAGCTCCACGACGGTGGCGGTGCCTGAGGCGTTGTCGTTTGCCCCTGGCACCTCCGGGGAAGAGGAATCGATATGGCCACCTACCACCAGCAGAGAATCGACTTCGCCGCGGAACAGCCCGATGGCGTTGCCGCTTGTGGTGTTCAGGTTGCTGCGCGCCTCCGGCACTTTGGCAAAGGGCATGAGATAAGCTGAGTCGGCACCGAAACGGACAAAGGTGGCCCGCACCCAGTCCAGGGCTGCTCTCTCTGCCGGTGATCCCATGGGCCGCGGCCCGATGGTCTCCGCCAAGTGACGCAGGCAGGCATAGATGCTATCGGCACAGGGGCCACCCTGTTGCGCCCGCGCCCCGAAAGCCAAGCCTGCGAACATCAATACCGCCCACTTGATGCGCGTCATGTACCAGGTGCTCCTCTCAGTCTCTGCTATAACAGAAGAAGGAAGGCGGAGCAGCCCGCGGTGCAGCAACGATCGCGTGACGGCAACAATGTACAACAACGCCAGGGAAATGTCAAGCGCAAGTTTGACGGCAGTGTGGAGGGGAGATGTTCCATCGGAAAGAGACTGCAAGCACCTGAGCTCGGTGCCCTCAGCGGTTCCCGCGCTTGTGGCACCCAACACGACCAGATGGCGCCGGCTGCCCGCTGTGCATTGCGCCATCCTTTCTGGTCCAGATGGGGCCCATTACGTGCGGGAAGAGCATGCCACAACGGAGACTGGCGTGTCGCCGCGCAGGGAACACGTGGATGCAGCAGGCGGGTGGAGCCCTCCCCACAGGGCGCAGCTGGTTCAGCGCCCTGTGGCTCTCGACAGACACCCGCAGAGGTTTTGCCTCACCGCCAGGCCATATCCCCAAGTGGTGCACGCACTGCGAGCCAATCGGGGAGCACCCCAGCCGCCAGAAGTGCCGACAGCAGAAGCTGTGCGCTCTTTTCCCTTCTACCTCACCAGAGCCATTTTCACCACTGCCCGGTACTGGCCAGCCTCCATGCGCAGGTAGTAGACGCCAGAGCTCAGCGCTTCGCCCATGTCGTTGCGGCCGTCCCAGCTGATAGAGTGGTAGCCCGCCTCCTGCGTTTGGTCAACCAGGGTTCGCACTACTCTGCCGAGGATGTCAAACACTTCAAGGCGCACGCTCCCGCTCTTGGGGAGCTCGTAGCGGATGGTGGTGACCGGGTTGAATGGATTCGGGTAGTTCTGGCTCAGCCGGTACTGGCTGGGCACTGGCACCGCGACGGCGACAGGCGGGTGCACGGTAACTCGGCCGGCGAGGTCCACATCCGCTAGGCGGTAGTAGTAGGTCTGGCCGGCTCTGGCTGTGGCGTCAACGAACGTGTAGGTGCGGTCGTTGCGCGGGGCAACCAGCGTTGAGTTCAACGTTTCGTAGGGGCCACCAGCGGTGAGGCCGCGCTGGACCTGAAATCCCGCATTGCCCACCTCGAATCCCGTTTTCCAGGAGATGGTCACGCCCTGGTAAGGTACCGCCGTGGCCGAGAAGGAGACCAGCTCAATCGCCGACCGGATGTCCACCGTCCAACTGCGGCAAGCGCTGTCCTGTTGATCGAAGACGCAACCTGTGACCACATGGTGGCCGGGGAACCACTGCGAGGCCAGCAGCAGATAGGTGCTGTCGTGGCCGGAGGTGATGTCATCTACCTTCCAGAGGAAGTGCAAGGAATCGCCATCCGGGTCGGTGGCGGAAAGGGTGAAGCGGGCGGTCTGGTCCCGCTCCAAGGAAAGCACCTTTTCCGCGGGCGAGGAGGCGAGAATGACCGGCGCCCGGTTTTTGTTCAAGATTGTCAGCGTCACGGTACGCACGCTCGTGGCTCCCTTGTCGTCCTGGGCGGTGAAGGTCGCGCGGTATACTCCGGCCTGCTCGTAAGAGGGGCCCCAGCTGAGCGTTCTCGTAGGAGCATCGAACACAGCCCCGGGGGGCAGATCCTTAACAGTCAGGGTCGTTGGATCGCCGTTCGGATCGGAGACCAGCACCTGGAGCTGCACTTGTTCACCTTCATAGTAGGTCGTGTCGCCCAAGATGGTGATGACCGGAAAGTCATTTGCCACGGCGGTCGCCTGGAACACCAGCGGTGAGCCACTCACTCCGTTTTTCACTGCCCAGGCGGTTTGGAGCCCGAGGTTGTTCCCCAGTACCCACGTGGCTGATGCGATCCCCAGCTGGTCGCTGAGCACCGGTTGTTCTTCCAAAAAGGACCCACCGCCTGTTGCTGCCACGAACAGCACCGTGGAGTTCGGCACCGGATTGCCGTAACGGTCTTTCAAAACCACTTGCAGCGGTTTTGGCAGCGGCATGGTCGGCGTGCCAGTTTGGGCGTCGCCCGCATGTTTGGCCATGGAGGCGGCAGGTCCAGCTTCGCCGTTCACCACAAAGTAGATTGGCGAGCCGCTCAGACCGGGAGCAAGCGCCTTGAAAATGTTTGGGCCAGCAGTCGTACCGAGAATCACCGAAGCGTCTGAGCTGACCGGCTGCTGGTTCAGCACCTCCCCTTGGCCACTTACCACGCTGAATTCCACCGGATGCCCGGCCACAGGATTGCCGTATGCGTCGGCGACTTTGACACTGAGTGGACCGAGCAACACCTCGCCTACCGTGCCTTCAGTGCGGTAGGGCTCCTGGGTCATCTTTGACGCCTGACCTGCGGTGCCGGTAGCCGTGAACGAGAGCCAGCCGGTGACGCCGGGCGTGGTCACCTGTATGCTATTGACGCCCGCGCGAGTGCTGAGTCGGTAGCTTGCGCTTGCCAGACCACGCTCGTCGGTGGAGTCCGGTTGGGCTGTAAGCCATTCGCCCGGAGGCGTGGTCGTGCACACAAAGGTCACAGGAGCCCCCCACACTGGCCGGCCCTGGCTGTCTACCACCTTCACGGCGAACGGTTGCGGCAGAGCAGTGTTGACCTGGCCCGTCTGGTTGTCGCCAAAGATCTTCAGCAAGGCAGATGGCACCGGCACCACGCTTTGGCATTGAAAACGCACCGGCGAGCCACTCAGGTGGAGCGCATATGCCTCCACCACGTTGGTCCCGGGATTTCGCCCGACGATGAATGTAACCCGCGCGATGCCATCACTATTGCTGGTGACGGGCTGCGGTTCCAGGATACGCCCGCCCCCGGAAACCACCACAAACTGCACCTGGTAGCCACCCACCGGGTTGTCGTTTCTGTCGGTAACGAGCACTGCCAGCGACTCGCTCACAGCCGTGCCGACATTGGCCACCTGGTTGTTGCCGGCATAGGACGAGATCTTGCTGGCAGGAAGCGGGGTGAAGGTCACCACAGCCGAGTCCGCAAGCAGAAGGTTGTCCGTCTCCACGCGTGCGCGCACTGTCTTCTGCCCCGCTTTGGTGGATGCCAATGCGGCTGTCACTCTGCCATCTGCCCCAGTAGGGGCTGTCGGCTGGGTGATGAGATTGCCGTTTCCTGACACGAGGATGCTCACGATGCGGGCGGAGACAGGGTTGTTGAAGGTGTCGCGCAGGGTAACGGTGATGAAAGACTGTGTTACGCCATCTGCCGGCACAGGGCTGGTAGCGGCGATCGTGGATGTCCACCGGTTGGGTGCATCGGCTTGCGCACTTGCGACAAAGGTCACAGGCGAGCCGGCCAGCGGGTTAATACCGTCAGTGGCACTTGCTTGCACCACGTTGTTAGCCGTGCCTGCTACTGGCCCGAGGGTCAGTGTGGCCGCTGCCACACCATCGGAGCCAGTGGTGCGAATCACGGTGCTGTCGCCCCCGTTGAGCCTGCCGCCGCCGGCGAGCACGCGGAAGGTGATCGGGTGGCCTACCACCGGGGCGCCACCTTCGTCCAGCGCTTTCACCTGCAGCTGGGCGGCCAAGGGTTTGCCTACCACCCCAATCTGGTTGTTGCCGGCCTCCAAGACGAGGGTGCGGGCAGCGGACGTGCGCGCCGAGGCGGTGAACACCACCGGGGAGCCGGCCAGATCAGTGCCCTGGTAGCTGGCAGTGGCGTGGACGATGTTGTTATTGCTGCCTGCGGATGGACCCAGGCGCCAGGCGGCTTCGGCGACACCAGCTGCATCAGTGCTCACGGTCAGAGAGGCGAGCTGCATCGAACCCAGGGCGCCTCCGCCGCTCATGACGGTGAACGTTACAGGGTGACCTGATACCGGATGCCCGTATTGGTCTGTTACCTTGACCTTCAAAGGCGAAGGGAGGAAGTTGCCCACCACCCCTGTCTGTTGATTGCCTGAGTGCTCGGCAATGCTGGCCGGCGGAGCACCAGTGGCGTTGGCGGTAAAGACCGCCGGGGAGCCTTGCAACTCCGTGTCGCCAAACATAGCTCGCGCTTGTACTACCTGCGTCCCCGGGCTGGTGCCCAGCGTGAGGTAAACCTGAGCAAGGCCGGTTTGGCCGGTGGGGATGGTGCGTTGGGTGACCCCGTCGATGGTGCCGCCGCCTTGAACCACCGTAAAGGTCACATTGTGCGCGGCAATGGGGTTATCAAAGCGGTCTACGACCTTGACCACAAAGGGCGAGGGCAACCGCGTCCCGGCCATGGCGGTCTGTCCGTCCCCAGACACCTGGAGGAGACGATGCGGAAAGTCAGCAGTGGCTGAGGCGAAAAAGTCCACAGAGCCGGATAGCCCCTGACCGGTGACGGTCACTTTGTTGTTGAACGTGCCCACAGCCGTGCCCAGAGTGAGATACGCTGCAGCCTGCCCTGAGGAATCGGTCAGCACGTCTTTGAACGAGAGGCTGTCGATGGTGCCACCACCGGCGGCCACGGTGAAGCGCACCGGGAAGTTGGGCACTGAGTTGTCCCATTGATCGCGCACCCGAACCACAAATGGCTGCGACAACCTGCTCCCGGCTCTCCCTGTCTGGTTGTTACCGGAGACGCGGACCAGGCCCGCAGCCGGCCCTGGAAGCGCCGTGGCCTGAAAGGAGACCGGCGAGCCTGCCAGGTGCTGGCCGCCGATCATGACGCTGGCCTGCACTACATTGTCCCGACCAGCCACTGAACCTAAGGTAAAGATTACCTGCGCGTATCCTTGACTGTTGACCGTTACTGTTTTCTGGCGCACGCCTTCGATGGCGCCAGCGCCAGAGGTGACCTGGAACAGGACGTTTACGCCAGTCACCCCGTTGCCATACTGGTCGGTGACTCGCACGCGCAGCGGCTGTTCCAGGGCGGTGTTGACCGGTGCGCTCTGCCCGTCCCCGGAGATCTTCTGGAGCTCCGCCGGAGGCCCGGGCGTGGCAGAGGCGCTAAAGAGGATCGGCGAGCCCACCAGTGGCCTACGGCGAATGTCTTCCGAGGAGGCGGCAATGCTGTACAAGTTGGCGCCTGCAGTGGTGCCTACCGTCACGTTGACCTGAGCCAGACCCTGCTGGTCGGTAACGACGTCAGCGCTGGTGGCGCCGGCGATGCGCGCATCACCGGCAGTCACTGCAAAGTGCACGGTGTGGCCTGGCCGCAGATTGCCAAAGATATCTTTGACCTGCACCACCAACGGATGAGGAAGCTGTGTCCCTACGGTCGCGCTCTGGTTGTCGCCTGAGACTTTGTAGATGTGGCTTGCAACGCCTTCTGCGGCCCTGGCCTGGAAGAGCACAGGTTCACCGACCAACGCCTGACGTGCTCCTCGCACCTCGATCCGCTGCTCCTGCCCGACCACATTCCCCATGGTCAAAACCGCCTGTGCGATACCGTTTTGGTCCGAGGGAACCTCCAGGACGCTATTGCCCCCGAAGGTGGCGGTGCCCGCGGTCACCTCGAATCTGACCGCGCAGCCGGCGACAGGATTGCTGTACCGGTCGGTTACTAACACGGTGAGAGGCTGTTCGAGATCCCACCCGATGGGCGCGGACTGGTTGTCCCCCGAGACCATTCGGATGCTGTGGGCCGGCCCTGCAGTGGCCGAGGCTTGAAACAAGATGGGCGCGCCGGTGAGAAGGCTGTCGGCACGTCTGGCCACTGCGGTCACCACGTTACTGGCCGTCCCCCCGCGGGTGCCCAACGTCCACAACGCCTGCGCCAGGCCCTGATCCGAGGTCAAGACCGACAGGCTGTCCACGCCGCCATCCAACGCACCGTCCCCCGTCTGGATACGGAACAACACTGGCCACCCTGGCAGTGGCGTGCTCGTGTTGTCCAGTACCCGCACCACCAGAGGAGAAGGCAGCTGTTCGCCCACTACTCCTGTCTGGTAGTTGCCGCTCACATACTCCATTTGTGTGGGGATGCCGGAGGTGGCGGTAGCTGTGAACTCGATCGGAGCGCTGGCGAGGCCCGGCGATGAGGCACGCACCACATTGCTGAACTGCGTGGTGCCAAGCGTGAGTACAGTCGAAGCTCGTCCGGAGGCATCAGTAAACACCGGCTGTTCTTCCGACAGCCTGCCGTTACCCGCTACGATCTCAAATAGAACGGGTAGGTCCTTAACAGGGTTGTTGTAAGCGTCGCGAGCCTCCACTACAAATGGTTGCGCAAGTGGCTGACCTGCACGCCCGGTCTGCCCGTTGCCGGATACGTAGCGAAAAGTGGTCGGAGTGCCGCTGGTGGCATAAGCGACAAACTGGGCAGGACTGCCAGACAGCGGTGTGCCCCTGTAGGACGCACTTGCGTTGACCGTGACCTGGCCAGCCTGTGTCCCGAAAGTCAGATAGCTATAGGCAAAGCCGGAGGTGTTGGAAATGTTCGTCAGAGGGGGGGTGCTGCCGCCCAACCCGGATGGTGTATAGGTGCTTACGTTTGTCAGCAGAATCTTGTCCAGGAGCGAACCGTCCTCTCGATTCTCGAAGGTGATGGTGTGCACACCCGCGCTGAGCGCCAGCGGCGTGGTACGGCGGCGCCAGCCCCAGGTCGCCTGGTTCTGCAAGCTAAAAATTTCAGGGGTGCCGTCGTCGGCGTAGGACCAAAAGGAATCGGACGTACCTGAAGTGCCAATCCCTCGCCCCCACAGGTAGAAGGTGCCGGACACCGGCAAATACACAGTGAACGTTACCTTCCCCGCGTTCACCCCAGTACCCTCTGGCACGTGCACGTAGCCGCCACCAGAAGCATTCGGGTCAAAGGCTTTTTCCATCGGCGGAGTGAGAATCCCCTCTTCCGCCTCTACCCAAAGGTAGCCGTTAAAGCTCACCGAGTCGGTGCTTAGGAAACCTTGCCCGGCCGCGACCTTGAAATCCACAAAGACCCCTGAAACCGGATAGCCGTTGCGGTCAGTAACTTGTGCGGTCAAGGGCAACGGAAGCCTCTTGCCCACCGGGCCACTCTGCTGATTGCCGGAGGCCACCACTAGGATCGATGGGTCGCCGACAGGTACCGCCACCGAGAATTCAGCCACGTTATTGTTCAGCCCACCCTTGAGGTAGACCCCCGCGTACTTTGTAGCCGCGTTCCCTTGCAGCTTGTTCGGGTCCGTGACCCTCGCGTCGAATCTGTCATTGATAAACACATCGAAATGATGGCCAGAGGCATCAGTCGACATCTTGACCTTGAATACGTCGCCAGCGCCTGGCTGTGGCAACAGGCCCTGCACGTTCGCCACCGTCTGACCGACATTGCCATAGGTGATTGTCCACAGACGAACGTAGGACCCGGCTTTCCAGATGAGATACCCGCTGGCAGTAGGGCTGGGCGCATTGAGCATCAAGGCAAGGCCACCCTCTCTGATGCCGGCCGCGTCTGCTCCGGAGGCCCATTTGATGGCCGCTTCTACCGGGTTCTCGCGGTTGTTGAGCACCGCCATAAAGCCCCAGTCGTAGGTGGGCGAGGTATTTGCCAAGTCGCCATTGACAATCGCGTAAGCGGAGTGGGCGCTCCAGTTTGCGCCGAGGGCTTGCCGTTCGAAATCGTCAGTGAAGGTAGCAAGAGCCTGTTGCGAGGGAGTCACAGCCGATACGACGTTGGATAGGTCGCTGACGTTTCCTGCCTCATCAAGCGCCTTGAGGGCAAAGTAGTAGGTCTTGTTGGAAAGGAGCCCCCGCACCTCGAATGTCTCCACCGAACCCGCTGGCTTGGGAACCGGCGGGTTGACCACGGTTACCGCCGAAGCAAAGTTGGCTGCGGTTATTGGCTGGTCGAGATACTTGATGACATAGGAGGACGCGTTGCCCAAGGTGCCGTCGTCGCCCGGTGCGGTCCAGGTGAGCGTCACGGACATGGAACTGAGACCGGCCACGCCTAGGTTCGTGACTGCCGCCGGCGGTGTGATGTCCAGGGTGGTGCGTGCGGAGAAGTTGTCGATGCCAGTGTTGAAGCCACCCTTGAGCATGATGCCGGCGTACTTGCTGGAGCTGTTTCCCTTTTCCTTGGCAGCGTCGGTTACTCGCCCATCGTAGCGGCCATTGATGTAAAGGTCAAAGTGGTGACCAGAGGGACTGCTGCTTACCAGCACCCGCATGACATCTCCGGCGCGCGGGGCTGATTGACTCCCCGTCGTAGAGGAAACGCTGTGACCAGGTACACCTCCGGCAATGGTCCACAAGCTGATGGTGCCATTGGTGCGTCGGAAAAGCAGATAGCCATCCGCATTCACCGAAGCGGAATTCAGCATGAGGGCAAAGCCCCCCTGGTCTATCCCCTCCTGTGACGCCGCTGCTCCCCACTGGAAGGAAACGTCGTTCACGTTGCTGGCCAAATTATAGACGGCAAGATGACCCCAGGCGTTCTCGCTCGCAGTGTTGACGAGCTCATCGTTGAGGATCCGGTACTCTGGATCAGCTGTCCAGTAGGGCCCCAGCGTAGCTCGGTTAAAGTTGTCACCCGGATAGAGAAGAGAAGCCAGGGCGTTGAAATACACATCCGCCATCTTGCTATAGCCGGCATCGTTCGGGTGGATGCCATCCGCCGACATCATCGTCGCTACGTCAAACGGGGCGTACTGGTCCACCAGATAAAGCGTGCCCGCAGGGATAGTCGGAATTCTCCCCTGTTCCGAATCGCTGACGATCCTGCCAACTTCTTGGTTGAATAGGGCAACCTGGTCAAGATAAGCAACCTTTGGGATGATCTTGCAGAGAATGATCTTTCGTAGGCTCGAGCCGTACGTCCCTGTTTTCCAACGGGCGAGGTACGCCAATAGCTCTGCCAACTTTCCGGAGGCAGTGTTGAGGAACGTCTGTCCATTGTTGTTGGAATAAGGTGCCGGCGTGTCGGAGTTACTTATGTTGTTCGTGCCGAGGTGGAGGAGTATGTACTCCGGCGCATAGGAGTTCATAGTCGAGGTGATGTCACGGGTGCCGGTACCGAAGCCACCGGGATAGAACTCCTCAATGCGGGCGCCGGCAAAGAAGTGGCCCTCATACGGCGCTGCGCCGGAGCCCCCGACGAAGTCAAAGCTCAGGCCGGCATCCCGGAGCCGCGCGTAGAGATCGTTGCGGAAGCCCAAACCGTCGGAGCTGCCATAAGCGCCGTCGGTAATTGAGTTGCCGACCGGCATGATGCGGGTCTGAGCTATGCCGCGGCCCGCCAAGAAGTGTAACCACAGGGTACCTATCAACGCCACGCGTGCGAGCGACCGCCCTCGGTGCATGATCTGTAGCTCTCCTGTTCCGCTTGTTGCGATTGCCACCCGGAGTGCCCTTTGGTGTATCCTCTGCCATCTCCGCCGGAGGACCAACCCGTATCAGCCTGAGACAGGCGTTCGCTTTTCCGGCCACTACCTGGCGAAAATACGCTCAGAGGCTACGGCGACGGACACTTTGCCGGCAGAGGGGCAAAATTAGGGCCAAGTGCGATGGGGCCACTGGTTCAAGTTCGGCCAACTATTGTAGTTTTCTACTGCAAGCAGCCGTTATTTGCGGAGCCCAGAAAAGTGGAGGAAGCTTCGCAAGAACAAAGATGAGGCCACGGCACGTTAGCTTGCGCAGACTGCCGTCCCGATGACGGCTGTGCATCTGCCTGGAGAGACTCAATATTTCCCTACCCCAAGCGAGATTTTGCTTGACTGGCAGGGAACTTTTGCTTATATTTGGGACCAGGTAGGACTCCATGGGTAAATTTGCCACTAGAGGTCCCTGTGATGCCCAGCGCAGACACAAATGGCCATCTGCTCCCCCTCTACACCGAGTTCCAAGGGCATAGTAGAGTCTCGGTTGACCAGAAGGGTCGAGTCAGCATCCCTGCGCGCTTTCGTGCCCTCCTGTCGCG
>JBBIKH010000073.1:0-14575 GCA_037445575.1 bacterium
GGCAGTAACCCGAACCTATCGCTGCGCACGGACAAGCGAATGAGGAGGGCTTACCCCCATGAGTGATGGAAGAACAGTCGCAAGCTCTCGGACTCTGCCCAGGGCCCTTCTGCTGCTGGCGACGGCAGCTCTGGTCTGCCTTCCGGCCCGAGAGGAAGTGTGGGCGCAATTTGAGGTTCCCTCATTGCATCCGCCGGAGTTCTTTGGCGAGGACAGACCGCTCGCCGTGTCACCGGCCGTGCGCTACAACAGGGTGGAAGGCCTGTTTCTCGGCACGCAGGTGACCTGCCGTCCCACCCGCCGGATAGGACTCAGTTTCCCGTTGATGGCCGGCTACGGGTTCAACAACAAGACGTGGCGCTACTCTGTAGGTTTGCAGCAGGGTCTCCTCAAAGCGGAGCAGCTGACGCTGGGCGCTGCCTATTTTGAGGAGACCGCCTCTAATGATGGGTGGAGGGTGCGGTGGACGGAGAACTCGCTGGCGGCACTGCTACTGAAGGAAGACTTCATGGACTACTTCGGGCGCAAGGGGTGGAAGGTCTACGCGAATGAACGATTCGCCGGACGCCACACTGCCAGAGTAGTGTATGCCACCTATGAGTATCAGGACATGGGGCAGGCGGAGGGGCTTGCCGGGGCCCTTTTCGGCGGCAAGAAGCGCTTTGCCCCCAACCCTTCCATTGCTTCGGGCAGGGAGCAAAACCTCAAGCTGATTCTGGAGCTGGACTGGCGCGACAGCCCCCTCTTGCCAATGGAAGGGACTCTTGTGCAGGCGATCTACGAGAAGACCTGGCAGGACTTTTCTACCGACGGCCTGTTCGTGTCCTTGACTCACTTTCGCCCGACGTTCGGCGGCCAGCGGCTGGTGGTGCGCACCATGTTGGGGGCCCGCGCGGGGAGCATCGCTCCCCAACACCTCATGACCGTGGGCGGAGTTGGCACCTTGCGGGCCTTCCGTGACAGGTGCCAGACTGGCCAAAACCTGGCGCTCTTTAACGCTGCCTACTACTTTGATGACCTGCTGGGAAGAATTCTCCCGCGCAGGGGATCGGAACATGGCCAGCTTTCTCTGGGAGTGTTCTTTGATGCGGGTTCGGCCTGGGGTCGAGAGAAGCCCAAGAAGAGCTTGCTGAGCGACCTGAATGGCTTGACATTGCTCGCCGATGCGGGGATCTCTCTCCTGCTCGCCGACGGGATTGTACGCGTCGATTTTGCGCGCCAGGTACGAGGCGGCGACGGCTCATGGAGGACCACGCTGCGCTTGATGAGTGCGTTGTGAGCGATGCGGGATGCGAAAGACAGCCATGTGGCGTTGCTGGCGTTGTTGGCCGGGCTTTGGATGCCACTTGCGTGCCTGGGGCAGACGACTGATCCTGACAGCCTGCGTGTTGTACAGATCGTCGTTTCCGGCAATCACCACACGCGGGACTTTGTGATACTGCGGGAGATGAAGACAACGGCGGCGAGCCGTCTCGATCTTCAGCAGCTCGAGCTGGACCGCCTGCGCATCGAGAGTTTGGGGCTTTTTACCAGGGTAGAAGCCGTGCCGCTCAAGACCGACGAGGGGGTGGTCATAGTGGTGCTAGTAAGCGAGCGCTGGTACCTTTTCCCCTTTCCCATTCTGGACCGCCATGAAAAAGACTGGTCCAAGTTTTCCTATGGCTTTGGCTTGCAACATATGAATCTCCGGGGCAGGAACGAGCAGGTAAGCACGGCGGTGTGGTGGGGGTACAATCCAGAGTATCAGCTTTCATTTACCAGTCCCTGGCTCCTTGGCAGAGGAGGGATGTTCGTCACCTTGGAGGCGTTGCGACAGCGGGTGCGCAGTTTGAGCTTGCAGTTCCCTCGTTACGAGCAAGAGGTACAGGGTGTGTTTTTCACCCTCGGGCAACGCTTCGGGTACCACACCTTCGTGGCGCTGACGGGTGGGTATCGGCAGGTGCGGGTTGATCAACCTCTGCCCGGGGCAACTCTAAGCGCAGACGGGGTGGACCGGGCGCCGCAGGGCGCTGTCTCTGCTTCCTACGACACTCGCGACCTGCGGGAGTATCCGCGGCGAGGGTGGTGGGTGAGTGCAGAGGTACGAGGGGTGGGCCTGCCCAGATGGGCGGCACCCTACGTGCTGTGGAGCGTGGATGCGCGCCGCTACCAGTCTGTGGCAAAGGGGACGTCTCTGGCCGTGCGCGCCAGCGGCTCATGCGCACAGGGGCACGTACCCGCCTATGACCGGTTCTACCTTGGCTACGGGGAACGGATCCGAGGACATTTTCGCGAGGTGGCAGAAGGAGATAGCAGGGTCATAGTGGCCAGCGAGCTGCGCTTTACGCTCCTGCCAGTGACCTATTTCCAACTTGCCGCGGCCGAGGGCCTGCTTCATGACTATGGTCGCAACCTCAAGTTCGGGGTGAACGCGGGCATATTCTGCGAAGCCGGGAGCGCGTGGTTCCGTGGGGACTCGGGGCACCGTGTTTGGTGGCGTGGCTTTGGTGCAGGAGTCCATTTCCACCTGCCCTACGGCTACGTGCTGAGGGTCGAGTATGCGTGGGACGGCAACCTAAGGGGGGAGGCTATCGTGGACTTGGGGGTCTTCTAGCGCTCGGTGGAGGAAGGGCGTGCGCCAGGGAGCCCATGCGGACTTTTTCTACGTAAGGCCGACAGATGTGCGGGCTGATCGAATCTTCATCGTGGACCAAGAGTGGCACCTTCTGCGGGTATTGCATCGTGCCCGCGATGGCCAGCGGTTTCTTGCGGTGGATGGACTGGGGCATTGCTTTGCGTGTGAGCTACTGCGCATCGAGCCGGATCGGGCGGAGGCAAAGATCCTCCAGCGCTGGGAGCGCTACGGCGAGCCGCGCGTGCATCTGACGATTGCCGCCTCGCCTCTGCGCGGGGAACGCTTTGATCTGCTCGTGGAGAAATGCACGGAACTCGGCGTCAGTATGTTCATCCCGGTGCGCGCAACACGGACGCAGCCATGGGCCTCAGATCGCCTGCAGCGGTGGCAAAGGGTCGCGCTCGCGGCTATGAAGCAGTGCGGTCGCTCAGTGTGGCCGGAGGTTGCACAGCCGGTGTCATTCGCGGAGGCCGTGGATGCATTCCCTTCTTCGGTCCTCCGCCTGCTGGCCCATGAGGGCGAGGACGCTGCACCGTTGGCGAGCCTTCTTAAGAGAGTTGAGCGGAATGATGTCCCGCAGGTGGTGGTAGTAGTGGGCCCAGAGGGTGGATTCACCTCCGAGGAGGTGGATCTGGCCAGGAGCCGCGGGTTCGTGCCTGTGAGCCTCGGAACCAGACGGCTACGCGCCGAAACGGCAGCAATAGTGGCGACTGCGCTGGTGGTTGCCGCTTGCGGGTAGCTCTATGTCTTTCTGCGGGGCCTTCGTCGAGGCGAAGAGGGGCTTCTCAACTAGGCGAACTTAGCTTGCGCAAGGAGGGACTGGTCGGTGAACAAGGCAGCTGTTGTGTCGTGGATCGTAGAGGGGATTGGTCTGATCGCGTTCTTTGTGGCCTTTGGCCTGCTTGTTGATGGAGTGCAGGAAGGGAACAGCCTGGAGGCTGTGCTTTCTGCGTTGGTGATGGCGGTGCTGCTCGGCATCGGCATCTTCACGTGGTGGAAGGAACGGCGGCGCCGGAGCAGGATAGGATCGGACTAACCTGCCGGATGCGAGCATGAGCGGTCCGCCCGAGGGTGGACCGCAGGGAGGAAAAAGATGAACAGCCGTCGTTGGCATTGCTGGGCGGCACAGGTCGTGATCCTGGTTGCGCTTGCTGTTGTCGCCTGCGAGCACATCCCCACTGAGCCCGAGGTGGTGTCCAAGGACGAAGTGGCAAAGATCCCTTTCGACAGGCTTTCGGGCAAGATCCTTTTCCGGCGTACACTTCACGATTGGCCAGGGGAGTACTACCTGATGCTCCTGGATGCGGAGAAGCGTCAACTGCAGGCCATTGCCTATTTTGGCACGTATGTACCTGCCAACTTTGCCCTGTCGCACGATGCCACGCGCGCGGCGTTCAGCTATTTCATCCCGGCGAGCACCTTTTGGGGCTACAACTGGCAGCTTTATGTCATGGACGTGGCTACGACCTCGTGGCGGCGACTGTCACCCTCCGAATACGACGACAGCTACCCCACCTGGTCGCCGGACGACCAGCAGGTGGCCTTCTGGTCTAACCGCGATCAGCGGTCGTCAATCTGGGTGGCGGAGCTGGCTACCGACTCGGCCAGGCACGTGGTGGACGTAAGCGACTCGATCCATACGCGTGTGGCCTGGTTTTCCCACGGCCGATCCTTCATCTATGTCAGTGTGGACACTGCTCACCATGCCGCCCTCTATCGTCTGGACCTTCCCTCGCGCTCCCGTACCTTGTTGTACACCCTCGATGTGCCTGTGAACGAGGCGATCATCAAGCACCCCGCCTTGTCGCCGGACGATGAGCTGCTCGCCTTCGTCCGCGTGCAGCTGAGCGGAGTGGACGAAATCTGGGTCTTGGACCTGGCAACACTGGTGGCCAGCAGGCTTACAACCGGGGTCAGCGACTGGCACCCTGCCTGGTCCGGGGACGGCGCACAGATCCTGTTCGGCCGCGGTGACCACCTGGTCATCATGAACAGCGACGGCTCCAACCTCGAGCGTATCACCTTCGGGGATCACACAAATGAGTACCCCTCGTGGGTGCCCTGAGCGGAAAGTGGTACCAAGCGGGGCGATGTGCGCGTCTCGCCAGAACTGAACCAATCAGCCGACATTTTCCCCTTGTGCGCACCTTTGGTTTTTGCTATGTTTGAGGCAAAAGCAGGCGCCTGGATAGGAAAGGCAGATTTCCGGACCGGGGCCAGCCCTGCAACTGGAGGTCGAGAATGCGCGTTCGCATGGGCGTTATCTGGGCAGTGGTGGGCTTGAGCTGGGTCAATATGGGCGGTGCTGCCGACTTGTCAGAGTCGCAGCGCGCAAAGCTCGATCCATGCTTACGCATGGTGGTGATGCACCCGGAGTTAGTGGACACAGGGCCGGTGCCAGGGACTGTGCTCGCGAAAGCGGGTCCTGGTCAGTACCTCCGCGTACTGCTTCAGGTGCGGGGTGACCTGTCGCCGGTGCAGGCGATGGGGGTAGACGTGCAGGCAGTGGTGGGGAACATCGCTACTGCCCTGGTCACCGAAGAGCAGCTACTCGCGCTGGTTGCGCTGGAGGAAGTCGTCTATGTCCAGGCCCCCAAGGCCCGCAAGCTCTGTTTGGACCGCAGCGTTCCGGAAATCGGCGCGGTGGCTTTGCGCAGTAGCACCGGCCTCAGCGGTAGGAACGTCATCTTAGGGGTGGTGGACACCGGCATCGACTGGCGCCACGCCGACTTTCGAAAGAGCAACGGCGCCACGCGCATCAAGTACCTGTTGGACTTTAGTGACCCTGGGGATGTGAACGGAGATGGTCGGCTGGACGGCCCGGATGACTACGGCGGCACTCTGTACACGGAGGAGGAGATCAATGCAGCCCTCTCCGGCGGAGCGCCGCTGCCACACAAGGATGCGGTTGGGCACGGGACGCACGTCGCAAGCTGCGCAGGAGGCAACGGACGGGCCACAGGCCGCAAGCAGCCATCCGGACAGTACGTGGGCGTTGCACCGGAGGCGACCTTCATCGTCGTCAAAGGCACCCGCACTGACGCTGCCGACAAAATAGGAGATGATGACCAAATCAACGCCCTTCACTTTGTCCACACCAAGGCCAGCGAACTGGGCATGCCCTACGTGGTCAACCTGAGCCTCGGCTCCCAGTGGGGCGCACACGATGGTACCGATGCGGCCGAACAAGCCATCGACCAGCTGGTAGGACCAGGACGTCGCGGTCGAGCAGTGGTGGTTGCGGCGGGCAACGACGGACAGGAGGATATTCACACCAGCGGCACCCTCGGCGGCTCCACTAGCAGTGTCACCGTGAGGACCGAAATCGCTGCCTATGACAAGAACAGCGGCACCCAGGATGATTACCTGGTGTTGGACATCTGGTACTCGGGATTCAGCACGATGTCCGTCAAGTTGAAAACGCCGGGGGGAAGAACCTACGGCCCCTTCGCCAGCGGTCGCCTCTTCTACGAGAACACCAATGAGGGCTTCCTCTATATCGACAACGCCCACGGCGGTGTGGACCAGCGCAACGGCGACAAGGAGTTGCTCATCCAAGTGTACGACCGCACCGCGGGCTCAGAACCGGCTGCCGGAACATGGGAGGTGATTCTGAGCGGCAGCTCCGGGCGGTTCGACGGCTGGATAGCGGCCTCCTCCATGGAAGCGCGTTTTGTGGACCACGTGGATCAGACGATGAAGGTGGGAATCCCCGGCACCGCGCAGTATGCCATCACCGTGGGCTCCTACATCACCAAACGGACGTGGGTGGACTTGGACGGAAACACACTCACCAGTCCAGGCCTGAGCAACAAGCGGGACGGCGAGTTGTCGGACTTTTCCAGCCCTGGGCCGACGCGCGACGGCCGGACCAAGCCGGAAATCGCGGCGCCAGGCGAGAAGATCGGCGCCGCCCTCTCCGCCGACGCCGACCCCACGCAGGCGACAAGCATGTTTCACACCGGCAGCAGCCAGTTTCCCAACGGCCTTGTGCTCCCCGACGGAGTGCACGGCATTGGGCAAGGCACCAGCATGGCTGCCCCGCACGTGGCGGGCCTTGTGGCGTTGGCCCTGCAGCGCGACTCTGCGCTCACCTGCGTGCAGATCAGGCAAATGCTGCAAGATTCCGCCCGCAAGGATGCCTTCACCGGTACCGTCCCCAATGATGCATGGGGGTATGGCAAGATCTGGGCAAACGCAATCATCGCGCTTCCGCCCCAGGAGGGGCAGCCCCCTGTTGCCTTTCGCTTGCTGCCAGGGTACCCCAACCCGTTCGTCCACAGCACGGTGATCAGGTACGAGTTCCCCAACGACCAGGTGCCCTCCAACATTGTGCTCCGCTTCTTTGACGCGCGGGGCCGGCAGGTGCGAACGATGAGGGGCGGGCGAACGCATGTGGTGTGGGATGGTCGCAATGACCACGGAGAGGCATTGGGTAGTGGGGTCTATTTCTGCCGGCTACAGGCCGGCCGGTTCACAGATGTTCGCAAACTGGTGCTGCTGCGGTAGGTTAGCGGCTGCACCGAGCACCAGTTACAGCCTAGGGAGGTGAAAGTCATGGGATCGTTGTGGGAGGATATTCGCAAGAGCCTCAAGGAGGGTCTGGAGACCGTAGCCGATTACACCGAGGAGTACACAAGGATCGGGCGGCTCAAGGTGGACGTCGCCGCCATAAAGCATAGCATCAACCGTCTCTTCGGGGAACTGGGGGGCAGGGTCTACGAGCTCTTGTCGCAGGACCCGCGGAGCCAGGTGGCCTCCGACGGCAAGGTTGGGTCATTGATAGCGCGCATCAAGGAGCTGGAAGAGAAGCTTCGCAAGAAAGAGGCCGAAATAGAGGCGGTCAAGCAGCAAAAGCAAGAGGAGCGCAAGAAAAAGTCCTCTGCGGCGGCGCCATCCACCCAGTCGCCGGAGCCGCCAACGGAGCAAGTCGAGACTCCCCGCAGACGATCGCGAAGCGCGGCGCACAAAAAGGCTACTGAGGAGACCGACGAGGTCGCAGGGTAGGCGAGATTGCCGGTTCTCAGGTCAGCGGCCTCTTCTGTGGCCCAAGAGTGGCTCACCGCAAATGATCCCACCTGCAGGGCGTGCCGGAGCCCGGCGTGAGGCGGTGCAACAAATTGGTGAGCAACTTCCAGAAGATGCGATGCCCCATTGCAAGCGATGGGGTACTTTTTTAGGGAAGGCGAATGACGGCACATTTCTTACAGAGAACAGTCGGTCTTGGCTGCCTGGCCCTCGTGCTCTGTGTACTCCAATGTGGTAGCAAGCGCGAGCGCCTCTCCGCAGGAGAACACCAGGGTTCCGGGCTCTGCTGGGCACAGGACAGCGCGAGCGTGGACCGGCCTGGTACTGTAGGTCCCGAGCGCACGGTCATCTCCATTGCTGCCGTGGGCGATGTGATGATGGGCGGTGCCGCCCTGCAGGCGATACAGGAGCGAGGCTGCGACTACCCCTTTGATTCGACCAGGGCCATTCTGCAGGCAGCTGACCTTGCCATCTCCAATCTGTAGGCACCGTTCACCACGCGCGGGAGCCCCTTTGCCAAGACCTTCACGTTTCGTGTGCCCCCGGCGTGGGCTGTTGCGCTGCGCAATGCCGGTTTTGACGTGTTGAACTTGGCAAACAACCACATTTTGGACTATGGCCAAGAGGGCCTTTTCGACACCATCGCGACTCTGGACTCGCTGGGGCTGTCGCACTGCGGTGCAGGAGCCAACGATTTTGCGGCTGCTACACCGGCGGTGCTCACCGTCGGAAGCAAGACCGTGGCCTTTCTTGGATTTTCCACAACGTTCCCGGAAGAGTTCTGGGCCGCGCGCAATCGAGCGGGGACGTGCTTTCCGTTCCAGCAGAGGATGGAGAAGGCGATCCGGCAAAGCCGCGCGCAGGCGGACCATGTGGTTGTTTCCTTTCACTGGGGGGCGGAGTTGGCCACGATGCCCAAGGATTATCAACGCCTATTGGCGCATAAGGCAATTGACCTCGGTGCTGACCTGGTCCTTGGTCACCACGCCCATGTGCTGCAAGGTATAGAGGTCTATCGCGGCCGCCTCATCGCTTACGGCCTGGGGAATTTTGTCTTCGGCTCGCGCAGCGAGTCTTCCCGCGAGAGCATGATCCTGAAAGTCTACTTCAACGACAAGGCACCCGTGCTGGCGCGGGCGATTCCAGTCTCGGTCTACTATAAAGAGGTTGCTTTTCAGCCGCGGCTGCTGCGCGGTCAACAGAAGGCAGAGGCCCTGACCCGACTGGGGCAGATCTCTGGTCCTTTGAACGGTGGCAGGCAGATTTTGGATGAGAATGGTTTTGTCTTCCTGTCCGATGAAGGGGTAGGGGCTGAGCTGATGGCTGCCGCCTCCGAATGACGGTTGTGACAGACCCTTAGCCTCGTGGAAGGACCCAATTTGAGCTGGCGTCAATGGCAGCGGGGGCAAACACAACACAGAAGGACGGTGCTTGACAATCGAAGTGGAGCAGGACACAAAGACTCACCTCAGGAGGCAAAGAGGACGCGACAGGCTTACTCCCGAAGCGACCCGGCGTGGACTCCGCATTTCGGTGATCGAAGGTTCATGGGCAACTGTGCACATCGTGATGACGAGCAACGCGTTCCTCACGGGGTATGCCCTTTATCTGGGAAGCAACGACTTTCAGCTGGGCTTGATCACCTCGGTGCCGCTCCTGATGCAGTTGTTTCAGATTTTCGGGGCGCGGCTTGTGGAGCGTACCGGACGCCGCAAGGTGATCTGCGCCTGGGGCTCGTTTATGGGCAGGCTAATGTGGTTGCCCATCGCCTTTCTCCCTCTGTTCTTTCGCAACGACGCCATCGCCTTCTTCCTTTGCCTGTACGGCTTTGGCATGCTTCTGCAAAACCTGGCGGCGCCGGCGTGGCTGACCTGGATGGGAGACCTCGTCCCCAAGGAGATTAGGGGTCGCTACTTCGGCCTGCGCAATCGCGTAGTGGGGATCGTAACCATGGGGGCCAGTATCCTTGCTGGGCTGGTTCTGGACTTTGCCAGGGGCAAGGGGAATGAGTATGCAGGGTTTCTTGCCATCCAGCTCATCTCCGTGGTGGCGGCTGCCGTCGCCTTTCACTATATCCGTCAGCAGCCAGAGCCGCCCTATCGAGCCGAGAAGATGCCGCCGCTGGCTGAGTACGTGGCGCGGCCATTGCGCGATCCCGGTTACCGACGCATCCTTGCGTTCTACCTGTATTGGTTGTTTGCGGTGGGCATCTCCACGCCGTTTTTCGCTGCCCATCTGCTCAAGAACCTCGGCTGGACTTTCAAGGAGATTGCCTACCTCAACATCGTGACGGCGGTGATGACCATCGTCAGCCAACCCTTTTGGGGCAGGCTGATTGACAGGTTCGGCCACAAGCCTGTCCTCACCATATGCGAGATTGCCATTCTTCACTTGCCGCTCTACTATGCGTTTTGCCCCCAAGGGGTGACGTGGCCTATTTGGGTCAACGCGGTCCTGGCGGGCTTGTTTTGGTCGGGTTTCAATCTGGCCATTTTCAGCCTGGCTCTGGCAGCCCTTCCTAAGAAGGGGAGACCCGGGTACATGGCCGCCTACTCTGCGTGGAGTGGCGTGATGAACTTCTTGGCAATCACGTTCGGGGGATGGCTCGCTTTGCGCTTGAGCAACGTCAGGCTCGAGGTGGTGGGAATGTCGTTTGGCAACTACCAAATTCTCTTCGTGCTCACTTCCCTTCTGCGCTTTCCGGGGTTTGCGCTGCTGCGTCGCGTGCGCGAGAAGGAGGCGGTACCCACGGCGATTCTGGTTCGCCAAACGTTCAACGAGCTCAACCGCCGCGTTGGCCTTGGTCATTTCTTCGTTTTGCCTTATGGCAACGGGGGCAGACGAAAAAGGTCTCCTCAGCGCCGGCTGGAGGGGTAGGACATATTCCGGGAGCCTCACAGGCGCAGGACAGAAATGTGACGGCACTGGCCTGTTGGCGACAGGCTATGAAAAAGTTCTGAACCTTTGTGCAATGAGGGGGTGCTATGAAGATCGAGGAGCCCGCCCCCGAGCGGTTTCTCTATCAGCTCTGGGACGACGAAGATCTTGCTCATCGCCGTCTGCAGACGGTGGATGGGCGGCCGGTGGAGATCGTGTTCAGGGGAACGCGGAACCCGGACGCAGGACCGGATTTCCTCAACGCCACGCTCGTCATCGGCGGCCGCATGTGCTGTGGCGACATCGAGGTCCACCCGGTTGCTGTGGACTGGTACCGCCACGGCCACCACCGCGACCCACGCTACAACAGCGTGGTGCTCCACGTGGTGACGATGGATGTGAACCCTGAGGAGCGCACCACCCGTGAGGACGGGGTGGAGATCCCCGTGCTCAACCTCGACCAGTTTCTTGCCAAACCGGCCGAGCTGCTCGCCGAGGAGGGTATTGTCGGCTCGCCCGAGCCCGAGGTGCGCTGCGCGCTCCAGCGGATGAGTCAGGCGCGGGCCTTGCTCCTGGTGGAGCTGGCTGGCGACGAACGCCTGAGCATGAAGTCCATGCGCTTCCAGGAAGAGCGCCTGGTGGACGACTGGGACCAGATCATCTACCGGGGTTTGGCCGAGGCGCTCGGCTACGCCAAGAACCAGGTCCCTTTTCGCAAGCTGGCCGACCGCGTCCCTTGCGCGGAGATTTGGCGTGCCATTTGCGGGGCAGGACCGGAGACGGCCCTGCGCCGTGCCCAAGCCTACCTGTTTGGCGCCGCTGGCCTACTCCCTTCGCCTGCAGCCCTGGGCGAGGGGGAGCCTTCCATGCGCAGCTATGTCGAGGCCCTTGCCGCAGAGTGGGAGAGGTTCCCTTACCGGCGTAAGATCGACCCTCTGCGCAAGGAGGAGTGGCTGTTTTTCCGCCTGCGTCCCCAGAACTTTCCCACGCGGCGCATCGCGGCGTTGGCGGCGCTGGTGGTGCGCTTCCACGAACAGGGATTCCTAACTGCCTTCGCGCGCATCGCGCAAGCCAACGTTCGCCGGCCATCGGCCCTCGGGCGAGAACTGAGTGCTGTTCTTTCCGTGGACGCAGACGATTTCTGGCGGACTCACTACTGGTTCGATCCCCCCACGAGCGGCTCCATATCCGAAAGCGGCAAACTCCTTGGCCCGGAACGCGCAGCGGACATGGTGGTCAACGTCGTTTTCCCCTGCCTGATGGCCTACGCCAAGGAGACCGATGATGGTCAGCTGCGCACCCTGCTTGCCCAGGCCTACGCCCAATCCGCCCTCCTTTCGGACAATGTCATCGTCAAAGAGATGACCGCACGCCTGTTTGGACCTCACGCCAAGCGGACCGTCGATAGCGTGCGCCGACAACAGGGGCTCATCCAGCTTTTCAAGACGCTCTGCCAAAAGGGGGAGTGCAGCCGCTGCTTGGAGCATTTTGGGCAGCCATCCTCGCAGTGACTGCTTCGCGCAAGCAGGGCCTGCCGAGAAAGGCCTTGCAGAGGTGCCTTTTTTTTTATATCATTGCACCGGCCGAAAGCCGGGCAAGACGGGAGTCTCGTGCTTGCTGGCTGTATGCCCGCACGGCCAGAGAGGGGAAGCTTCTCATTGGGAAGATGGAACGAGTGATGAGGTTTGTAGAGTGTGTGCGCGAAGCGACGATGATAGAGTGGCTCAAGCACAGGATGAGGACGACTCGCGGATGGTGCTGGGGTCGGAGGTGGATGCGGCGACGGATGAGCCATGATGTGGAGAACGCTGCTGAAGTGGACCTGACGGAAATGCGGCCGGGCGAGACCGGAACGGTGGTGCGGATCACGGGCGGCCCTGGTGTGGCAAGGAGATTGGAAACGCTCGGGGTGAAGCCTGGGGTGATGGTGACCAAAGTGGCCAGCCAGATGCTGCGGGGGCCGGTAGCGTTTCGCGTGGGCGCAAGTCAATATGCCATCGGTTTTGGTATGGCGCGTAAGGTCATTGTCCGGCGATGAGCGAAAAGGTCGCACAGCGGCGCCGCCGCATCCTGCTCATGGGCAACCCCAATGTAGGCAAGAGCGTGATTTTCTCTCGCCTTACCGGCGCGCACGTTATCGCCTCCAACTACCCGGGCACTACCGTCGAGTATACCAAGGGGCTCATGCGCATGGGTGACGAGCTCGTCGAGGTGATCGACGTGCCGGGCACCTATTCGTTGGAGCCCATGTCCCCTGCCGAAAAGGTTGCTGTACAGATGCTGGAAGAGGCCCAAAGGGAGGGAGAGCGCCCCGATGTAGTCATCAACGTCGTGGATGCCACGAACCTGGAACGCAACCTCAACCTCACCCTCCAACTGCTCGAGAGCGGGCTGCCGATGGTGGTGGCACTCAACATGTGGGACGAGGCCAAGCACATCGGCGTGGCGATTGATACTGAGCTGCTGGAAAAGACTTTAGGCGTTCCCGTGGCCCCCACCGTGGCTATCACCGGTGAAGGGATACGAGCCCTCGTGCAGCGATTGCCCGAGGCTCGTCCTGGTACATGGCAGTTTCGAGAGGAAGATCGCTGGGGCGAAGTGGGGAAGGTGGTCCGCGCCGTGCAAGAGGTATCTCATCGCCACCACACCCTGTTGGAGAGGCTCAGTGACGCGTCTTTGCAACCCTTCTCCGGGACCATCATGGGGTTGGTGGTCCTCTACCTCTCCTTCCGGATTGTCCGCTTCATTGGCGAGGGGCTGGCGACTGGGGTCATGGAGCCGCTGTTCGAGCACTATTGGCGCCCGCTCATGATGCAGTTGTCGCACCTTCTTGGGTCAGGTGGTTTGATCCACGACCTGCTCGTCGGCCGGCTCGTCGACGGCCGAATCGATTTTTTGCAGTCACTGGGTCTGCTCACCACTGGTTTGTTTGTGGATTTCGCGGTGGTCTTTCCTTATGTGATCGGTTTCTACTTGATGCTGAGCATTGGGGAGGATTCTGGTTACCTGCCGCGCCTGAGCGTGTTGCTGGACAACATCATGCACCGGCTCGGGTTGCACGGGCTGGCCATCGTTCCTTTGCTCCTGGGATTTGGCTGTAATGTACCTGGAGTCATGGCCACGCGGGTACTCGAGACACGGCGGGAGCGGTTCATCGCCGCTGCTCTGCTGGCCATCGCCGTGCCGTGTGCTGCCCAGAGCGCGGTGATCATCGGCCTGGTAGGCAGCAGGGGCACTTCCGCACTGCTCATGGTGTTTGGAACCCTCTTCGCTGTGGGCGTGGTGCTGGGCCTGCTATTGAATCTGTTGCTTAAAGGGGAAAGCCCGGAGATCTTTGTGGAGATTCCTCCTTACCGGCTCCCCTATGTGCCAGGGTTGGTGCGCAAGCTGCTCCTGCGGTTGCGCTGGTTCTTGCAGGAAGCAGTCCCTTTCGTCCTCCTTGGGGTGCTCATCGTGAACCTACTCTATCGGTTCGGTATCATCGAGGTGGCTGGCTGGTTCGCCGCCCCGGTGGTCAGGGGGTTGTGGGGCTTGCCCAAGGAGGCCGTGGCGGCAATGATGGTAGGCTTTCTGCGCAAAGACGTTGCGGTGGGTATGCTGGCTCCCCTGACCATGAGCACCAAGCAGGTGGTTATCGCCAGCGTGGTGCTGACCATGTATTTCCCGTGCATGGCCACCTTCATAGTGATGTTCAAGGAGCTTGGGCTGAAAGACATGCTGCGGGCGACCGCGGTGATGCTCATCGCCAGCCTCGGCGTGGGCGCAGCGCTCAACTTTACCTTACTGAAGTGACCTCTCCAAGGGAGCGGCCCTTTGCGCTTGACATTTAGAGGGATTTTTGCTATACTTATAAGCTCAGGGAGCTTGCCCTCACCCTATGCAGGGAGCGGGCCAGACACTGCAGGCTGGCGGACAGTTGAAGGAGGACTCGAGCATGTATGACTTCTTGAGGACGCTCGGCATAGAAAAGGAAAACCACGGTGGCTGCACTGGCACCCAGTGGCTGCCAGGGAACGGCGGGGTATTGCCCTCAGTCTCACCCATCGACGGAGAAGT
>JBBIKH010000074.1:0-6890 GCA_037445575.1 bacterium
TCCGCCTGGCAGAGCTCCGGGTATTGCCAGCCCGAAGGGAGCACCTCCACGACCTGCTGCAACAGTTCCTCGAGTTGGCTGTTGGAATTGGCCAACACGCCCTCGATGCGATACAGGCAGTTGAGCTCCTTCTCGCGCTCCTTTAGTTCACGAATGAGGTTTTCGATGTGCTTGTCGTGATCTGCCATGGCGTCATCCTCGACATAAGACATTGCCGCTGCCGCCCCCGTACCGGCGGCCTGGTATATCCACACTGTAAATATAGCACATCTTCGCGGCAAGCGCAACGGAGAAAAATAGCCCTCCCCCGATGCAGAAGGCGTCCACTTTGGACGCCTTCGCATCAACACCCGTTACCATGCGTTACGCGTTGCAAACGAGGGTGCAGGGCCGGATTACACCTTCTCGCTTGCACGTGCGACAATCGCTGTGGCGCTCCGCCGGCGCTACACCCACCCGCGCAGCCTGGCTGCCTGGGCCACCCGGTCGATGGAAATCACGTACGCCGCATCGCGCATATACAGGTTCCGCCGCTTGGCAAGCTCATAGACCGCGTGGAAGGCGGTGGTCATCTTCTCGTCCAGTCGGTGCAACACTTCCTCTTTGCTCCAGAAAAAGTTGGTGTTGCACTGGACTTGCTCAAAGTAGCTGCAGGTGACGCCACCGGCATTGCATAGAAAGTCGGGGATGAGGAAGATCCCCCTTTCTTGAATGACTCGGTCCGCGTCCAAAGTGGTGGGACCGTTGGCGCCCTCGGCGATGAGCTTGACACGCTTGCTAATTTTTCCCACCGTTGCGGCGTTGATCTGGTTTTCCAATGCAGCGGGTATGAGGATGTCCACATCCTGCTCGATCCACGCCTCGCCTGGGAGTATTTCGTAGCCAAGCTCCTGGGCCTTCTTCTTGTCCAATGCCCCCATGCGGTCGGTGATGGGGAGCAACTCCTTAAGGTCCAGCCCAGACTCGCGCCTGAAGGTATAGGATTTCTTGTCCGTTTCGTCCCAGTACGAGGCTGCGATGACTTTTCCTCCCAGTTGCTGGAAGAGATCGATGGCATACTGTGCCACGTTGCCGAATCCTTGACAGCTGGCAGTGGTCCCTTTGATGTCGATGCCTAGTTCTTTGAGCGCCTCGCGCACGGTGTAGATGACCCCGTAGCCGGTCGCCTCGGTTCTTCCCAGTGAGCCGCCGACGCCCACCGGCTTACCGGTGATGACCCCTGGATACTTGCCGCCGTGCATGGTCTCGTACTCGTCCATCATCCAGACCATGTGCTGGGGGTTGGTATAGACATCAGGTGCTGGCACGTCGCGCACCGGGCCAATATCCCACCCCACTTGTCGCACCCAACCGCGGCAGAGCTGTTCTTGTTCGCGCATGCTGAGGTGGTGGGGGTCGCAGACCACCCCTCCTTTGCCGCCGCCAAGGGGGATGTCCACCACAGCACACTTCCAGGTCATCCACATGGCCAGGGCGCGGACGGTGTCGATCGTCTCCTGCGGGTGGAAGCGCACCCCACCTTTGGCCGGGCCTCGGGCGTCATTGTGCACTACGCGGAAACCGCGGAAAACCTTCACCTCACCTGAATCCATCCGCACTGGGATGCTAAAATGGTACTCGCGCTGGGTGTTGCGCAGCAACTCCCTTGTCCCCTGATCCAACTGCAGCATGCCAGCGACCTTGTCAAACTGGGCCTGTGCCGTCTCAAACGGGTTATAGCCCTTTGCTTGCATAACCTCCTCCCAAGTTAGTCCACCAACGGCATCGTACCCCCGCCCCTCGCCAGGCGCTACCCTGCTTCTTCGGGCGACGCGCGGCCAAATATAGAGAAAAACAATTTGACAAACAACCGCTTTTTCCCACCCGAGGCCTTGGCCTCTTCCGTGATCCGACCTTCACCCGCAACAATCGGCACGTGGCCTTGGACCTGCCGCGCAGCGCCGCATGCCTTCGGGACTGCTGCCAGGGGCTACGGCTTCGCCCGCTTCTGTATGAAGGCTACAGCCAAGTGAGACAGGGCGCGAACGCCCACGATCAAGGCACTTTCGTCCACGAAAAAACGCGGAGAATGGTTTTCTGCCACTGTGTCTGGGTCCGCGTCAACAGGTGCCACGCCCAAGTTGAAAAACAGCCCTGGGATCTGCTGCGCATAGTAGGCGAAATCCTCTGCTGTGGTCCTGGGGGGCAGTTGCAGCGCCTTTCCGCTTGCTGACACCCGCTCCAGCACGGGGAGCATCTCTCTGGTCAGCTCCGGGTCGTTGACCAGGACCGGGTAACCACTGATGATCTGCACCTCGGCCTTGGCACCGGCGGCCTCGGCGATGGCGGTAGCCGTGCGAGTGATGCGATGGTGAAGGTCGCGTCGCGTCTGTTCGCCGAAGCTGCGCACCGTGCCCCAGAGCTCGACCTTGTCGGGAATGATGTTGTTGCGCACGCCACCGTGGATGCTGCCCACCGTGACAATGGCTGGTGCCTCGGTAAGGTCAACTTGGCGGCTTACAATGGTCTGCAGGCCAAGGATGATCTGCGCGCTGACCACCACCGGGTCGACGCCGCGCCAGGGGGCTGCGCCATGGGTCTGACGGCCCCTGACGATGATGCGCAGCTCATCCACTGCCGCCATAGCAGGCCCAGGACAGTAGGCGATGGTGCCGGCAGGCAGTGGGAACACATGCAGCCCAAAGATCGCTTCCGGCCTGGGGTCCTCCAGCACACCTTCGGCGATCATCAGCGCTGCCCCCCCTTCTTCCCCTTCTGGCGCACCCTCCTCTGCCGGCTGGAAGATGAACTTGACCGTGCCGGGAAGTCGGGCGCGCAGGTGCGACAGAACCTCTGCTGCCCCCAGCAGCATGGCCATGTGCGCGTCGTGCCCGCAGGCGTGCATCACCCCCACTTCCTGGCCGCGAAAGGTGGCCCGCACCCGGGATGCAAAAGGCAAGTCCAGCTCCTCGGTCACGGGCAGGGCATCCATATCGGCGCGCAGTGCCACCACCGGCGTGGCGCTTTTCCCTTCCAACACGCCCACTACGCCCGTATGCGCTACCCCCGTCCGCACCGCCAAGCCCATGCGGCGTAGGGCCTCCGCGATAGCCCCTGCAGTGCGGAACTCCCGATTGGAGAGCTCAGGGTAACGATGAAAATCGCGACGCCAGCTGATGACCTGCTCCTCCACCTCCGCAGACAAACGGTCAATGTCGGCACCCAGGTTGTCGGCCTTTGCCCGCTGCCTCCCCTCCGCCATACCACCGTAGCCCAAAAACAGCACCGACATGGCAGCGAGACCCCACAGCCACTGTCCTTCGCACGGCATGCTCATGGGCAATTGCTCCTCCCTCTCGTTACACACCGTCGACTTGCGCACCCAAAGCAAAACTGACGGGCAGACTCCCTCCTTGAGGCCTTACCGCCGATTCGCACCAATCCTCGGACGAAGGGCCTCACGCCTCTTCTACAAGGAAATAGTTTGCTCTCCTCTGAGCTCGCCCGCTTCTTGGTATCCGTTGCGGACTAGGGATCCGCAGGAAAACCTCACCCGAGATCCTCCCGCCCTGCGTCCCTTGGCGGAGAGGTGCACCCAGCCCGCGTATTCCCGTGGCGATCCCGGCGTGGATGAGCCGCCTCGGAAGTTGCGGGCAGCCTATCGGCAAGAGGTGAACTTGGCGGCCCCAGAAACTTCTCCCCCACGACCCACATGGCGAAGTTTCTCCCCTGGTCCGTATCCACGATGAGAAGCTGGGCTGCCATCAACTCAGCAAGGCGTGCTGCGGGCAGGAAACGGCTCCCCATGCCCAGCAGCCTCTCCCCAAGAGCCACGCACTTGACCAGGGCTTTGTCAATATCCGGCTCTTCGATGACGATACGCCCGCCGACTTTGAGCACGCGTGCAAGCTCCGCAAGTACCATCTCCTGCTGGCGGAAGTGGTGGAATGCATCGACTACCAATGCGCGGGCGAACACCGCGCGCCGAAAAGGAAGGTGGGCCCCGTCAGCCACCACTGCCCACACGCGCCGTCCTCTGGGAACCCGGCGCGCCATGGCAAAAGACTTGTCGACGACGACCTCGCCCTGGACGTCACCCCGAAATTGGGCGGAGATCCTGCCTGTGCCGCCCCCCAAATCGAGGAGAAGTCCATCGCAAGGGAGTCTCAGGTGCCGACGAAGTGCCCCGAGGTCCGCAATGGGGATCAGCCGGTCGTAGACGGGCGCGATGAAGGAAAAAAAGTCCACCACCCACTTCTCTCCGTTGTGCGCATGGAAGCACGTCGCTATGCCCGACGCCGGAAGCCTTCGCCAAGCACTTCGTGCACGTTGTTGATGATCATGAAACAGTGGGGATCAATAGCTTTCACGATATCTATGAGCTGATTGATCTCCTTGCGACTCACCACGGTGTAGAGGATCTCGCGATCTTGCCCGGTATACAGTCCGCGCCCTTTCAGGGCAGTGGCGCCCCGGCTGAGCCCATTCATGATGGCATCGGCTACTTGGCCACTCTTTTCCGAGACAATAAGGGCAGACCGGGCATAGTCCATGCCGTCCAGGATCACGTCGATCAGTCGGCTAGATACGAACAGCAGAAAGAAGGCGTATAGAGTGAGTACCAGCGCCGGTTTGGCAACTGCCAGCCCACACCAATGGATCACGACCCCCGCCAGGCTGATCACGGCAAAGTCGATGGCCATGATCGCTTGCCCGGGCTTGACGCCATGGGTGTGCTGCAGCACTGCGGCGACGATGTCTGAGCCGGCAGTGCTCCCCTTGAACTTGAAAATGATACCCAGGCCAATCCCCAGGAGTACACCCCCGCAAAGGACCAGGAACAAGAAGTCATGCTCCAGAAGGTTGCGAATGGCCATTGTGTCCTGGAGGCGGATGTGACGTAGACCCGGGATATCCCCGCGTACCAGATCGATGAACAGGGAGTTGGTGGAAAAGCCGTAGAACGTCCTCGCTCCAAATTGTGGCCCCAGTTGGCGCACCCCCCAGATGTAGAGCGGCACATTGAGAAGCCACATCAGAGCCCCAACCGGGATGGCGCCACCGGACAAGTAGTGGATGGTCATCGACAGGCCGCTTACTCCACCCGGAACCACGTGCGCATCCACCAAGAACACGCCGACGCCAAGCGCCATTATGAAAGAGCCGATGGTGATAAACAGGTAATCGCGCAGAGCTGAAAGTCGTGTGCGAACACTGCGCACCCACCTGTGCAGCGATGTTTTCTTTCCCATGCCCTGTTGTTCCTCATATCTGGTCAACGCAACTCGTCTCAGAGGTCCCAGAGGGGCCACACGGTTCGCTGCCCTCTTCTTCCTTTGCGAGTAACCTTCGGTGCTCCCGACGGAGGAACACGTACCCTCCGGCGAGCGCCAGAAGGAGCGCGGCCAGGCCAAGAAGCATCAACGGGGGTACTTCCTTGTAGTCGAGCACAATGACTTTTCGCGCTATGGCGATCATGGCCACCAAAAAGACCACTTCCACACACAACCGCGCCTGGCGGAGGTAGGCCCGCACGGTAGCCAAGAGCTCCAGACCGATGAGAATCATCAGGAAGAAACCAAACACCTCCAACATCTCCTTGATGTCCAGTAACATGGTTGGTGGTCGGAGGAGCTCATGCACCAGGATCACTCCCAGCTCCACGGTGGCAGCGGCAATCGCGACCATCATCATCACCACAACGGCCACGGTCACCGCACGCTCGAAAATGTTGATCACCCTGATCATATCCATCCTCTTGCCGGTACCTTGACGGACTTGCACCTCTGGGTTAATACCTCAGACGTCGCAGCGGTAGACAAGATACCAAACTTGCCGTCAAATAGCAACAGCTTTTTGGGTGACACACCCAACGCACAAAAGGTCACACCGACCTCGATGTGACCTTTGCGACCGGGAAAGCTTGTGGGCTTTCGCCCAGCTTTTTAGATCTTTTCCACCTTGATCTTGTAGCCGGCGATCCGCACCTCTTCGGCGCGGCAACTGCACTCGGCTGCACCGGGCGGCTTGGGTTTCTTGGAGGTGTTGAAGCACTGCATGATGGCCTCTTCCTCGCTACGCGCCACGTGCAGATTCCAGCAAGGTGAATCTCCAAGATAGTAGACCATGTACAACTTTAGCTCGTCCATGCACACCTCCCGCTCAAGCCTGCTCGCCGGCGGCAAGCCGTTTGCGGTAATCGTCAATCGCCGCTTTCAGGGCGTCTTCCGCCAAGACGGAACAGTGCATCTTCACCTTGGGCAAGCCGCCCAGTGCCTCTGCCACCGTCCTATTGGTGATGGCCAAAGCTTCATCGATGGTCTTGCCTTTCACCATCTCTGTGACCATGGAGCTGGTGGCGATTGCCGCCCCACAGCCAAACGTCTTGAACTTTGCATCCACAATGCGGTTGTCCTCGACGCGGATGGTGAGCTTCATAACATCACCACAGGCGGGGTTGCCCACAACGCCCACGCCGTTGGCGTTCTCCACCACGCCCACATTGCGCGGGTGCTCGTAATGGTCCATAACCTTCTCGGTGTATTCGCTCGTAATGTCCATAGTTTTCCGCCTCTCCCTGCGATATCCAGAGAAACGCCTCAATGCCGGTGGGGAGTCCAGCTGATCGATTCTATGTCCACTCCCTCTTTCGCCATCTCATAGAGCGGGCTCATCTCTCTGAGTTTGGCGACGCTGCTCTTGAGGCGTTCCACCAACAAGTCCACGTGCTCGGCAGTGTTGCTGCGCCCGAGCCCAAAGCGCAATGAACAGTGGGCCAATGACTCAGGAACCCCGATTGCGCGCAACACGTACGACGACTGCAGCGAGGCTGAGGTGCAGGCCGATCCGGTGGAGAGGGCGAACTCCTTCAGCGACAGGATCAGCGATTCACCCTCCACAAAGGCAAAGCT
>JBBIKH010000074.1:6900-14549 GCA_037445575.1 bacterium
GGTTGTTCGGCAGCCGCTGTGTGGGATGACCGTTGAGTCTCACATAGTCCAGCGACGCCTCGATGCCCTTGCGCAACCTCTCCCGCAGCTCGACCAAACGAGCCGCTTCCTTCTGCAAATCCCGCTTACCGATCTCCGCCGCCTTGCCCAAACCAACGATGCCGGGAACATTGAGAGTTCCAGAGCGATAGCCGCGTTCATGCCCACCACCATCCATTTGCGCCACAAGCTTTACCCCTTTGCGGATGTAGAGCGCCCCCACCCCCTTAGGGCCATAGATCTTGTGGCCGGAAATGGACAGCAGGTCAATGTGCTCCTTCTGCACATCAACTGGCACGCGCGCCAACGCCTGGACTGCGTCGGAGTGGAACAAGATGCCCCGTTCTTTGGCCAGCTCACCAATGGCGGCGATCGGCTAGAGGGTGCCTATTTCACTGTTCGCGTACTGGATGCTCACCAGGATGGTCGTATTGTCCATGAGCTCGCGAAGGGCATCGAGGTTCACCACTCCGTGTTCGTCGATGGGGGCAAAGACGACCTCAAAGCCCTCTTTCTGTAGCTTCTTAGCCGTGTCCAAAACGGCCTTGTGCTCGGTCGCAATGGTGATGATGCGTCTGCCCTTGCCCGCCAGTTGGTGCGCCACCCCTTTCAGCGCCAAGTTGTCCGACTCTGTGGCGCCGCTGGTAAAGATGATCTCTTCAGGTGAGGCTGCTCCCACCAGCGCCGCCACCTGTTCTCGGGCTTTCTCCACAGCCGTCCGGGCCACCGTGCCGTACACGTGGGTCGTGCTGGATGGATTGCCAAACTCCTCGGTCAAGTAGGGCATCATCGCCTCCAGCACCTCCGGCAGCAGGGGCGTGGTGGCGTGATGATCCATGTAGATCGGTCTCATGATGTGGTCACCTCTTTAGTGAGTTTGTCCTCTATGTGAAGCATTCCCCTATCTCCTTCCCCACCCTCTCATTGGAGAAGGCCACGAAGAGTGCGGAGATTTGCGGCAAAATCTTCCTCCTCCCCCGGTGTCTCCAAGAGCATCGGGACGTGCCACAGCCTTTGCTCCGTGAGCAGCAGCCGGAATCCCTCCAGGCCTATCTCGCCTTTACCGATGTGCTCGTGCCTGTCGATCCGGCTCCCCAGGCCCTTTTTCGAGTCGTTCAAGTGCACCACTCGCAGGTGCGACAGACCGATGAGGTGGTCAAACGAAGCCAGGGTCGCATCAAGGCCTTCGCGGGTGCGGAGCTCGTAGCCGCTGGCAAAAGCATGGCAGGTATCCAGACAGATGCCCACGCGTGAGCTGGGTGTAGTCATTTCCCGCAGCGCGGCAAGCTGCTCGAACGTGTACCCCAGCACGGAACCTTGGCCAGCGGTGGTTTCGTACAGCACCATCACCTCGCGCGTGCCGCTGAGCTGCAGCGCATGGGTGACTCCCTCCGCGATACGCCGCAGGCCCTCCTCCTCGCCTTCACCCATGTGCGCGCCGGGGTGCATGACCAGATACGGAGCACCGATCTGTTCGGCTCGCACAAGCTCACACACCAGCCCCTCAAGAGAGCGGGTGCGCACCTTCTCTTCCGGGCTCGCCAGATTGATCAGGTACGAATCGTGTACCACCACACAGGCCAGCCCTGACTGCTGAAACTCTCTCTTGAAGGCGGCAACTTCCTCTTCGGTCAAGGGCGGCGCTTTCCACTGCACCTGGTTCTTGCTGAATATCTGGATGGCGTCACAGCCGATGGCCAAGCCGCGCGCTGGAGCCTTGTGCAATCCGCCGGCGATGGAGACGTGGGCTCCCAAGATCGGGCGTTGTCCTGTTGGCTGCGCGCGCATCTCTCCCTACCCCTCGATGGCGATGCTGTTCGGGCTGACCTTCGTGACCGTGCCACTGATGCTGGCATGGAGACATGCCGAAGGGGTGCCTGGGGCGCTGTCGGCAATCAGCTCCCCCTTGCGCACCTTTTGCCCAACTCGTACCACAGGTCGCGCCGGAGCGCCTACACCCTGCGTCAGGGCCATCACTACCTGCGGCACGGTTTGTGTCTCCTCGCGCAGTGGGGCGGGACGCTGATATCGCTCCAACCCCAAGCGGCGCACCAATGTCTCCACCGGCACCCGCCGTGCAGAGCGGTCCGCACGTGGTCGTGGCGAAGAGCCAAAACCTGGCTGCGCAACCCCGCGCGAGCGCATCTGCACTTTTAGCTGCGCATTGTAACGGTCCGGGGAAAGGCCCATGGGACAAGCGAACAGATTGCCGCAAAGGCCGCATTCGCAACATAACAAAGCCCCGGTAATGACGGCGGCCGTCACGCCCGAGGCATAGCCGATTCCTTGCATGATCTTGTGCGGAAAAAGTTCGTGCCCTAACAGGTAGCGAGGACAGTACTGCGTACACAAGGAGCACTGTTCGCACACCGACTTGGCCCTGGCTAACGAATGCGCGAGGGGGGTCTGTTTGCTGAGCACCACAGGGTGATCCAGGGGGAGCACATAGAGGCCGGTGGTAGCCTTGGTAATGGCATCGGTAAGGGCGACGACAGTGCCCATCATTGGGCCACCCCGTACCACTGCGAACGGTGTACAGGTTGCCCCACCGCACAGCTCAATAGCCGTGGCCACCGGCGTGCCTACGGGCAGGCGGAGAGTTTGCGGCTGCCGCACCTCGCCGAGCACGGAGACAAAGCGATCGACCACCGGCCGCCCTTCGGCAGCGTCGGCCACGTGCAGGAGCGTGTGCACGTTCTGCACCAGGGCCCCCACATGGATCGGCAGCTTGCCTGGGGGGACGACGCGGCCGAGCACTTCGTACACCAGCACCTGCTCATCGCCTGCGGGGTAGTGATCCTGGAGGGTGTGGATGCGGATGTGGCGTGCAGATTTGGACAGCGCCCGCTGCACTGCGTCAATGGCGCTGCGGTACTTGCCTTTGACGGCCACCACCCCCTCTTGCGCGCCGGTGGCCTTCATCGCCAGCTCCAACCCCAGGAGCACACGGTCGGCAAATACGGTCATGATCTGCTGGTCGCACTGCAACAGTGGCTCGCACTCTGCGCCGTTGGCGATGACCACCTCGCAGCGGGCGCCCAGCTTGATATGCGTAGGAAAGCCGGCTCCTCCAGCCCCCACGACGCCGGCCATGCGCACCTGTTCGATCAGAGACTGACTCATTGTGACAGCGCACCCGGACGCGATGGCGCCTGGGTGCGCTCGATTATCCCAAATAGGGGCGGAGCTTTTCGCTGCGCGAAATGTGCCGCAACCGACGCAGCGCGCGATCCTTGATCTGCCGAATCCGCTCCCGGCTCAGATTCATGACCTCCCCGATCTCGCCCAACGTGAGCGGACGGTACTGGCCGATGCCGAAGAAAAGCCGCAGAACTTCCGCCTCGCGCTTGTCAAGCGAGTTGAGTGCGTTCTCGATCTCCTCGCGCAGCGACTCATTCACCAGGGGCGAATCCGGCTCAGGCAGATCCTTGTCCGGCAGGCGGTCCACCACACGGATATCGTCGTCGCCCCAGCTCACGCTGTCTTCTAAGGACACGTCGCGCCCCCACAGACGCATGTTCCGCAGCAACGTCGAAGAGTCCGTCTTGAGCTCCGAGGCGATCTCCTCAATACTGGGATCGCGCCCAAGGTCCTGTCCCAAGGCCGTTGAGGCCTTCAGCACCTTGTTGCGCGTCCACACCTGGTTGATGGGCAGCCGTACCAGTCGGCCGTAGTTGGCGATCGCCTGCAAGATGGATTGCCGGATCCACCATACCGCGTACGAGATGAACTTGATGCCGCGCGTGGAATCGAAGCGCCGTGCCGCCTCCATCAAACCAAGGTTCCCTTCGTTGATCAAATCGGTAATGGGCAGACCCTGGTCCTGGTACTCTTTGGCAACCATGACCACAAAACGGAGGTTGGCCTCAACCAGTCGCTGGAGCGCACGATCGTCTCCGCGCTTGGCTTTCTCAGACAGCTCTACCTCTTCTTCCACAGAAAGTAGCGGTATTTTGCTAATCTCTGCAAGATACGCCCTGAGCTGAGGATCTTCCTTTTGGAGTTGGCTTATCCTTCCCACGACAACCCCCTCCTCGCTTCACTCGCCCTTAGGTTTTCTCTCGTCCACGATTTCTTGACCACTTTGCCTGAACGCTACGCCGCTTCGGTCACCGCAGGGCGTGACCGTTCGGTCCCCTTGGCAGGGGCTTCCGACTCTTCCGGGACCGGGAAAGCGGCGTTAAACAGACCAAGCTGACGCTCCTTTGCCTCCGCCAAGGACCGGAATATGCCCCGGTAATCTGGCTCCAAGAGACGCAGGATGACGTCATTGTAGAAACCCAGGCAGAGGGTAAGGTTGCTACGGGCCGCAGCAAGCGCCTCCTGCCTCTCATGGAAAGCAGCAAGGGCTACTTCCAGCTTCCTCTTTTTGTCCAGGTTGAGATAGAGAAGCCTCTTCCCGGAGATACGGCGATATTTTTCCAGCAGATCCCGCGCCGTAGCACGCGCCTCTGAACCGAACCGTCGAAAGAGCTCGCGCATCGTCTCTTCGGGAGCCAGCCGCGCGGACTCGGCAAAGAACTGTGCCATGTCGGTCTCAGCCTGTACGGCAAGCTTCAAAGCATCAAGAACACCAATCGGGCCAAGCTTCATTTGATCCACCTCCAGCAGCTTCGCGCCATCTATTAGACTCACATGACGCGCATAAGATTCACCGGGCCAGCAAATTCAACGATGGTCTCTGCCCTCGAGTTCCCCACGGTCACAATCTGCTCCTTGAACAACATGAGGACCATTTGGTTCCCCGACCGTCAACACCTAGTTCCCCTTTGGCTCGACCTTTTCGCAAGTTCCGCCAATGACGCACGGGAGCACATAAGGCCCTTGCGGGATCACCGCGATCTTTGCATTTGCCCCCTGCCTGGCCAAGGCCGCCGCCAGCGCCTCGTCAAAGGAGGCAAACGCCTTCACCAGCGGGCATCGGTTCTCCGGCTGTGCAAGGACCGGCGAAACCACCAGCACCTCCGCCGTACGCAGTGCCTGGACATACTTTTGCAGCTGCCACTGGTCACGCACAAAGTAGTCGGTCTCCAGGATGCGGCGTAGGAATTCCTCCCCATCAGAAGTCTCCTTGCACAGTGCGGCAAAATGGCGGCTGCCGAGCCCTTCCCGGCATTCGGCCACCAGGATGACAGTCCCGCCCTGCTTGACCACGGGGAGAGCTGCAGTCACCCCCTTGACTGCCTGGTAGAATGTCGCATCCAACGGCGCTCCTCCCGAGGTGGTGACGACGACATCCGCAGGAGCAGCAAGTTCAGCTGTGACCACGCTTCGCACAAAGTCGACCGCGGCCGCATGAGCCTGCTCCAACCCCCCGCAGAAGATGCCGGTGAGCCGCTTTTCCTCGTCGAGGGCTACGTTTACGGAAAAGTCCACCCCTACCTTTTTCGCCACCTCCAATGCTTCTTGGTGGAAGGGATTGCCCTCAATTACCCCCTCCCGGCAGAGCGGGTGGGCCATCATGGCCGCCCCGTGCACGACGCGCATCGTCTTGTCGCCGGCAATGCCCGGCACGATGAGCTTGCGCCCGCCGGAAAACCCGGCCATGAGGTGCGGCTCCACGAAACCCACGATGACCTTTAGCTCGCTGTGCACGTAGCGGGCATCCAGCCATATCTCTGTGCCGGTGCTGGTGGTGCCCAGACAAACATGCTCCGCTTCCTCGCCTGAGCGGTGGTTGACCACCTGGTAGGAGGAGGCGATCTCTGCACCCACCAGCTCTTCGAGTTCTTCGCCGAGATTCGGCCGGTGCGTCCCCGTCGCGATGAGCACCGTCAACCGCTGCCGGGGTACCCCTGCCTCCTCGATCGCGCGGAGAATGGGGGGCAGCAGCAACCTGTTGGGCACGGGGCGCGTGATATCGCATATCACCACGCAGGCAGAGTTCTTGCCCCGCGCCAGCTGGCTGAGCGGAGCACTGCCCGTAGGGTGGCGAAGTCCCTCCTCCAGCACTGCGATAGGGGCTTGAAGAAGAGCCCTCGGCCGCATGCGCATCACCCCGAGCAGGTTCCGCTCCGGCAGGCTAACGGCGAGTCCTTCCCTTCCGTAGTGCAGGTCAACGTGCATTGGCTTAACGAGAGCTCCGCTCCTTCACGACTCGCTCGAGGTAGCCACTCTGACGGTACGCCTGCAGTGGGTCTGCCGGCAGGCCTCGCTCCATTCGGGCGTGCGCCAAAAGCGGCCGCACGTCAGTCTCGAATGCCTCTCGTAGTATCATTTCGGCAGCAACCACGTCATTCTTGAGCTGTGCGGACGCCAACGCATCCCGGTCTACCAGCAACGCCTTGCAATATGTCTGCTGCACCTGCAGCACGGATTGGATCATCGCCTCCACCTTGGGCTTGATGGCATGGCTTTGATCGATCATGTAGGACACGGTCTGCGGCCGCTCAGGATCGAACTGCGCCTTGACGAGCTCGTTGAAGATCAGGAACAGCTCATATGGCGCATGGGAACCGACGGTCATGTCGTCGTCGGCGTACTTTTTGCTGTTGAAGTGAAAGCCGCCCAGCCGTTCCTCATCCAGGAGCACCGCAACGATGTGCTCGATATTGGTCCCCAGGGGATGGTGCCCGAGGTCGACCAGCACTTTCGCGCGCGGCCCCAACTTGGTAGCCAGTGCATACACCGTGCCCCAGTCCGCCAGGTCTGTGTGGTAAAATGCCGGCTCAAAAAACTTGTACTCAATGGCCATGGTCATGGATTCGGGCATGGCCTCATAGACCTCGCGGAGGCACTCTTCCAACCAGTGTTTCCGCTGCCGGAAATCGCCTTGCCCAGGATAGTTGGTGCCATCCGCAAACCAGGGGGTGAACAGGTCAGACCCCACCTGCTTGGCGATCTCAATGCACTCTTTCATGTGTGCGACGGCCTTCTGCCGGATCGGCGCTGACACGCTCGTAACGCTTCCGAACTTGTAATCGTCTTCTTCAAAGAGATTGGGATTGACCGCACCTATGCCCACCCCCAAAGATTTGGCATAGTCGGCAAGAGCACCATAGTCGTCCACCTTATCCCACGGGATATGGATCGCCACCCGGGGAGCGATGCCCGTGAGGCGGTGCACCTGGGCCGCGTCCTGTAGCTTCTCAAAGATTGTGCGCGCCACCCCCGGCTGTCGGAACACCTTAAAACGGGTTCCGCTATCGCCGTACCCCCACGACGGGGTTTCGATGCAAAGCGACATGGCGTGGCCTTCCACCGCTTGCACGTCCACGCCGCGCTCCTCCAGCCGTTCGGCCAGCACACGGTAGAACCGCTCGTCAAAGGAATCGCCCATAAGTACCTCCATCCAGCCAGAGTGCGGAGACACCGATCGAGAAACAGGAAAAAGCCGCGACCGTGACCTTGGGCACCGACGCGGCTTGTCCGCCTCGCGCGCTGGCGATTGTGCGTCTGATCGATCCGCACCCCCCCATTGCTCAATAGGCCATCAGACGATGGCCTATTGAGCAATGCCAAAACGATGGCAGAGAGTGGGACGACTTCTCGCGGACTCAATTGTGGCCCAAGTATACGACATTTTTTTCCAAAAAGCAAGAAAAAAAATAGAAAATTTTGGAGAGGTCAGGCAAAACCTTACCAGGTATCCCTCGTAATCCGTAGGATTA
>JBBIKH010000075.1:0-13938 GCA_037445575.1 bacterium
CCACGCAGAGGAAGAGCAATCCCTTGCCCACCCCGTGATTCATGATGTGCATGATGCCACCAAGCATCCCCGCGCGCGAGCCCATAATCCCGAAAGAGAGCCCTAGCAGGATATACGAAAGGTGCGTGATCGTAGAGAATGCCAGCAGGCGCTTCAGATCGTCCTGGAAGAAGAACATGTACACGCCCACCAACATGGTCACCACCGCCATGATCCCCAAGAGCAGGCCCGACCCCATGGAGAGCTGCTGGGTGGCAGTAGCAATGCGCGCAATGAGGAACACTCCCGCCTTCACCATGGCAGCAGCGTGCAGATACATGCTCACCGTGGTGGGGGCGGCCATGGCGTCGGGAAGCCATGTGTAGAAAGGAACCTGTGCCGATTTGGCCCATGCGGCAATGAGAAAACAGGCGAACAACAGGCTGCGCAGTCCTGGCGAGAGCTGGTCAAGGGCCCCAAAATCGAACGTACCCGTCTTGACGAAAATCGTGACCAGGGCTATGGCGAAAAACACACCGCCGGAGTAAGTCATCAGCAGCGCCTTGAAGCCGGCGCGCAGCGATTCGTCGTTGCGGTAATGGGAAATGAGTGCATAGGAGGTGAGGGTTGTCAGCTCCCAGAAGATGTAGAGCTGGAGCAGGTTGGGCGAAATCGCCACCCCGATCATCGAGGTCACAAAGAGCATCAGCCAAAAGTGATGCCGCTCCTTCCCTTCGCGCGAGGGGTGCTCCTTGTTGCCCTTGCCGATATAGTCCAGCGCATAGACGATGACCAAAAACCCCAACACGGCGACCACGGTGAGCATGAGCATCCCCAGCGGGTCCAGCAGGTAGCCGAACAGAGGGACCGGCTCATGCCCGAGGCGCGGCACTGTCCCGGCCGGCCCCGCCTCCACCGCCATGGGTCGCTCTTCCGCTTCCCCGCGGAATTTGATCAGCCAGGGCACAGAGATGGTAACCGCCCGCTGGGTCCCCGGAAAGACACTGCCGATGATCGAGGCCGCCACGATCAGCATCAACCCCACGGCCACCAGGGCGGAGAGATCGCTCCACTTCTTTCGCAACAGCCCGGAAAGGATTGCACCTGCCACGGGAAAGAGCAAGAGAAGAACCACAAGCGTATTCATGTAGTTGCACCCTCGTCTGATGTCTTCCCAAGCAGCTCGCTGAAAAGTGCCCGCAAGAGACTCACACTTTCGTGCACCGCAGGGGTCAACCCCTGACCCAGACCCATCTGCCCAGGCTGGATACCCACAATCGCCACTTTGGCTCCCGTCTCGGCTCGCAGGTAGTCGATCATCGTGCGCAACGAGGGGTGGTGCGTGTTCAATCTCGTTGACCTCACGCTATCGGCCTCGAGAATGGCGATCTCGCCGGCTTCGCTCCCAAAATCGACTGCGTCCACAATCAGGATCACATCCGGTTTGAACTCCTTAACCGGACCGGTGAAGGCTTCCGGCACATCACCGCCGTCGATCGGGAGAAACCGCTCGCTGCGAGGGAGGGTCCTGGCCAGGATCGCGCCAGCCTGGTCATCGCATCGCCACTCGCTTCCGACTCCCAGCAACACCACCCGCCCCCGCAGAAGGGAGGCGAGGACGGTAGCCAGGTCCTGGGAGCTCATTCCTCCTCTCGTTTCAGCAACACGATGAAAATGAACACCACCGTGGCCAGCGTCGCCAATACCTGCAGACCAAGGTAGAACAGCGCAATAAAGTGCTGGTACATCGGCCTGCCCAAGTCCTCTGTGACTTGCACCCATGCATTGGCCACGGGTCCGGCTGCGGCGCCGGGGCTGGAGCCCAGAGTTGTATCTGCAGGCACCGGCATCTCACTCTGGCCCAGCGCCGATACCACCACGCCCCACAGCACCATTGCCGCAAGCAAAGCAACTATCGCGACCGTTCCGCTCCCCCTGCGTGTAGAAATGACGGCAATCCGCATGGCGCTCTCACCTCTCCGGAAGCACCTTGATCTGTCGCCAACTGAACACAGGCCCATCCACGCAGATATACTTGTGGCCGATGGCGCAGTGACCACACTTGCCCACCCCACACTTCATGTAGCGCTCCAGAGTGGAGATGATGTGGTCGTCGGCAAAGCCCATTGCCAGCAGGTCCTGGATGACGAAACGGATCATGATCGGCGGCCCACAGGTGAAGGCAAAAGTGCGCGCCGGGTCAACCTTGATCTTCTCAAAGAGCGTGGTGACGACGCCCACATGGCCCGTCCAGGACTCGTCGCCGCGGTCAACCGTCTGCAGCAGCTGCACGTCATCGCGTGAGGCCCACTGTTCCAGGGCGTCTTTGTAAACCCGATCAGCTGGGGTGCGCGCGCCGTAGAGGATGATAAAGTTGCCGAATTTCTTCCGCTTGTCAAAAATGGGCTCTATCAGCGAGCGCAGCGGCGGCAGGCCGATGCCCCCGGCCACGATGAGGATGTCGTAGCCCATCACCTCTTCAAAGGGAAAACTGTTGCCCAATGGCCCGCGGACGCCAAAGACGTCGCCCACCTTCGCCTCGTGCATGGCATTGGTAACCGTGCCGGTGGCGCGCACCGTGATGCGAAAATTCCCCTTGCGCAAGGGGTTGGAACACAAACCGAACGGGGCCTCACCTTTGCCAAACACCGAGACTTCCACAAACTGTCCTGCTTTGTAGGAAAAAGACTTGTTGTACTTTTCGTCCACAAAGTGGAGGGTGAAGGTCTTGGTATCGGGGGTCTCATCCACAATCTGGTCGATCACAGCCAGTTGGGGAAGATACAGATTTTCCATGCCGCTGCTTCCTCGCCTTGGTATTCACGCAGGACGACTATGCGCCCATCTGTTCAGCTTCCGGCTGCCCCTGCCGGCGCAACCTCTTGACCACAGCAGGCAAGTCGAGTAGACCGATGGCCTCACATGCGGTAATGCAGCGCCCACACCCCACGCAGCCGTGGTGGCCGTCCAACTTCACATAGGCATAGCTCAGCTTGTGGTAGAAACGCCGCTTGATGCGCTCCTTGGTCTTTTCCCGCGGGTTATGCCCTGAGGCCTCGCGCGTAAAGCCCGAGTATTGACACGAATCCCAGCAGCGGAACCGGACACCGCAGGTGGAAGATTCCATGTAGTCGGCCACGTCATAGCAGGTGCATATCGGGCAGACGTGTGTGCAGCCTCCGCAGCTGAAGCACTCAAAACCCATCTCGTCCCACAGCTCCTCGCGCACCCGGTTGTTGGTAATCTGGATGATAGCCTTTGCCACGTACGCGGTGGGCACCATCTGGCTGTCACACTTGGCCATCAGTTCCTTGCGCAGGTCCAAGTCCTGGCGGGTTGCCTCCTGCAATCCCTTCTTGGCCTTCTTCAAGATGGCAATCCCTTTGGCGCTGCCCACGTCCACCAGGTAGCGATCGCCAAAGTCGGTGAGCTGCAGGTCAAAGCCGCTTTCCAGCCAGGGCCCTCCGTCGCAGCAGATGCAGAAGCACGTGTCCAGAGGCTGATTGCACGCAACGCTGATGATGGTGGTGTTGGCCCGCTTCTCGAGGTAGTAGTTATCCAGATATGCACCGGAAAAGAACTTGTCCCAGTGCAGAATGCCCTTCACATCGCAGGAGCGGATGCCGAACAGAATCTGCGGCGATGTGTCGACCAACGGTTCAAACGTGGGTCGCTTGCCCAGTTCGAAACGAAACAGATCCTGCCTGTGGGGGATCAGGAAACGCTTCACCGGATCGAATTCATTGACGTAGTCAAAGGTGAGCTCCTTGACGGAAGCGATCTCCCGAAACACAACATCGCCGTCCGGCCCGCTTGTCGGCCCAATGAGCTTGGCGTCCCTGCGCAGCGAGTCCAGCACAGCGAGGAACGCCTGCTTGTCGATGGTGTACTTCTGGCCGACCTTCATGCTACCTCCACTTTTGCCACACAGACTTTCATCTCGGGGATCTTGGACTGCTGCTCCAGCCGGTCGTTGGCCACGGAATTGGTGAGGCCATCTTTGTGATGCAAGGAGGCAAAGATGACCTTTCGCGGCACGCCTCGTGTCACCTGCACGATGCGCTCAATACTGCCGCGCGGGGTAGTGACGCGCGCCTTCCACCCGCTGCGCAATCCCAGCTCCTTGGCGTCGTCGGTGTTGATCTCCAACACCCCCTCGGGGTACTCTTTGGCCAGGGTGAAGGAGCGCGATACCATGGTGCCCGACACTCGATGCACCCGCCCCCTGCCGATGATTAGGGTAAAGGGGTAGTTCTGATCAGGCTGTTCGCTGGGTGGCAGATAGCGCGCCGCCAGAAGCTTAGCCTCGCCCGCCGAAGGCAAGGCTTGCGCCACCGGCCACTGCACGCCTCCCGGCTGCTCCAGGTCCTGATAGGAAATTCCCTTGTACCACGGATTGACCGCCGCGATCTCAGCAAAGATCTCCTGCGGCGATTTGTAGGCCATAGATGACCCCAGCTTCTTGGCAAGAGCCAAGAATATCTGCCAATCCGCTTTCGCAGTGCCGACTGGTGGGATAGCAGCACGCACCCGCTGCACGCGCCGCTCCAAGTTGGTAAACGTGCCGTCCTTCTCGGCGTAACTGCAGGCCGGAAGCACCACGTTGGCCAACTCCGCGGTCTCCGTCACAAAAAGATCCTGCACTACCAAAAAGTCCAACCGCTGCAGCGATGCCTTGGCCGCAGTGCTATTGGGCGCGCTCCATAGAAGGTTCTCGCCCACCACATACATGGCCCTGATCTGTTCACCGGCCGCATGCAGCATCTCCCCTAGGGTCAACCCCATTTTTTGGCGCACGTTGGCGGGCACCAGCCTGTCGAAGCGCGAAGCCGCCTCCCGATCCTCAAACCTGGCAAAACCGGGCAGGAAACCAGGCGCAAATCCTACGTCGAACGCACCTTGCGTGTTGTTGGTCGGGTGCAAGGGGATAATGCCTGACCCCCCCTTGCCCAGGTTGCCGGTGAGGACCAGCAGATTGGTCAGCGCTTTGACCGCCTCGCTCCCTGAGGCCTGCTGGGTTAGGCCGTTGCCGTAGAGCAGCACGAGGCGCTGCGCACGGCTGACGAGCTCGCCCAGCTTCTCCAATTGCTCCCTGGGCACGCCGCAGAGCTGTTCAGCGCTCTCCAACGAGAAAGGCTCTAAGGCCTTGGCGAGCGCATTGACGCCACGGACTTCCGCAACTTGTCGATTGCTACGGATCAGCCAGTTGCAGAGGGCATTGATCCAGACGACGTCAGTGCCTGGCTTGGGGCGGAGGTGAAGAGTAGCAAAATGGCTCAGGTCCGTCTCCCTGGGATCGACGACCACAAGCTGCCCGCCGTGGTGCGCGGCCCAGATCAGGTAGGACCCAGCTTTGGCGTTCTGATCCTTGGCGTTGGAGCCGACCACCAGAAGGACATCGGCCTTTTCGATGTCCGTCAGGGTGGCGGTGCTTGCGGCCAGCCAAAGCTGGGCAGTCAAAGTATGGAGAGTAGGGGCCTGGTGGAAACGAGCGCTGGTGTCGATGTTGTCCGTGCGCAACACGCCGCGCGCCAGCCGCATCAAGAGGTAGAGCTCCTCATTGGTGCACTTGGTGGAGCCAACGACACCGATGTGCTCCGGCGCAAAGCTAGCGAGCCCTTTGGCCACCGCACTCAGCGCCGCCTCCCATGAGGCTTCCTGAAACTTGCCGTTCTTCCTGATGAGCGGCTTGCGCAACCGGTCAGGATGGTGGATGATCTGATGACCATTCCACCCTTTGACGCAGAGCGTCCCTCTACTGACGGGATGCCTGCGCTGCGGAGCAACGCCGAGAACGCGATCGCCCTCGGTGACGAGGAACACACCACATCCACAACCGCAGAAAGGACACGTCGTGAGGACTTTGCTCACCGAACCACTCCTTATCTTCCTTTGGCGCCTTCCGACAGCAGTCAAGGCAATTCATGTCTTCAAACCACGTGCCACGCCCGCGGTCCGATTTCCGCAAGAAAGCTCCCCACCTGATTTGATTTCCCGGTGCTTAACACTCCCCCGCACCGAGGTCGTTTTCTGTCCGGACCGGCCGTTCCCACTTCTGAGAGGCCCTGCCCAGAGCCTTCCCACAATTGGGAATGAATCCAATCCGTCCCAAGAGGGCGTGTCCGCTCGAAATCTATGCCTCGGTCAAGGCCTCTACGCCGGGGAGTTTTAGCCCTGAGAGGAACTCCAGCGAGGCACCGCCTCCGGTGGAGACATGGGAGACCTTGTCGGCCAGCCCGGCCTTGGCCACAGCAGCTGCGCTGTCCCCACCTCCGACGATGGTGATCGCCCCTTTGGCAGTTGCCTCCGCCAGAGCCTTGGCGACCTCCATCGTCCCCTTGGCAAATGCCGACTTCTCGAACATGCCCAGCGGCCCATTCCATACGATCGTGCGCGCGCCGAGGATTTTTTTTCTGAACAGCTCGATGGTCTTGGGCCCGATGTCCAGACCCATCAAGCCCTCGGGGACCGCTTCCCCGTCCACGGTTCTAACCTTCCCCTCGGCTTCCGGGCTCTCCGCTGCGACGTGGTCCAGGGGCAGCAGAAGCTCAACTCCCTTTTCCATGGCCTTTGCCAGCAGCTGAGCAGCAAGCTCCACTTTGTCGGATTCCACCAGGGAAGAGCCCACGGGCACGCCGCGCGCCTTGAGGAACGTGTAGGCCATGCCACCGCCCACCAGCAGGGAATCGACGCGCCCCATAAAGTTCTCGATCAGCTCGATCTTGTCCGAGATCTTGGCCCCACCCATGATGGCCACAAATGGCTTGGCGGGCGCTTCCAGGACCTTGCTCAGGTACACGAGCTCTTTCTGCATGAGATAGCCGGCCGCGCACTTGGCAAAGTACTTGGTCACGCCTTCCGTAGAGGCATGGGCACGATGTGCGCTGCCGAATGCGTCGTTGACGTAGACATCGCCCAACTTGGCAAGCTGCTTGGCGAATTCGGGGTCATTGTCGGTTTCCGCCTTGTGGAAGCGGAGGTTCTCCAACATGAGCACGTCGCCGGGCTTCATGGCGGCGACCATTGCCTCCACCTCTGGCCCCACGCAGTCGGGCGCCATCTTCACCTCACGTCCCAGAAGCTCGCCGAGGCGCACGGCCGCCGGCCGCAGACGCATCTCTTCCTTCACCTGCCCCTTTGGCCTTCCCAGATGCGACATGAGTATCGCCATGCCACCGGCGTCGATCACCTTCTTGATGCTTGGCAACGCGGCGCGGATCCTGGTGTCATCTGCCACTTTCAGGTCCGGGGTAAGCGGCACGTTGAAATCCACGCGCATCAGTACGTGCTTGCCTTTCAAATCGAGGTCATCAATGCTCAGCTTTGCCATCTCCTTCCTCCCAAGACTACCATGTCCCTCCTACTCGCCCAAAAACTCGTACAAAAATACACTTTTCCCGCGGAAATTCAAGCGAAAATTTTCTCTGGGTGCGGAATTGTTTTGCATGGCCCCCACTCCTATGTCGCAATACTGGCCCTGGCCGCACGGCCACACCCCATTGCCAGGGACGCACTCACGGAGGAAGCTAAAGATCGCTTATCTGGGAGAAGGCATCGCGGAGCTCATCGGTTTTCTTTGGACCGGCGTCGCCGATTGTTCGCTGGCGTTGCCGGTAATACCACTATCATCGTGGGCGCTCCTCAGAGCGTGGGTTGGGGATACGGTTGTCAAGGAGGTTCTGGAGCCATCGGCGGTTCCATCGCTGGCGGTGCGAGCTTCGCTTTCGCCGTCCATCGCCCACTAGGGGCACGGCACGCCGTGTCCCAACGATGGCATCCCGCGCCCCTACGGGCTCCGCAATCCGGATGATACCGTTCACGGGGTTCGGCATCACAACAAAGGCAGCCAATTCCACGTGCGGAGAATGCGCGCGAATCTACAACCCACGTCGTTTCGGAAGAGGCCCGGTTCCGTTCAACCGCCTGTCCCCATCCTTCACCGCACCAAACAGGTACTACCATTCCTACCCCAGGATGGTAAGGAAATAGGCGCCCACTCGGCCGTAGCCGGATTCTTGCGAGGCACGGGAGCAACGATGGTGCTTCACGGGGGCGTACTTCGTCGCGATGCCTATTTGGCCAACGCCATCGCCTCGCCCGTTGGAGAGTCAGGCATCCTAACAGCGATACAGTTCCATCCGCCGGGCTTGGTGGTTCAGAGGCCTCCGAAGTCTCGCAGGGACCCATTAGCTTCCTATGCCAGCAACTGCGCCTGTTTGGTCATGAAATCTGCGCAATGTCCTAAACTCAAGACCTGGAGGATGGCGCGGCTTTCGAGATCGCGCGCCGTCAGCGTGACCCTACGGAACCGCTCCGTCTGCGTGCCGACCAGACCGACCAGCCACGTGTCAGGGCCATTCGCTCGCACACTCTCCACCCGCATGGACTCGCTGAACAACGAGCCGGTGAGGATGTGTCCTTCCCGAAGAACCTTCTTCTCGTTCATGCGATCTCCTGGCCGCAGGCATGACACACACCGCACACATTCCGAGGTTTGATACAATCAAGTCGACAATTTCCTTGCCTGGAGTTCGTCTACTTCACACGAGCTACAGCAGTCGGTCATTTGCTAGTTACCCTCCCAAGGCCATCCTCAGGATTCTGCGCCGTTTCCCATGCGGGGACTACCCGCGGAGATAGCGCCGTTCGATCTTGAGGATCTTTTTCACCCGCCGTTCGTGCCGTCCACCGGCAAAGTCCGTAGTCAACCACACCTCCACAATCTGCAGCGCCGTCGCCTCATCCACCATTCCCGCCCCAAGAGTGAGGATATTGGCATCATTGTGCTCGCGGCTGTTCTTGGCGGCAGCCACACTCGCGCAATTGGCCGCCCGCACGCCGGGAAGTTTGTTGGCAACAATCGCCGAGCCTATGCCTGCCCCGTCTACGATGATGCCGCGCCACGCGCGCCGTTGCGAAACGTCTTGGGCCACCTGCAGCGCAATGTCGGGGTAGTCAACCGAAGCCTCGCTGAACGCACCGCGGTCGATGACGAGATATCCCCGCTGGGCAAGGGCAGCCTTGAGATATTCCTTGAGCTGATAGCCAGCATGGTCGCTTCCTACGCTGATTGACATAGCCTTCTTCTCAGAGCTTTTAGCAACCCTGTCTCCGAGTAGTCTGGTGAAGCCTTTCCGCTCCCACTTTACCGTCAATCCCAGGCGGCGGGCCACGTCCAACGCTGAGGGCGTAAGGACTGTGTGGTCATCAACCAGGATCTCAGAAGTCCCTTCCTTTTCGGCCTTGCGAACGTCGTTTTCTGTCAATAGCCTCTTCATCTGCCCTTCGTCCTCGCGTCGATGCGTATGCGAAATAGGTCCGCCTCAGTCATTCATCCCGGCGAGGTCGTCGCTCGGCCTCGCCGGTCATGGGAACGAACCTGACAGGCAGCACCGCTTCTTCCTTCACCCGCCGCTCGTCCTCCTTGGTGATCAGCAGGAGCTCCTGGTAGATCGACCCCACCGGGATGATCATCCTCCCTCCGACTTTGAGCTGGTCGATCAGCGGCTGCGGGACGTGGTCCGGGGCCGCGGTGACAATGATGGCGTCAAAGGGGGCCTTGTCCGGCCAACCGCGATAGCCGTCTCCTTGGCGTACGTTCACGTTCTTGTAGCCGAGGCGCTTCAGCCTCTCTCTGGCCTCTGCCGCAAGCGCCTCCACAATCTCGATGGAATACACCGAGTCGGCGATCTCCGCCAACACCGCGGCCTGGTATCCTGAGCCGGTGCCCACCTCCAGCACGCGCTCGCCGCCTTTCAGACGCAGGCATTCGGTCATAAAGGCGACGATGTAAGGTTGGGAGATGGTCTGGCCGTGGCCGATGGGCAGGGGCGAGTCATCGTAGGCCGAGTCCTGCAGATTGTCTGGCACAAACAAGTGGCGCGGAACTGTGCGCATGGCGGCAAGCACCAGGCTATCTCTGACGCCGCGGGCCGCGATCTGGGTCTCCACCATGCGCAGACGCCGCTGCCTCATGTCGGCCGCAAGGCCCTTTCCCTGCTTGTCACTCTGCTCACACTCGTGGCTTTTCACGCAGGCCTCTCCCGCGATGACAACCGCTGCAGCAAACGCCGCAATAAGCAGCAACCTCACGCTCGATCACCTCGCTTTGTAGATGCAATGCCAAGCCCTCGCAGTTGGCTGGCCCACGTTCCGGCGCATTCCAGCACCGACAACCGGGGCAATCCCCGTCAGGCCTCAAGAAGCATGGCCACGTGGTCACACGCACAGACACGCAGGGCCTCCAAGTGATAGCCGCCCTCCAGTACAGAAACCACCTTGCCGCCGCAAAAGCGAGCGGCCAGCTCAAGTACCACTTGAAGCATCGCCTTAAAGCCTTTTTCCGTCACCCGCATCCCGCCAAGGGGATCGAGGTAGTGCGAGTCGAACCCTGCGGACAGCAGCACGAACTCTGGTTCAAATTCCTCCACAGCCCGGCGCAAGACCCGCTCAAACGCATCCTGGTAGGCGGCATCGCCGGAACCCACAGGCAAGGGCACATTGAGCGTGAAACCCACCCCTTTGCCCTCGCCTCGCTCGTTCGCGGCGCCGGTTCCTGGATAGAAGGGGTATCTGTGCACAGAAAAGTAGAACACGGTGTTGTCGCCATAGAATGCCTCTTGCGTGCCGTTGCCGTGGTGGGCGTCCCAGTCCACGATGAGGATGCGTTGCAGACGGTGGGTTTGCTGCAGGTAGCGGGCGGCAATGGCCACGTTGTTGAAGATGCAAAACCCCATTGCCTGTTCGCGCACCGCGTGGTGGCCGGGTGGACGCACGGCGCAAAATGCGTTGTCAACCTCACCGTCAGCCACGGCGCTCGCCGCTGCCAACACGGCCCCTGCCGCTAGCCTGGCTGCGGTGTGAGAGTCAGGGCAGATCTCGGTGTCAAGCGAATCGAGAAATCGTTCGCCTCGCTCGCAGGCCTGCTTTACCCTTTCGACATATTCCAGCGTGTGAATGGCGGCGAGCTCAGCGTCCCCGGCAGGACGAGCACGCAGTTGCTTCAGCTGTGCCAGGAGGCCCGCTTCCTCGAGGGCGGACATGATTGCCTGCAGACGTGCCGGTTGCTCCGGGTGCATAGCGCTCACGCGGTGAGCGAGAAAGGTGGGATCGTAGACCAGACCTGTGCGCGCCATTGCTACTCCTCAGCGTTCCGCTGGCGATTGGCGAGGATGTGTGCCTGCCGAAGCGGCTCTGGAATTCGGTAGTGTGTGCAGGTAGCCATGACCAGTTCAACGGCCATCTCGAGGCCCGTGCGGTAGCCCGCCGACACGTAGACGGGTCTTATTCCGGTGCGGGTGCGAAGCACTGCGCCTACCCTTTTACCGTCGAGGGTGAGCCACTGGCGGGCCCCCCTCTCGGCAGCGAGGGGTTTGTGCTCTCCTACCAGCCTGCTCTTGGCGCACCCGACCGTGGGTAGATCCAGACAAAGACCCATGTGGCAGGCGAGGCCCATTCCCCGAGGATGCGCTTGGCCCTGGCCGTCAAAGAGGACTACATCGGGTCGCAGTTCCAGCAACGAGAAAGCCCTCAGCAACGCGGGGCCCTCGCGAAAGGATAGCAGGCCCGGGACGTAGGGAAAGCGCACCTCGTCCGCCCATATCGCTGTCGCTACCACCTCCAACCCGGGGACCTTACACACGACCACCGCGGCCCAGATCCTCTTACTCTGCCGCGAGTAGGCGACGTCCGCGCCGGCGACCAATGTGACTGGCTTCCGCACTGGCCGGGCGCGCAGCACACGTGGCGCCAGCTGCTCCTGGAGCGCACGCGCTTCGCGCACAGAAAGCGACTCTGGACAAAACGGATGGCTTTCAATCAGCCCCATCCCTTGTCCTTGTGGCTCGGCGGCATATTTCAGCGCCTCCCATCCAGGCGAACGGAGGAGCCATCTCGCGAACGGAGAGTTTGGAGGGTGCCCTGCTCACTGCCAAGGCGGGCCCGGAGAGAAATGGGCCCAAGAGATCCTTTGGGTGCCGCCGCCCTCCGCTACCGAGTGGAGCATCAGCGGCTCGAGCCGTCGCGAAGCTGCTTTGTGACCTCATGCAGAACATGGCAGTGGCTAGCAAACGCCATTTCCGGCAGCCTTCCATCCACGGGGAAAAAGCGAGCCTCCTCCGCATCGTCCCCCGCCATGAGGCTCCCCCCTACTATTTCCGCTCTGTAGACGATGAGCACCACCCGCACCCTGGGATCATCGTCGCCGGCGTAGACGCCCAGCAGGGGTCCGACGCGCACCTCCAAGCCCGTTTCCTCGCGGGCCTCGCGCACGGCGGTCTGGGCCGGCGTCTCATCAATTTCCATGAACCCCGCTGGAAGGCTCCACAGCCCCTGTCGCGGCGCGTATTTTCGCTTTACCAGCAACACGCCGCTATCGTTCATCACGACAACCCCCACTGCTGGCACAGGGTTCTCGTAATGAACGAACCCGCAGCCACGGCACATCAGTCGCTCCCGTCCCTCCAGCAGGACCTTCTGCAACGGTTCAGCACATTGTGGACAATACGAGTACCGCACTCTGCTCCTTTTTGCTCATAGTCAGACGACGGCAACCAGTACAGATCGGGAGGCACACGGGGCCTTTGTCGGGCAAGCTGCGGTCCGCCCTGTTGACTTGAGCACCACAAGGAAGGCTCCCTAAGCTATCCACCCCTGATGCAGCCGTACCAGTGGGCACCTCTGCCACCCGCAGCGCTCACTGGCCCCGGAGCGCATGAGCTGTCCCGTGCCAAAGGTTCTTCCGCTCAACAGGTGAGGTGGAACGCCCCCACTACTCGCTTGCTCTGTGCGAGGGTGTTAAACCTTTCCACAGCAGCATCGGTGCGCTCAGCCACAAGTTCCACCCCGCGATCCTGCAGCCATTTTGTCGTCTCCGGCGGGACTTTCATGAGGCCGTACTTTCCCGTCCCTACGATCAGCACCGCCGGCCTATCTTCGTTGACAATCGCCTCGATGTCAACCGGCTGGAGCTTGTGTCCATCCTTGCGCCACCAGTCCGGCATGACACCCCCAGGGCGAATTATGAGGTCTCGGTCGTACGTGGCCCCATCGACAACCATCCTCCCAAAACTGTAGGCCTCGATTTTCATAACAACTTCCACCTCCCCGGTACTGCAAGAATCTCTTGCCCTACGCTTTTGGCAGTCGTCGTACCTCCGCCTTTGCCGCGCGATAGGCCATCAACTGGCTGGCGTAGAACAGCAGACGCACCGTCACCTTGACGAAAATGAGCACCTGAAGGAGCAGGGCAGCGACGGCTACGCCCCAACCTGCGCTCTGCGGGATTACGGCCACAAGCGCGTACAGCAACAGAACCAGGAGAAAACCAAGGCTTCCGATCAGCCAGTACAGGCCAAGGCATTTGCCCAGATTGCCCATCACGAACTTTGTCGCATCCCAGAGCGCCTCGGCAGAAGACTGCCGATTCTCCTGCACCACCACCGCCTTGGCATAGTCGAAAATCATGTTCACAAAGGTGAGAAGGAAAAGGACGACGAGGGTCCCCAGCGCCTTCACAAAGAAGGCGGCGCGCTCGGTAGCCAGGCCATCACTGATGTGCCCCACCACGTCGTGCACGAGGCTTCCTGCTCCTTTGTAGACGATGAAATAGAACACGACTCCCATGGCGATGAGGCTAAGGAAGCGGCCGAAGAACTGGCCGCCGGCGGCGAAGATCCGGGCTGTAGTGGACTTCTGGCGTTCGGCGGCGTAGCACCCCATTGCAGCACCGGCAAGAAAGGCATTCGCCACCAAATACAGCAGTCCAACGAGAAGGACGAACAACCCAAATCTGCCGAACAGCCCGTTGACGAGGAACTCTGCGTTCTCGAAGAACGGGCCCACGCCGCTCAGCTCCGGCCGGAAGGTTTTTGCGAGCCCCTGGGCGCGCGCCGAGAACTCTGTCCACCAGTCATAGTCGAATCCCACATTCATCGTTTCGCGCACCGCACTGTGCGCAAA
>JBBIKH010000075.1:13960-14509 GCA_037445575.1 bacterium
GTCTGGTACATTGGCAGCGCCAGCAGCGCAGCCAGGCTCAGGTTTGTCAAGTAGACCCCTACAGCCACCTTCGGGTTACCGAGCACCGTCCGCAACCCAGTCTTTATCGCGTGCGACACCTTCATGGCGGCTCCCTATTCAGTGTACAACATTTCTGCTGCTTCGGCGCCAAAGCAGGACGAGCTGAGCACCCAGTTCACACAAAGAAAGCAAATGTCTCGAGCAGATGTTGCAACCACCCCAACCAACGGACCGTCCATTTGACGGCTGCCCCTGTTTCAGGCTGGCGGGAGCGGCTGTTGTTGGCAAAGTTGACGTCCAGAAGTATCTTCCGGGAAGGATCAACTTCGGCGGACAGCAGCTGCGCCGGTCGGAGGTAGCGGTATCTGCGCCACAGGTCGCGTCCGTCCCAGGTTTCCGTCACCGTCTCGCCATCTTCGAAGCGGATCTGCACCTCTACCGGAAACCATACATCGCCAAGTCGTTCCACCAGCACCTCGGACTCGTAAAGCGGACGAGCGGGCGCTTTCTTTTCTGCCGGCTTTACGT
>JBBIKH010000076.1:0-14358 GCA_037445575.1 bacterium
GCCGCCGGCCCCCGCCCGCGCGGGGGCCCTCGGCGCGGGGCCCCCCCGCCGGCGGGGGGGGGGGGGGGGGGCGGGGGTCGCTGGCGGGGGAGTTTTCCGTGTACAGGCTGGACCTAACCACAGATAGGCACAGATAAGGACGGATGAAAAGACCGGGAGAGAAATAGATAGAAGCCGCGCGCAGATGCAAAGAAGAGGGGTGGAAGTCGGTGATGCGGGCAATAGAAGGTAACCGGGGCGGTTGCATCAATGGGTATCTGTGCATACCCGTGGCTTATCGGGTACAGATGGGAAAAGGAATGCACAGGGTTATCAAGGCATGAGCCAAGCTGAAGCGAGCGGGTACTTTCCGGAAAGGGAGTTGACCGAAAAGATTCTGGCCTGCGCCTTTCGGGTGTACAACGCCCTGGGTAATGGGTTCCTGGAGAAGGTGTACGAAAACGCGTTGGCGTACGAGCTACGAAAAGGCGGATTGCGGGCGGACCAACAGAGGAAGATCGAGGTGTTCTATGACGACGTATGCGTGGGAGATTACTTTGCGGATATTGTCGTTGAGGGCAAAGTAATTCTGGAGGTGAAGGCGTGCGAGATGATGCAGCCGGTGCACGAGGCGCAGCTGCTTCACTATCTCAAGGCGACAGGGTACCACATCGGCTACCTCCTGAACTTTGGTAGTAAGGGAAAGCTGGAGTTTAAGCGGATGGTGTTGTAATGCGCGCGCCGATTGACGGCCGCAGATAACCACAGATAGACACAGATAAGCACAGATGGGCACAGACAACCACAGATAACCACAGATAACCACAGATAAGCACAGATAAGCACAGATAAGCACAGATGGAACAGGGGGAAAAAACGGCTAACGAAGCTGAGAGATGAAGGTAGTAGGGCGCGAGAAGATCTGTGGAGGGGTTTCGCTGTGGACCCCAGAAGCACGAGAGCGCAGGGCGCATTTTGTGCTTGACATTTTGCTGTCCGGAGGTTATTTTAGGGGTGCAGTTGATGCGCGGGCACACATAGGAGGAGCGAGCGATGAAAAGGGGAATCTTGATTGGCGGACTGCTGGTCGCCATTTTGCTCGCCGGTGCGCACGCGAAAGAGCAGGCGGCGACAGTAGCGTGCACCGGTTACCCCGCGTACGCAGACGGCGCGGCAAATGGAACCCCCTTCGCCGTCCACGTTTCCATCTCCGGTTGGACTGCCGCAGCCGACTCGGATGCCTACGTAAAGGCAAACCGATCAGGGACTACAGGGGCGAACTATCTCATTTGGAACGGCACAAGCTGGAATAATGCCGCCTACTACGCCAACTGCCCCCGCGTTAGGATTAGCACCAGCGGCGACTGGTCGGGATGGATACTCGTCAAGGCCAACGGTGCCAGTACCACCTCGCTGAAAGCCGCTGCCGAGACTGTCGGCAAGAGCCGGAGCCTTTCGGAGGATGCGCCCCACAGCGTGGCTTACCTCGATATGTCCACGACGGGAGCGTGGGTGGAGGCGACGGCGGCGGCAAGTACGGCAGGGCTGGCGGTGCTTGCCTTTGACGCCAGCGACAACCTCATCGGCACCTACGCCGTGGAGGACAATGGCGTAAGCGAGGGTTATCCCTCCACAGCCGGCTATTTCAAGATGGCGGTGCCCGCCAACACGGCCATCAGAAGGCTGGAGGTGCAGGACCACGAGGGCAATACCATCGCTACGCAGACAAGCGCGCTTTGGGGCTCTGGCGTAGCCGGAAGCCTCACCAACCTGGACGACCAATACGACGTGTCGCTGCCGGTGACGCTGACCTCGCTGCAGGCGGCGGTGGTGGAAGGTGGGGTGAAGGTGTCGTGGACTACGGAGAGCGAGATCAACAACCGCGGGTTCTATGTGCTGCGGAGCGATGCGGAGGGCGCGGCCTACCGCACTATCAGTCCGCTGATTCCAGGCGCAGGGAGCTCCGTTGTGCCGCGGGCATACGAGTATGTGGACCGGACGGTGGTGCCCGCGCAGAGCTACTGGTACCTGCTGCGGCAGGAGGATTTCGGCGGACAGGCCGAGCTGTTCGGGCCGGTAGCGGTGTACGTGCCGCCGGCCCCTGGCGGACAGGAGCCTGCACTGCCCACGCGCTCGGCGCTGGTTGGTGGGTATCCAAACCCGTTCAATCCGGGCACGACGGTGCGGTTCGTTCTGGCTGCCGAGCAGGAGGTGGAAGTGGCGGTGTTTGACCTGCACGGCCGCAGGGTGCGGACGCTGGTGCAGGGAGTGCTCGCTCCGGGTGAACACTCGGCGCGCTGGGACGGTCGGGATGGCGCCGGCGCCGACGTGCCTGCGGGCATGTATCTCTGTCGGCTGACCTGTGCGGACGGCCTGCGCGAGACTGCCAAGCTCATCAAGTTGCGCTGACGGCCTGCTGGCGTTTCTCGCCAAGGCCGCGAAGGGTTTCTCGCAACGGCCGCCGGGTGTCTCGCTAAGGCCGCCAAGGATTTCTCGCCACGGACGCAAAGGTCATCGCCAAGGCCGCCACGGATTTTTGGAACTTTTCTTGGGGGGATGGGAAGGGTTCGCAGAAACATCTTAGCGTTCCTTGCGATTCCTTAGCGCTCTTTGCGAGAGCATTCTCGCCAAGGACGCAAAGGGCATCGCTAAGGTCGCCAAGGGTTTTTTGGGGTTTTTTGGCGGAGGGATGGGGTTCATAGAAGAGTCTTTGCGGTCTTTGCGAGAGCCTCTTGGCGTTCTTGGCGAGAGCTCACAGCATGTAGCCGAGGCCCAGCCAGAGGCGAGGGCCGCTGTAGTCCTTGGCCGGACCTAGCTGGCGGCGAAAGACGATGTACAGGTAATCAAACTCGGCGGCGGCGGTCCAATGGCCGCCGAGCCTTATGTCCAGGCCGACGCTCAGCGTGGCGCCATACCCGCGCGCCTGGGCGGGACGGCGCCAGACGCGCTGCCACTCCTCTTCCCACCCCCAGTACAGCGCAGCCCCGTAGCTGACATATGGCCTGAAGGCCAAACCTTGAATAAGCTCGTGTTTGACATCGATGGCGATGGGCACCACAGTGAGCGGTTGCTGGCCGTCATGCGCCCAGCAGCCGGCAGTAAGGCGCAGCGACGTGCCGGAAAAGGGCGGGCTGGTCAGCACCAGACCGAACCAGGGTCCGGTGGCCAGCGAATCGAACGGCGACACCGACGCCTCCGCTGCTAAGCTATTGGGCTTGAACCACCCACCCGCAAGCCCGAGGCTGGCCTTGCCGTTCCTTCCGCCGCCGGCACAGGGCGCAGCTGTCCACAACAGCGCCGCCAGCACAAGCGCCCACGACGCCGCACAGACCCCGCGCTGAGCGTGGCCCAGATCCACCGCTACTCCTTCTCCTGAACCTCTCCCCCCGGCTTGAACCCCAACTCGCGCATGCGCTGCTGTTCGGCGTGCAGCTTGATCTCCCCGAACTGGCTCTCGTATTTCCCCACATTCTCCTGCAGCGCCAATAGGAATGACTTGGCGTGCTGCGGCGTCATGATGATGCACGCATAGACCTTGGTCTTGGGCACCCCCGGCAGCATGCGCGTAAAGTCAATCACAAACTCCGCCGGCGAGTGCGTGATGAGGGCCAGATTGGAGTAGATCCCCTCCGCTTCCTTCTCCCCCAATTCCACGCTGATCTGTTGCCGCATTGGACCTTCCATAAGCACCTTCTCCCGGAAATCGGCGTGCGAGCCTCTCTACGGCAGCGGCACAAGCTCGGCGCTGCCGTAGTACAGGGCGTTGAACAGCAGCTTGAAGGTGGCGTGCGCCTGGGCGCGATTGATGGGATCAAAGCCGATGAGCACCACGCGCCCCTTACCGACCGGCACCTCCACCGCAGCCACGCGCTCGGCCAGATGCTTCTCGCCGAGGAGCCAGCCGCTCTTGAGCAGATTCTTGGCCGGATATTTGGCGATGGCCTGCGCCTGCACGGTAAACGACGGCACGATCTTGTAGGCGGCGCTGCGTGCAAAGTACGCCACGCTCTGTGCCTCCATGCCAAAGGCCACCGGGTGGCTCGTGCTGTACTCAGCGGCCAAAATCGACCCCGGGCAGAAGAACTGCTCGGATTTCAGGTCCTTGACCACGTTGCTCACCGGCAGGCCGAATTCGTTGATGAACAGTTCGCCAGAGCCATCCACTGCCACGATGGAGCCACCTTGGTCGGCGAAGGCGCGCAGGTTGGCCAGCCCCTGGGGCCCGATGCCCTTGGTGTACTCAGGCGGGGCAGTGCCCTCCGGCCTCCCCTCCAAGATCCCCTCGGCGTAGATATCCGGGAAGTAGATGACGTCATAGCGCTCGCGCAGCCTTCCTGCCTTGATCTCCTCGTTGTGCAGGTTGGTGTAGGCAAAGCCGTACTGCTCCAGCACCCACCTGCTCCAGCCCTCGTGCATGCTGGAGGTCCAGGGCTGATACACGGCAATGCGCACCGGCTGCAGGCGATAGGCCTTGACGCGCGGCTTGCCTCGCACGCCCCGCACGCGCACGCCCAGCTCTGATGCCAGCCTGCGCACCTTGTCGGGCGGCACCTTGGCGGTGGGGACCAGCACCGTGCCCGCCACGAACCCGTCGCCGCCCACGGCAAACCCCTCCGCAGCCATGTACACCGGCGCCCCTTGCGCGAGCAGCCGGTTAATGGCGGCGTACGTGGCGTTCTCGCGCGGAGAGAGGGCGTAGGCCCAACCCCCGCCGCTGACCGAGCCCGGTTCGGGTTCAACTTTGGCGACCGGGACCAGGTCAGCTCTAAACGGCCGCTGCACCTCCACGCAGGTAACCCCCATCTGCAGGGGGAGCGTCCAGCCGGCAGCGTCGTACGGTGGGATCGGCGGACCGTCTGGGTACTGGCGCAGGTCCGGGTACTTTTGCGGCTCGAGCAGGTCCTTGGCAAAGGCGCGATAAGGCTGCGCCATGAGCACCACATGCGTGCCTGCCGGATAGGTCACCCCGTCGGCGCTAAACGACGCCTGGGCGCGGTGCAGTTCTACGCCCCCCTTGTGCAGCACCTGCAGCAGCGTCTGGGCAGCACCGGGATCGCTCTGCTGTGGCGGAATCACAAAGGCGTACGGCGGCTCGCTTTCCCCTTTGGCGATGGCCCGCGCCCCCATCAGGTAGTGGTTGTAGATGAACTTTTCCTTGAGCTGCGCCGCCGCTTCCAACAGGGAGTAGGCCGCGGCCAGGTCATAGTCCACGATGTCCCGCAGGCGCCACCAGCCGCCGGGCCACGGGTCTGGGAAATTGGTGGCGACCCGATACTCCGGAAATCCCAATCCTCCCCCTTTCAGGTCGCCTTTCTCCAGAAAGATGGGCGAGGCAATGCGGCAGCTGGCCAGTTCGGTGAGCAGGCCGACCATGTTGTGCCACCAGGCCGTTTGCAAGAACGCCCCTTGCCACCACGCGGTGAAGTAGACGCGCGTGGCCACGCCTCGGTACCCTTTCGCCTGCAGATCCATGGCCATGTGCTCACCTAACAGGGAGTTCTCCCAGGAGACGAGCGGGTCGGGATTCGGATTGAGCGGCTCCTGGTAGGGCGGCACAAAGATGCGCGGGCCGCTGCTCCCCATCTGGTGCATGTCCAAGTAGATCTGCGGGAACCACTCCTGATACATGACCTTCGTCACCAGCTGCGACTCCACCTGGGTGAGCATAAAGGCGTCGCGGTTGTTGTCGTGGCCGGTGTACTTGTGGTACAGCCACGGCATGCCGCTCCCCTCGTAGGGCGTCTGCAGGTACTTGTCGTACCAGTCCTTGACCAGCACCAGCCCATCCGGGTTAAAGGAGGGGACAAGGAGAAAGACCACATTGTCCAGGATGCGGCGCGTGCCCGGGGTGTCCTGGGTGATGAGGTTGTAGGCCAGCTCCGGTGAGGCCTGGGTTGCGCCCACCTCCGTGGCGTGGATGCTGCAGGTGATGAGCACCACCACCGCCCCTTCGCGGGCCAGCCGTCGCGCCTGCTCATCGGACAGCCCGCGCGCCTGGGCGATGCGCCGCGAATTGGCCTTGAGCTCTTCCAGCCGCGCCAGATTGCCGGGCGCCGAGATGATGGCCATGATGAAGGGGTGGCCCATGGTGGACTTGCCCAGCTCTACGAGCTCGAGCTTGTCCGAGGCCTCGTCCAGCACTTTGAAGTAGGCGACGATCTGCTCCCAGCTGGCCAGCTTGTAATCGGACCCCAGCCGGAAGCCGAAGTACTGCTCTGGAGTGGGCACTTGCTGGGCACTGCTGCCCGTTGGCAAAGCAAGGCCCATGAGCAGGGTAACGACGAGCAACGTCTCCTTTCTGGTCATCGGTGCGTCCTCCAAGCGGAAGTGGCGGTTCCAGGTCACACGCATGTGGTTGCCGCGGGCCGCAGCGTGGTCAGCCCGCTACCGGCGCGGCAGGTTGCGCTCCTGAAAGCCCTTGGCGCTGAGCAGGCGTTCGGCCTGCGGCAACTGCTCCAGAGCCGCCCGCAGCTGGTTATCGACCTCCATGGACACGCGGTAGCGGCCCACGTCGCCCCACAGGATAAAGGCCAACTCGCGCTTTAAGGCGAACTGGATGTCGGTCTTGTTCTGCTGAAACTCACTCTCGGAGAAGGCAAAGCCGCTCTTGCGCACGTGTTGGACAAAGGCGGCGAACATCGCCTCCGGCACGGTAAAGCGCTCCACGTACTCGTCGATGTTCGTGCGCAGCTCTGGGCGAGAGGCCGCATAGCTCTCGCAGAAGGTGTAGAACAAGCGGTCCTCGGCGAAGTAGAGACGGCGGAAGGCAGCAGAGAGCTGGCGGCTCTCGAGAGTCACCATGACGTCAGGGGTGATGCCTCCGCCGCCGTACACGGTCCTGCCTAAGGAGGTCTGGTAGGCGGGACGCGGTCCTTCATCCTCCGGTGCCAGCGGCTCCTGGGAGCCGGCCTCTGCAAAGTACTCCTGGCGGCTGCGCCTGGCGAATTCGCGCTGGATGAGCCGGCCGCTGGGCGTGTAGTAGCGCGCCGTGGTCACCAAAAGGGCCGAACCATCTTGGAACGGGAACTGCGTCTGCACCAGCCCTTTGCCAAAGCTGGTCTGGCCGACGATGAGGGCGCGATCCCAGTCCTGCAGGGCCCCGGCCACTATCTCCGCGCCGCTGGCGGAGGCGTGGTCGATCAGCACCACCATGGGGATGATCGGGAAGGTGGCTTGGTCGGTGGCGATAAACTCTTGGCGCGAGGTGCTGATGCGGCCGCGGGTGTAGACGATGATCTTGCCCCCAGGTAAGAAGCGGTCGGCCACCTCCTCAGCTGCCTGCAGGTAGCCACCGGTGTTGCCGCGCAGGTCGAGGATCAAGCGCCGCATCCCCTGGCCGTACAGGGTGCGCAGGGCATTGTCCAGCTCGGTCACGGTGGAGCCGGTAAAGCGGGCGATGCGCACGTACCCCACCTCCGGCCGCCACATGAAGGCGTAGGGGACACTGGCCAACGTGATTTGGCGGCGGGTCAGGGTAAAGTCTCGAGGCCGGTCCCACCCCTGTCGCTCCACCGACACCGTCACGGTGCTGCCGGCCGGGCCCATGAGCTTCAGTGGCACCTCCTCGCGCTTGATCCCCACCACCGACTCGCCGTTGACTTTGACGATGCGATCGCCGGGCAGCAGGCCAGCCGCGCACGCCGGCCCGTCCTCGTTGACGCTCAGCACGGTGATCTTGTTGCGAATGATGTCGTAACTGATGCCGATGCCGTGGTAGCCTTCAAAATCAACCCGCCACTTGTCAAAGTCCTCCTTGGTCAGATAGACGGTGTGCGGGTCCAGGCCTGCTAACATGCCGCGGATGGCGTCCTCCACCAGTTGCGCCGGGTCAACCTCGTCCACGTAGTAGCGCTGCACCTTGTCCAGCACCATGGTGAGGATCTTGGTCTTGAGGTAGAGGTTCTGCGCCACCTGGGAGACGGTGGCGAAAAAGGGGCCGGACAGCAGAATGAGGGTGGTCGTCAACAGCAGCGCGACAAGCGCGAGCGCAATCTTGGTACGAAATCGCATGGCACCGCCTTTTGGGATTGAGGTCTGGAATTGCACGCCTTAATATATTGGAACTTGGCCGAAAATTCAAGCTGTTTGTGCCCTGTCAAGGAAAAGATACGAGCGCCTGGCAAGGTCAGGAGGCCAGCGGCCCGGCTGCCATAAAGGCCCTGTCGGCTGGTGTGGCATCGCTCATGACCCCTTTTCCGCACATGGCAGCAATCCGCCTGCGGTGCCAGCGAAGGGCCCAAATCCTGCGCGGCGCAGGGCATGTTTGTTGGTCGGACAATGTGGTGGCCGGTCGGGCGGAGGCGAAAAAGGAGTTGACAATGTCGCGCAAATTCGCTATAATTGCAGCAGTCAAATACTTCCCTTTAAGCCAATCCCGTGAGATCGGCAAGGGCCAGGTGAATCAGCACGAAGCCTTGTAGCGTTCTCGCCGAGGCTTTTTTTGTGCGCAGAGTGTGGGCATGGCAAAGCAGAAGATCAAGGCGCAGCTTATCGACGAGGAGGGGCTGGAGCGCACCATTACCCGGTTGGCGCACGAGATCTTGGAGCGCAACCGTGGGGCGGAGCGCCTGGCAGTGGTGGGCATCCGCACGCGTGGCGCTCCATTGGCGGCGCGCATCGTGCGTAAGATGCAGGAGCTGGAGGGCAAGCGCATCCCGCTGGGCACGCTGGATATCACCATGTACCGGGACGACTTTCGGCGCAAGATGCCGCTGGTGCGCGGCACCGACATCCCCTTCGACATTGACGACATGAACGTGGTGCTGGTGGACGATGTCCTGTACACGGGGCGCACGGCCCGGGCCGCCTTGGACGCGCTCATGGACTTTGGCCGGCCAGGCACGGTGCAGCTGGCGGTGTTAGTTGACCGCGGGCACCGCGAGCTCCCCATCCGCGCCGATTATGTGGGCAAGAACGTGCCCACCTCCATCGGCGAGGAGGTGCAGGTGCGCCTGAAGGAAGAGGATGGCGAGGACTCGGTGCTGTTGATCGCCGCAGAGGAGGACAAGTAGATGGAGTTCCGCCGCAGGCACCTCCTGGAGCTGGAGGGGATGAGCCGCGAGGAGCTTACCCTGATCCTGGACACCGCCGAGACGTTCCGGGAGGTGTTGGAGCGGCCCATCCCCAAGGTGCCGACCCTGCGCGCCCTCACGGTGGCCAATGTCTTCTTCGAGCCGTCTACACGCACCCGCCTGTCCTTTGAGTTGGCGGAAAAGCGCCTGTCCGCGGACCTGGTGAGCTTTGCGGCTGCAACCTCTTCGGTGCTCAAGGGGGAGACGCTCAAGGACACGGCGCGCAACATCGAGGCGATGAAGGTGGACATGGTGGTGATCCGCCACAGCGCTGCCGGGGCGCCGCACTTTTTGAGCCGCTGCCTGGGGGCATCGGTGATCAACGCCGGCGACGGGTGCCACGAGCACCCCACCCAGGGACTGTTGGACATGATGACCCTGCGCCACAAATTCGGCCGCCTGGAGGGGCTGAAGGTGGCCATTGTCGGCGACATCGAGCATAGTCGCGTGGCGCGCTCCAATCTGCACGGGTTGCGCGCCATGGGCGCGGAGGTGCTGCTGTGCGGGCCCACTACGCTCCTACCCGTGGAAGCGGAACGGTGGGGGGTGCAGGTCACCCACGACCTTGACGAGGCCATCTCCTGGGCCGATGCGTTGAACGTGCTGCGCATCCAAAAGGAGCGCCAGGGCGCAGGGCTCTTCCCCTCCCTCCGCGAATACCATGCCCGGTTCGGCGTGACCAGGCGCCGTCTGGAACGCGCAGGCAAAGAGATCACCATTCTCCACCCAGGCCCCATCAATCGCGGGGTGGAGATAGAGAGCGACCTGGCGGACAGCGAATTCTCCGTGATCCTGGACCAAGTGACCAACGGCGTGGCCGTGCGCATGGCCGTGCTCTACCTGTTGGCCGGCGCCAGGGGCGCCTTGGAAAGCCCATCGCAGTGAGAGGCAGAACGTGAACCAGCCGCAACCAGCCCGCGAAGTATTGTTCAAAGGTACCCGCCTTCTGGACCTGGACACCGGTAGCGAGCAGCACACCGACATCCTGATCGTCGACGGTGTGATCGCCGAGCTCGGCCAGATCGACATCCCCACCTTCGATGGCGAGCTCATCGACGCCGGCGGGACCATCGCCGTGCCGGGGCTGATGGACATGCACGTGCACTTGCGCGAACCCGGGCGGGAGGACGAAGAGACGGTGGAGAGCGGATGTCGGGCGGCCATGGCCGGAGGGTTCACCGCCGTCTGTCCCATGCCTAACACCGATCCGGTCGCCGACAAGCGCGAGGTGTTGGATTTCTTGAAGGAGCGGGCGCGCGACCAGCTGGTTGAGCTCTTTCCCATCGCGGCGGTGTCCAAAGGGCGCAAGGGCGAGGAGATCGCCGAGATGGGCGAGTTGGTGGATGCCGGGGCTGTAGCCTTTTCCGATGATGGCGACCCGGTCCACAACGCCGCCGTCATGCGCCGGGCGCTGGAATATGCCAAGATGTTCGGCCGGCCGGTGATCGACCACTGCCAGGAGCTGACCCTCACCGCAGGCGGGGTCATGAACGAGGGTTTTGTGTCCACTAACCTGGGCCTGCCGGGGATGCCCGCCATCGCCGAGGAGATCATGGTGGCCCGTGACCTGCTGTTGGCCAAGTTCACCGGCGGGAGGCTGCACATCGCCCATGTGTCAACGGCCGGAGCGGTGGAGCTCATACGGCGGGCGCGCGCCGAAGGGGTGCAGGTCACCTGCGAGGTCACGCCCCACCATTTCACGCTCACCGACCAGGCGGTGGTGGGGTTTGACGCCAACACCAAGATGAACCCGCCGCTCAGGACCGCTGCGGACGTGGAAGCGGTGCGCGCCGGCCTGCGCGATGGCACCATCCAGGTCATCGCCTCCGACCACGCGCCTCACGCCGTGGAAGAGAAGGAGGTGGAGTTCGCTGCCGCGCCCTTTGGCATCATTGGCTTGGAGACAAGCCTGGGCCTGGTGCTGCGCGAACTGGTGGACGGCAAGGTCCTGAGCTTGGCGCAGGCGCTCAAGGCGATGAGCGCGGCCCCGCGCGCGGTGCTCGGCCTGCCCGAGGTCAAGATCGCCAAGGGGGCCATGGCCAATGTGACCTTCATCGACCCGCAGGTCGAGTGGGTAGTGGACAAGAGCCGGTTTCAATCCCGGTGCCGCAATACCCCGTTCCACGGCTGGACCCTGCGCGGCCGGGTCTTTGCGCTGTGCAACAAAGGGCTCTACTGGCGCGCCAGGTGGTGAACCCTCGGGCTGAGGCGCAAACAGGAAAAAAAGAGCTTGCTTCTTGTGGGGGTTTTTAATATCTTTGACAGCTGTTTGAGCTCAAAGGAGGAAATGAGGCTTGAAGACGTTCGTACCCAAGAAGAAGGACATCGAGCAGAAGTGGTACCTGGTTGACGCCAGTGACCAGGTGCTGGGGCGGCTGGCGAGCAGGATCGCCACCGTGTTGCGGGGCAAGCACAAGCCCATTTACACCCCGCACATGGACGTGGGCGACTTTGTGGTGGTGGTGAATGCGGCCCAGGTGAAGGTGACCGGCAAAAAGACGGACCAGAAGCGCTACTACCGCTACACCGGCTATCCGGGTGGGCTGCGGGTGGAGGAGTACCGCAAGCTGATGCGCGAGCGGCCGGAGCGGGTGTTGCGGCACGCGGTCTGGGGCATGTTGCCGCACAACAGCCTCGGCAGGAAGCTGCTCAAGAAGCTGAAAATCTACCCTGGGGCGGAGCATCCGCATCAGGCCCAGCAACCGGAACCGTTGCCGCTGAATTGAGCGGCGTGTAGGCAACAGAGTTGAAGGAATATGGTGACCAAGACCGTACCGTATCAGGCAGTAGGACGACGCAAGGACGCGGTGGCGCGCGTCCGCCTGGTGCCCGGCAAAGGGCAGATGATCGTCAACGGCAGGCCGCTGGCCGAGTACTTTAAGCGCGAGACGCTGAAGATGATCATCGAGCAGCCGCTACAGGTGACAAACACGCTGGGCAAGTACGACATCATCGCGCGGGTGGGCGGCGGGGGCCTTTCCGGCCAGGCCGGCGCGGTGCGCCTGGGGATCTCCCGCGCCCTGGTCAAGGCCGATGGGTCGCTGCGCCCCACGCTCCGCAGTCAGGGCTTTCTGACGCGTGATCCGCGCATGGTGGAGCGTAAAAAGTACGGCCAGCCCGGCGCGCGCAAGCGCTTCCAGTTCTCCAAGCGATAATCGGCAACTGCTGGTATCACGCACACCTCTCCATGCCCTGAGGGGTGCCGCCCGGTGGCGGTTCTTAGGGGTGCCCAGAGAGGTGGAGGTCGAACCCCAAACAAGAGGTGCGTTGTATGGCACAGGTGGGCTTACAAGAGCTGCTGGTGGCCGGCTGTCACTTCGGCCATCTCACCCGCCGCTGGAACCCGAAGATGAAAAAGTTCATCTTCATGGAGCGCAGCGGCATCCACATCATTGACCTGAAAAAGACCGAGGCCTGTCTAAAGCGGGCCTGCGAAGAGGTGGCGCGTATTGTCCGCGCCGGCGAGAAAGTCCTGTTCGTGGGGACCAAGAAGCAGGCCAAGGACATTGTCCGCGCCGAGGCGGAGCGCTGCGGGCAGTTCTTCGTCACCGAGCGCTGGCTGGGCGGCACCCTCACCAACTTTGTCACCATCAAGAAGAGCGCCAAACGCCTCAAGACCTTAGAGAAGATGGCCACCGACGGCACCTACGACCGACTGTCCAAGAAGGAGATCCTCGCCCGCGAGCGCGAGCGCGAGAAGTTGCAAAAGGCCATCGGCGGCATTGCCGACATGACCAGGCTGCCGGGCGCCCTCTTTGTGGTGGACACCAAGAAGGAAGCGATCGCTGTGGCCGAGGCCAACCGCCTCAATATCCCGGTGATCGCCATTGTGGATACCAACGCCGATCCGGATCCCATCGACTTTCCGATACCGGCCAACGATGATGCCTTCAAGTCGATCAGCCTGATCACCCGCGCCATTGCTGATGCCATCATCGAGGCGCAGGAGGGGTCGGCGCTGGTGCCGCCGCCTCCTGCTGAGGAAGAGCCTGTGGGCGAACCGCCTGTGCCGGAAGAGGACATCACCCCTGATGCCGTGGAATGGGAAGATCTGGCGAAAGAGTAGGACAGGGAAGGAGTGTGAGTATGGACGTACCGGCTGCGCAGGTAAAGGCATTGCGCGAAAAGACTGGCGCCGGCTTTATGGATTGCAAGAAGGCACTTGCCGAGGCAAACGGGGACGTAGACAAGGCCATCGAAGTCTTGCGTAAGAAGGGCGTTGCCACCGCCCAGAAGAAGGCGGGTCGGGAAGCGCGCGAGGGGGTGATCGAGTCGTACATCCACCCCGGGAGCCGTCTTGGGGTGCTCCTGGAGCTCAATTGCGAAACCGACTTTGTCGCCAAGACCGACCAGTTCAAGACGCTGGCCCGCGACTTGGCGATGCAGGTGGCGGCCGCCAATCCGCGAGTGGTGCGGCGCGAGGACCTGCCGGCAGAGGTGATCGACAAGGAGCTGGACATCTACAGCACCCAGGGGCGCTACGAAGGCAAACCCGAGCCCGTGGTGGAACGCATTGCGCAAGGCAAGCTAGAAAAGTTCTACCAAGAAGTCTGCCTCTTGGAGCAGAGCTTTATCCGCGACCCGAACAAGTCGGTGAACGACCTGATCACCGAGTACATCGCCAAGTTGGGCGAGAACATTGTGGTCCGGCGCTTTGTGCGCTTTCAGCTTGGCGAATAGCCGAAGATCCTGCCGCTGGTTCCATTGCCGCCAGCGGCTTTTTCGTAGCATCTGCCGGTATAAGGGGTGACCCGTGCAAGAACCCGTGTACAAGCGCATTTTGGTCAAGCTCAGCGGCGAGGCCCTCATGGGTCAGCAAGGGCTTGGCATTGACCCGGCGGTGGTCAGCACTGTGGCCGACGAGATCCGCGAGGTGCGGGCGCATGGGGTGCAAGTGGCGATCGTGGTCGGGGGCGGCAACATCTTTCGCGGCCTGTCGGCGAGCGCGCGCGGCATGGACCGCGTGACCGCCGACTATATGGGCATGCTCGCTACGGTCATCAATGCCCTGGCTTTACAGGACTACTTGGAGCGCAAGGGCGTGCCCACGCGGGTGCTGACCGCCATCAAGATGGAGGCAGTGGCCGAGCCGTTCATCCGCCGGCGCGCCATCCGCCATTTGGAAAAGGGGCGCGTAGTTATCTTCGCCGCAGGGACAGGAAGCCCCTTTTTCACCACCGACACCACGGCTGCCCTGCGCGCCGTGGAGATAGACGCCGAGGTCATTCTCAAGGCGACCAAGGTGGATGGCGTCTATGAAGCCGACCCCATGAAACATGCAAACGCCGCCATGTTCGACACCATCTCC
>JBBIKH010000077.1:0-464 GCA_037445575.1 bacterium
GGCTTCAGCAGGCGCAGGATGATCGGTCGTCCCTGATCCGGCTGGTAGTCGATGTCGCCCACAATGCGGCCAGAGGAATCTTCGTAGGCCACAGCCAGCACCTCGCCCTGACCCAAGGGGACCATCATCTGAATGTAGCCAAGGTCGCGCTCCAGGAAATAGTCCGTGTTTTTCTCCAGGCGCCGAAAGTAGCCGGTCTCGATGAGCTGGGTGTTGGTGGTGTCGATCTCGAAAGTAAAGTTGGTAGTGTCGATGTCCATGCCGGCAAAGCCGCGGATGGAATCGGAATAGCGCGTCTCATACCCTGGCTCTGACTTGTACAGCTCCAGGCGCTTGATGGAGCGCGGCGGATAGAAGCGATGCCGCCCTTGGTCGTCAACATCAGGGAACTGCCGGTAGTAGTACTCGTCAAGGAAAAAGTAGGTCCCGCGTCGATAATTGTAATCCTCGATGCGCTGCTTTTC
>JBBIKH010000077.1:520-14172 GCA_037445575.1 bacterium
CCTGGCTGGCAATGGTGGTCAGTTTCAGCCCGCCGATTTCCATGTCCGCCCGCACCCCAAACAGGCCCGAGTTCTTGCCGCTGAAGGTAACGAATTGCGTGGCCGGGAGCGACAGGCTGATATTGCCGGCATCAATCCGCTTGACAATCTCATCATCAAAGCCTTGGTAGCGGAGGGAGATGGCGTTGTCAAAGTCAAAAGCCCGCTCGCTATCCTGGTCGACCAGCACCTTGACCTTCTCGCCGATGTGTCCGCTGACATTGAAACGCTGGGTCTGCTCCATCTTGAAGTTATAGTCGGAGCCACGGTTGAGCGCCGTCTTGACCTCGCTGCGTTTCTCGTGCCGGAACCCACCTTTGATTGAGATGTCACCGGTGACGTCCAGGCCAACGCGGCCGCCGCCCAAAACGCGTTGGAAGGCCTTGCTCTTGATCTCCACCGGGATGTCGATCACAATTGCGCCCGCTCCTTTGCCTGTGGCCTGACCCTGAGTAGTGGGACCTTGCACTACTTTCTCCTGCCACAAACGGTCGCGCTCATTCCGGGCGCGGACCTGGACGTACTCCTCCAGGGTCAGATAGGCCGGCAGGGAAAACGGGTAGCCTAAGAGCTCTTCGGAGATGGTAATGTGTGCGCCGGTGGAGTCGATGGCGACCTGCCGTTTCAGGGAGGGCAGATTAACCTTGAGCAAACCAGAGGGGACGCTGTCAAGGTATAGGCCAACCGGCCGGTTGCTCTCTTTGAGGAGAGACACGCGCGGATCTATCTGCGAATAGAAGTGGACTCTAATTGGGGAAGAGGTATCAGCAGCTAAAGGTGTGGCATGAAGACAGAGCGCGGCACCGCATGCTGCGATCAGCACACGCCACAGCCCCACGCATCCACATCGCTGTGCTTGATGGTAGATCACGCGCAACGAACCAAGAATCCGGTACCTCGCAAGCCACTCGTGGCAGCGGTTCAGAGGAGCTTGCACGCCTGCGTTCTAGAACCACGTAACAAATGGCTCGGCGACGCCTCCCAAATCTTGGTCCATTGCTGAGGAAGGGTGTCTCTGAAAATTGGCGTTTAAATTTAAAGAAATAACGGGAAAAAATCAAGAAGAAATTCGGGCGGTGTCGCGCGCCCTAACCCATTGACCACTGCGCGCTTTAGCTCGGCGGCGCGCCGATAGACACACTGACAGCAACTGATGGGAGGCCAAGCCTCTGTGCCCATTTGGCAGCATGTGGCGCTTTGGCGATCCCCACTGGTGTCGCGCAAAGAAGCGACCAGTTGCCTCAGGTGCTGGTTTGCGGGGCTGAGAGTCCGTGCAGCGCGGAATCGTCCATTCTCGTTGCCTTCGCCGCCTCTTCCCTCAGCCCAGGTCTGCCGTCGTGAGTTTTTCTGCCTGTTCCTGCACGGTGCGCCAGGCCAGCTCCACGTCCTCCCAGGTGGTACGCAGATTGCCGATGGCCAAGCGTAGGGCGTACTGCCCGCGCAGCACGGTGTGAGACAGCATTACCGCGCCGGTGTGGTTGACTGTCTCCAGGAGCCGCGCGTTAAGGGCGTTCACTGTTTCCTCAGGCACCGCCGGGGGGCGAAAACGGAAGACCACCGTGCTGAACCATACAGGCGTAACCAGTTCAATCTGCGGATGTGCCGCGATGAGGTCCCCAAGGCGATGGGCATAGCTCATGTGCTGGCGCAGCACCGCAGCTATGCCGGAGGTGCCTAAGGAGCGCATCACCATCCATAGCTTGAGGGAACGGAAGCGCCGCCCCAGGGAAACGCCATAGTCCATGAGATTGACCACCTGATCCTGTTCGGCGGTGCGCAGGTATTCGGGGGTAAGGCTGAAGGCCTGACGTAGCACGTCCGGCCTGCGGCAGAACAGCACGCTGCAATCTATGGGAGTAAATAGCCACTTATGGGGGTTGACGACGATGGAGTCGGCCTGCTCCCAGCCGGTAAAGAGGTCTCTTTTCTCCGGCAACATGGCCGTCACCCCTGCGTAGGCGGCATCCACATGCAGCCATAGCCCATGCGCTGCGCAGAGCTCCGCTATCGCCGCCACCGGATCCACGCTCGTGGTGGAGGTTGTGCCGATAGTGGCGATGACGCAGAGCGGACGGTACCCAGCGGCGATGTCGTGGCGGATAGCTTGAGCCAATGCCTCTACGTCCATGCGGTAGTGGTGGTCGCAAGGGATCTTGCGCAGCCCCTGCTGGCCGATGCCCAGCACAATGGCAGCCTTTTCAATTGAGGAGTGAGCCTGCTCAGAAGTGTACATGCACAGTCGCGGAAGGCCCTGGCGTCCAGATAGCCCCTTGTCCCGCACCTGCAAGCCGGCTGCTTCCCGGGCTGCTGCCATGGCACACAAGCTGCTCACTGAAGCGGTGTCGTTGATCACCCCGCGAAAGGCCTCGGGTAGACGGAGCATCTGCCGGAGCCAATCCAGCACCACCTCCTCCATCTCAGTGGCCGCGGGCGAAGTCTTCCAGAGCATGGCGTTCACGTTGAGCGCCGCCGCCAATAGCTCGCCTAAAATCCCCGGACCTGAACCGGTGATGGAAAAGTAGGCAAAAAACCGGGGGTGGTTCCAATGGGTGATGCCGGGGAGAATCACCCTCTCAAAGTCGACCAGAATCTGTGCAAACGGCTCTGGAGACGCAGGCGGGGAAGCAGGGAGCGCACTCTTGATTTGTCCAGGCTGGACAGGGGAAAGGACAGGATAGCTACGCAGACCTGCCAAATATCCCGCAATCCAGTCAGAGACTTGCTGGCAATAGCTTCGGAACTCCTCAGGGGACCAATCGTTCGCGGAGGGCGCAGGGGGAGTGTGCATGGCCCAGTCTCCTGCTCGTTTGGGTTACCAGAACATGACGTAAAGTGCCGCGGTCAGCGCGATGATGACGATGCCCAGCAGGTACACGCGTGGGTGATTGCGGACGTCCAGGTTGGAGACCGGCATGGTCACCGGACGCTGCAGCGGCGCCACTCTGGTGACGATCAGCATGTATCCGGCAAGTACCAAAAAGACCAGAGCCATGTGGTGGAGAAAGGCCCAACTGTTGAACGCCGCCACCGCCCGGTGCACGCCCGGGGCAAAGTCCTCAAGGCCGGGGATGCGCCACAAGAAGCGCCCAAACCGGCAGAACCCGTACAGGGGCAGACCGATGAGCATTGCCCCCTTGCCGGCAGCAGGCGGGGCCTTCTTGACCACCAGCCCCACCAGGAACGCCGCCACGATTCCCGGGGAAATGAAGCCCCAGATCTCTTGAATGTAGCTGAACACCCCCTTGAACCTGGCGATAATGGGAGCCCACAGGCACGCGACCACCACGATGACGGTGGTCACCAGCCTGCCCACGCGCACAAGACTCCGCGCTGAGGCCTGCGGCCGCAGGTGCTTGGCGTAGATGTCGATGGTAAAGATCGTTGAGGCGGAATTCAACCCGGAGTTGAACGTACTCATCACCGCCCCGGCCAGTGCCGCCAACATTACCCCGCGCAGCTGGGGCGGCAGGAGCTTGCTGATCATATGCGGATACGCCTTGTCGGCAACAGTGATCTCCCCGGAGAAGAGCTGATAGGCCATGATCCCCGGGATGACGATGATGAAGGGAATGCACAGCTTGAGGACTGCTGCCAACATGATCCCTTTTTGCCCTTCGGCCACGCTTTTCGCCCCCAGGGTGCGCTGGGTGATGAACTGATTAAGCCCCCAGTAGAAGAGGTTGGGGATCCACAGCCCGCCCACAAACACCGCCAGCCAGGGGACGTCCGGGTCGTTCCACGGCAAGACCACGTGCAACTTGTGGGCGTTGGCGCTGGCAAAATTATGCCAGCCGTGGAGGATGTTGCCCTGGCCAAGGTAGTTCAGGCCCAACACAGTGACCAAGGCGCCGCCGATGAGCAGTCCTGCCCCCTGTAGCAAATCGGACCAGACCACCGACTTTAGGCCGCCGTAGATGGTGTAACTACCGGCGATGATGCCGATGATCCAGATGCCGGTGATATTGGCCCAATGCTCGGCCCGCGCTTGGCTCATCCCGAACCGGTCCACGAACAGCCGCGGGATGTCGAAGATGGCGTTGAGGGCCACCGCCCCGCTGTAGAGCACGGTGGCGAGCAGGACGATGATGTAGGCAGCCATGATGTAGGTGGCCATGATCGTGCGCGTGGCCGCATCGTAGCGGTACTCCAGGAACTCAGGCATGGTGTAGATGCCGGCCTTCAGAAACTTGGGCAGCAGCCACCAGGCGACGATGACCAGGGTGACAGCCGCCATCCACTCGTAGCTGGCAATGGCCAGGCCCACGCGGCCGAAGGCCGAACCGGCCATCCCCACAAAGTGCTCGGTGGAAATATTGGAGGCAATGAGGGAAAAGCCCACCAGGTACCAGCTCAACTTGCGTCCGGCTAAAAAATAGTCCTCGGAAGTCTGCTCCCGTCGCCCCGCATAGAGCGAAACCGCCATCACCGTGCCCAGGAACCCAAGAAACACTACCAGGTCAATCCATGTCAGTCCCATGTGCGACCTCTTTTCCGCAGATGCACAGCTTGAGCTCGTCTGATCCTTCCGCCATGCGGAGGCCCGGGCGCGGGCGGCGCTACTGAAAGAGCGGTGCCATGCGCCCGTACGCCTCCTCCCAGGCGGCGCGTGCTCCTGGCCGGTACTCCTTGAGGGGGACAGAGGAAGCGATCAGCGCACGTGCCTCGGCAAGGGTGCCTATTTGGCCGCTGGCAATGGCCTGCACCGCGATGTTGCCCAACGCTGTTGCCTCCACCGGTCCGGCGAGCACTGGCAGGCCGGTGGCGTCGGTGGTGAATTGGTTGAGCAGCTCGTTTTGCGAACCTCCGCCCACGATGTGCAGCACCTCCGGTCGTTCGCCCGTGATGTGGCGGATCCTTTCGATGAGGAATCGGTACTTCAGGGCGAGGCTCTCCAGAATGCAGCGGACAAAACCGCCCTGCTCTCTTGGCACCGGTTGGCCCGTCCTGCGCAGGTAGGCACCTATGGCCTCGGGCATGTCCGGCGGATTCAGGAAGGAGGGGTCATCGGGGTCCACCAGAGCCGCGAAGGGGGGAGCGTCTTTGGCGAGGCCGACCAGGTAGTCGTAGCTCAAGGTGGAGCCACCCCTTTCCCAATCGCGCCGGCATCGTTGCAGTAGCCACAGACCCATGGTATTGCGCAGGAAACGGATGGTACCGCCCACGCCGCCTTCGTTGGTGAAATTCCCCTCTAGCGAGAGCTGGCTGATGATGGGCGCACGGAGCTCGACGCCAAGCAGGGACCAGGTCCCGGAGCTCAGATAAGCCCAGGAGCCTTTCCCCGCCGGCACTGCTGCTACGGCGCTGGCAGTGTCGTGGCACGCAGGGGCGATGACTTGGACGCGCGGCAGGCCCACCCGTGCTGCCACATCCTTTGCCAGCATGCCGATGCGCGTGCCCGGGGGGGTCAGCGGCAAGACGAGGTGCCGCGGCAGGCTCAGGCGTTCGAAAAGGCTCTCCTCCCAAGTGCGTGTGCGCGAATTGAGCATCTGCGAGGTGGAGGCGATGGTGTATTCGCAGCTCTTTTCCCCGGTCATGAAAAAGGTGAAAAGATCGGGCATGAAGAGCAGCGTGTGCGCGCGTGCCAGAGTGTGCGGCTCCTGGCGAGCAGTAGCCACCAACTGGAACAGGGAATTGAACTGCATGAATTGGATGCCGGTGAGGCCATAGAGCTCATCGCGGGGGATGGTGGCAAAGACCTCTTCCATGATGCCGTTGGTGCGCGCGTCCCGGTAGGCGTAGGGGTCGTCCAACAGCTGATCAGCCTCATCCAAAAGGCCAAAGTCGACCCCCCAGGTGTCCACGCCGATGCCGGAGAGCTCCTTGTGCCCTGCGGCAGCAGCCGCGGCAAGCCCTCGTTCCAGTTCGCCCCGCAGATAGGCCATATCCCAGTGCAGGTGCCCATCTCGCGTCACCTGACGATTGGCAAAGCGGTGCACCTCTGCCAGTTGAATCGAGCGGTCGTCCACCAGGCCGAGCATGGCGCGGCCGCTCTCCGCGCCAAAGTCAAAGGCCAAGTACTTCCGCGCCGTCATGGTGTGCGTCCTCCGGCTTGTTGCTGCAGGCCTAGCGACCATACAGCGAACCGAAGTTGCGACACGCGCGAAAGTCGGCGCCTTCCAAGTCCTTGGTGCCGAAGGCGGCCCAAGCTGTCGGCCGAAAGATGCGCTCGCGCGGCACATTGTGCATGGCCACCGGGATGCGCAACATGGAGGCCAAGGTGATCAGCCGGTCGCCGATGTGCCCGTAGCTGACCGCCCCGTGGTTGGCCCCCCAGTTGGCCATGACCGAGTAGACGTCGGTGAAGGGGCCTTCACCGGTGAGCACCGGCACAAACCATGTGGTGGGCCAGGTGGGGTTAGTGCGCCGGTCCAGCGTGCGATGCACCGCGAGGGGCAGATCAACCGTGTACCCTTCGGCGATCTGCAGCACGGGCCCCAAGCCACTCACCAAATTGAGGCGCGACATGGTCACCGGCATCTCGCCCACGGTGAGGAATTGCGAGGAAAAGCCGCCGCCGCGGAAGTAGCCCAAGTCAGCCGGACACCAACGTGTTGCCTCCAAGCAGGCCCTAGCCTCGTCGGGTGTGATCTCCCAGAACGGCTTGAGAGCCGGCCTTCCGCCGCGGCGCTGCTGGCCACAGCCATCCAGGCACGCCGAGCCGGAATTGATGAGGTGGATAATGCCCTGCTCGGCTCGGCCGGTGAGTTTGGTGCCGGTCACGCGCCGCACCGCTGCCGGACTCCAGTAGGTGCGCACATCGGCAAAAATCTGGGCGGTATCGGTGAGCAGATGTCCAAACAGCATCGCCACGCCATTGAGGCAGTCGTTCTCCGTCGCCACCAGATACGGTTGCCGGATGCCGTTCCAGTCGAAAGAGGAATTAAGCATCGCCTCCAAAAAGTCGCCGTTAGGGAAGTGGTCGGTCCACTGCCTCTGCCCTTGGAACCCGGCCAGGAGCGCGTTGTGGCCGAGCGCCTCTTCGCCATACCCCAGCTCCGCCAGACGAGGGTTGCCCACCATCAAGTCGCGGGCGATCATGGTCATCTTTACCACCGTCTCCCATTCCCAGTCCTTGCGTTCGCGGCTGTGCTGACGCTCTGGCGGATTGGGGTCCTCGCCCTCTTGGCAGTACTTCTTAACCCAGGATAGGGCACGGGCGAACTCTTCCTGGTCGAAGATGTTTTCTTCCAGCCGGCGCACGAATTCGGTCATGTCCACAAACTCATAGCGCATGCCCAGGTAGTGGAGCAGAAACGCAGGATCGACGATGGAGCCGGCGATGCCCATGGACACGCCGCCCATTGCCAGGTATGAGGTGCCGCGCATCGTAGCCACGGCCAGGCCCGCCTTGGCAAAGAGGAGCAGCTTATCTGCCACGTCGTCGGGGATGGACGTGTCGTCGGCATCCTGCACATCGCGGCCGTAGATGGCAAAGGCTGGCAGGCCCAGTTGGTTGTACCCAGCCAACGCAGCTGCCAGGTACACCGCCCCTGGCCGTTCCGTGCCGTTGAACCCCCACACGGCTTTGGGGACCCACGGGTCGCTATCCATAACCTCAGTGCCGTAGCACCAGCAGGGGGTGACGGTCAGGGAGACGCCCACCCCGGCGCGCGCAAACTTTTCGGCCGCAGCAGCTGCCTCTGCCACTCCGCCGATACATGTGTCGGCGATAACGCATTCCACTGGCAAACCGTTGGCATGGTGAAGCTTTTCGCTGAGCAGGCGCGCCGCGTTCCGCGCCATCTGCATGGTTTGCCCCTCCAGCGACTCTCGAACGCCCTGGCGACGCCCGTCGATCACCGGCCTGATGCCAATCTTGGGGAGTGCTCCCCGCAGACGATTGTGGGGGGCTACGTGCGTAAAGTCAGTGTTCTGTACCATCGCTCCTCATGCTCCTTGTGTCTAGGACTTGCCATCCGGTTGATGTTGCTGCTCCTGGATCACGCGCATGGTCTCGCGCGCAACCACAATCTCCTCATTGGTGCGAATCACCAGCGCTGCTATCGGTGAGTCAGGCGCGGAGATGATCTGCTCATTGCGCTCGTTGCGGGTCTGGTCAAGCCTCATGCCCAAGAAGGCAAGAGATGCCAGAACCTCAGCCCGCAGCTCGGCATCGCTCTGGCCAATGCCACCCGCAAACGCGATAGCGTCCACTCCTTCCAGGAGGACTAGGTACGCGCCGATGTAGCGCTTGATATCGTAAATGAACTTTTGTCGGGCCAATAGCGCGCGCTTGTCGCCGCGCGCAATAGCTGCCTTAATGTCGCGCATGTCCTCCGACACCCCGGACAGTCCCTTCAACCCCGCGTTCTTGGTGCACTCTTCGAGGGCCTGCTCCAGGGTGATGCCCTTCTTCTTCATGATGTACGGCAGCACAAATGGGTCGATGTCGCCGATTCGGGTGCCCTGAATCAGTCCCGACTGGGGCGTGAAGCCCATGGAGGTGTCGATGGACACGCCGTCCCTGACAGCGCACAGGGAGGAGGAACCACCCAGGTGGCAGGAGATGATGCGGTGCCGATTGGGCGGGAGGTTGAGCACCTTGAGCACCTCCTGCGCCACGAAGCGGTGCGACGCACCATGGTAGCCGTACCTGCGCACGCCATACTGAGCGAACCACTCGTATGGCGTCCCATACACTTGCGCGTACTCGGGTGCGGCGGTGTGAAACCCAGGCTCGAATACCCCCACTAGCGGAGTTGACGGCAAGAGCTCGCGGAACATGCGGATCGCCGCCAGATAGGGGGGATTGTGCGCCGGCGCCAAGTCGGCATACTCCTCCATCGCCTTGAGCACCGCCTCGGTGAGGAGCACCGAGCCGTTTAGCTCCCCGGCCTGCACCGTCTTGAAGCCGACGCCATCGATTTGCCCCAGGTCGGCCAACACGCTATGCGGCGGAGCAGTGAGGAAGGTGAGCGCGTGCTGCACCGCGTCGCGGTGGCCAGCGAGCGGCGCAGTGCACTCCACCACTTGCTTGCCTTCCACCCAGTAGGCAATCGCCGCCCGCGCCGAGCCTACTCGCTCGATGTGCCCTCGTGCCCTCTCTCTCTCGGCGGGCATTTCCAGGAGCCGGAACTTGAAGCTCGTCGACCCAATGTTGCACACGATGATCTGCACGCGTCGCGCTCCTTGCTCTGCGTTACGGACGATGAAACAGGGCCTCAGGCGGAATGGGCTGTTTCGCAAAGCCCGGCCCAGCCCACAAAACCTCCAAGACATCTCCCCCAGTTCTTTCGAAGAAGCTCACCACCATCCGGTGGGACCCTGCTGCCAATGGAACCGCGCCGCTGCGCTCCTGAGCGCCGTGCAAGCCGTCGTTGTCCACAACGATTTGCCCGTCGATGTACAGGCGGCTCCCATCGTCGGAAACCAGGTAGAAGGTGTACACCCCCTCCTCCGGCACGCGCAGGTAGCCGCTGTAGCGAAAGCCAAAGTGTTCGCTCGTGTCGCGAGGGGCAAAGTCGAATCCTGAGGTTGTGCCCCTCCTTACAGGCGACAGGGCCTCAAAGTCGGGGAGCACATCCCACACGCCATGGTAGAACTCGTAACGCACACCCTGAGCCAGATCGGTGGCGGACTCGGCCGGCCAAGGCAGAACTTTGCTGAATGTCCGCTCGGCAACGGCCGAGAGGGGTCTGCTGCCACGGAAGCAACGCGCCTTCAGCGTGGTCGTCTGGGAGAGCCGGATGGGATGGTCTGCACGGAGCGAGCGATGCGTAGGCACGCTGCCGTCCGTGGTGTAACGCACCACAAGGTCCTTCAACGGGGAAGAGATGCGCACCGTTAAAGAGTCGACAAAGATGTCGTGCTCGGCTTCGATGCTGGGCATGCGCACCACAGCGGGCGGACCGGCAATATCTAGGACAACCACGGAATTGGCACGGTCAGGAGCCATTCTAGGCACGTGGATGACCAGCGCATCCTCCTTGCGGACAACCTGCAAGGCGACACCAGGCTCCGCAAGCAGAAATGCGCGCCGTGGCTTGTTGAGGATCCCCGGCACGACCAGCTGGCCGTCACTCGGCCAGTCGAACACATGTAGATAAAGGCGCGTGGTCTTCTTCGCCATTGGCTTCTTCGTGCAGCGTCCCCACGGAAGAGCCGGGAACGGGCTTGCTTGCGTGGCGTAGATCGCCTCGCCGTTAACCCGCATCCAGCGGCCGATTTCCTGCAGCCGCTCCACGCAGGGCTCCGGAAATTCGCCTTCTGCCGTGGGACCAACGTTCAGCAGGAAGTTGCCCCCTTTGGAGGCAATGTCGGCCAGCATCTGGATGAGTGCGGTGGCGGACTTCCAGTCGTGGTCGAACTTGTTGTAGCCCCAATGGCGATTCATGGTCATGCAGGTCTCCCAATCAACGCTGGGGAGACCCGTGGCGGGCACCTCCTGCTCTGGCGTGCCAAAGTCGCCGACAAATCCACCCTCCCTGGTCAGACCGGCCATCCCCTCGCGCCCCACATCCACGCGGTTGTTCACAATTACCTGTGGCTGGAGGGTTCGACAGAGATTGTACAACTCCACCCCGTACTCATGCCGCCAGGTATCCTCCCATTCGCCATCGAACCACATCACGCCGATTGGGCCATAGTTGGTGAGAAGCTCGGTGACCTGGTTCTTGAGGTAGGTTCGGAAACGGTCAAAATCTGCACCTGCTGCCGGCCGCGTCTCCCATGGCCTCCTGGGCAAGTAGTCGGGATGATGCCAGTCCATAATCGAGTGGTACCAGCAGATCTTTAGGCCATGCCTGGCACACGCCTCGGCTAGCTCTTTCATAATGTCCCTTTGGAAGGGTGTGGACATCACATCAAAATCGGTGTGGCGGGAGTCAAACAGGCAAAAGCCGTCGTGGTGCTTGGTGGTGATGACAATGTAGCGCATCCCAGCCTCTTTGGCGAGCCGCACCCAGCGGTCTGCATCGAACTTGACTGGGTTGAATTGGTGGCGGAGCTGTTCATACTGCTCTAGCGGAATCTGGGCGGTGTGCCTGATCCACTCGCCGTGCTCGGTGTTACCCTGCCATTCTCCGGCGGGGATGGCGTACAGGCCCCAGTGGATGAAGAGTCCAAAGCGTGCTTCGCGCCACCATCGCATCCGAGCATCGCGCTCGGCAGGTGTCTCGGACAGCCTCTGAGCGTTCATCGCCCCCACCAAGGCAAAGCACAGAAGAGCCCCCGCGATGCCCAGTTCCACGGGCCGGTTCTGGCGCATAGCATCTCCTTTCCGAACAAGGCTCTTTCCCTTCGTGTGCAATAAACCTGTTGGTTGTGTGGAATGTAACAAATCCAAGGTATCCGTGCAAGAATATTCTTTGCAAGTTGTGGCGTTTGCTTCATCCCAGATGAGAGAAAGGGAGACTTGGCTAGCTAAGATGAGGCTCGCCGGGTGGCAGAAGAGGTGGGGAGGATGGATATGGAGCTCTCTCAATGTCGATGGCGTTTCCCTGGCGCACGAGGAAACCTCAGCCCACGCATTCGCCCTGAGGTAGATACCGCCCGGTCTCCACGTGTCGCAGCACGGGCACTCTGCAGGGAAACCCTTGGTCCCTGCAGCCAATCGCGCGCTCGGCGCCGGAGGTCACCTCCTCCCAGACTGCGCCGCCATAGGGGGAGGAGCCGGCTTATCCTCTTGCGACCTCCGTACCGCCTTGCAGGGCAGACCATGGTTGCTCCGTGTGGGTGAGCCCGCAGGGCGCCCTTTCGCTGTGGTGAATTGCTCCTGACGCACTGACCATGAACGAAGCCTTGGTGTGCCGTAGTCGTGCTCCGACACCCTTTTCGGTACATTCGCCTGGAGAGGTCAAAGGCCGGGGTGCCCAGTCCAGCCTCGTCTTGGAACGCTCGCGTGTTCTTCGTGCAGAGGCCCTGTGCTTGCCAGAAAGCCTGTAGACCTGGCCGCCTAAAGCTCCCCTTGATTTCTTGTCTGCTGGCAAATGTCTGCAGGTGACTAGGTAGGAGTTCTTGTACGTTCGCCCTCGTACGGCCCGCTGCCACGCGGTCCGTGTTAGAAGACGACTGGCCCCCGCGTGGTTAGTGAAAAAAGTGCCTTTCAGCGAAAATATCGCTTGACGGCCTGAGGCTGGTTTTGTATATTTGCAGCTGACTGACTGGTCAGTCGCTTACTGGATAGTCAGTCAGGTGATGTGAGGGTCCCATCAAGTGAGGAGAGCCACTACGTGGGAACAGACGATCGCAAAGAGCGCGAGCGGCAAGCACGCCGGGCAGAGATCATGCGTGCCGCAGAAGCGCTCTTTTCGGAACGCGGCTTCCATGAGGTGACCATGGATGCCATTGCGGAACGCGCTGAACTGTCAAAAGGTGCCGTCTACCTCTATTTCTGCAGCAAGGAGGAGCTTTTCTTTACCCTCATTCGCGAAACGGCGAACGACTTTCTTGAGACCTTGGAGAAGGCGATGGCGGAATCGGGCTCCTTCCTTGACCGCCTCACGGACATGGTCAGGCGGTACTTCGCGTTCTTTGAGCACCACCGGGCCTTTTTCAAGTTGATCCACTCGGAAAAGTCGCGCATGGATGCCGCGGTCGTAGATACCTTCCGAAAGGAGATGACCAGCCTGTTCGGCAGGTTCATCGCCTTCTACCAAGGGGTGATGGAGACAGGGCAGAGAGAGGGCGTGCTGCGCGATGTCCCGGCGATCTACCTGGTCCACTGCCTGAACGGCATGTTGGACTCGTTCGTTTTCCATTGGGTCTACGCCGGGCCTGAACATAGTCTGGTCCCTTTGGCCGAGACGGTGGTGGACTTGTTCCTGCACGGGGGTGGCAGACAGCACTCCAAAGGGGGGCGATGATCAGGCAAGCAAGGTGGAGGCGACGATGAGACAACGAAAGTTATGGTGGGCAGTCATGACGGTGACGCTGCTGGCGATAGGCGATGCTGCCATCGGCGGCGGCTTCGGCCTGGGAGTGCGGACAGGCATGTTGCTGCCGGCAGCGGGTTCCTATAACGCCGAGCTCAGCACCGCTGAGCTTCTCGAGCAAGGCTATAGTCATGGGCTGTTCCTCCGGCAGCAGATCAGCAAGCACTATGGGATTGAGGCAGGGGTTGATCTCGGCTGGGCCGCCTTTGCCCAGGCGCACCGCGAGGAGGCGGACAAAACGCCACACTTTGTGCTGCCGGCAGTCACGTTTTGCAATCGTGTCGGGTTGCCCGTGGGGCCGGTGGTGCCTTACTTGGCGGCCGGGGTGGGGATCTTCCCCTGGCGGTTCACCCGCGACGGGCTGACCGGAGACCCAGTGGCTGTGGAAGGGGAGGCGCTGCAAAAGATGAGCGCCGGCCTGGTTGGGGGCGTCGGCGTGGAGCTGGAGTTGGCCCGCTGGGCGGCCATTTTTGTGGAGACGAGGGCGACCCACCTTCTTTCCCGCGATCGCTTCTTGTTCGGTGAGCACTTTAGCGAGCAGACTGTTCTCACTGTCGGCGGCGGGGTAGTCCTCTCGCCTTGGGGCGGGCGACGGTGAGGCAGGCAGAGGCCCAAAAGCAACTCAGAGGATGAGAGCTCGATATGAGCAACGGATGGAGGATGGTGGTCATCGGCGTGGGGGGCATACTGCTGGGCACAACGCTGGCGGCGGCACAGGAGCGGTTGGCCCTGGACTTGCAA
>JBBIKH010000078.1:0-5144 GCA_037445575.1 bacterium
CAACGACGGCCTGTACGACGAAGATGGCTACGACGACCTGGACGGCGATGGCGAGATTTTGCAGATGCGCAAGAAGGTGCCATCTGGCGATTACCGCGTGAGCTCCCAGGACCCACGCCTCATGGAGCGAGTGGACCCTGGCCAGACGGGCGACTACATCATGCTGGGCCTGGAGGGGATCGACAACGACGGTGACGGGCGCATCATCGAGGATGGACCAGGTGGCTACGACCCGAACCGCAATTGGCCTACTGACTGGCAACCCAACTACATCCAAAGTGGAGCAGGCGACTATCCACTGTCGCTGCCGGAAAGCCGGGCGGTGGCAGACTTTATTCTGGCACACCCGAACATCGCCGGAGTGCAGGCCTATCACAATTCCGGTGGCATGATCCTGCGTGGGCCCGGCGCCGAAGAACGGGGCGACCCACCCGGAGGTGACCTGCGCGTCTACGACCTAATTGGCGAGAAAGGGGAAAAGATCCTGCCCTTCTACCGTTACCTGACCATCTGGAAGGACCTGTACACGGTGCATGGCGGCTTCGTGAACTGGACCTACGAAGGGTTGGGGATCTTTTCGTTCACCAATGAGCTGTTCAGCAGCAGGCAATACGCCGCGGAGGGGGAGGCAGGCGGCGAAGAATCCGCGCGCCGCGGCGGGATAGAGGCGCAGAAGCAACGCTTGGAATTCGATGACCTTGTGGAGCTGGGCAAGATGTTCGTGCCCTGGCACCCATACAAGCATCCCACCTACGGCGACATCGAAATCGGCGGTTGGCGCAAGTGGAGCAGTCGGGTCAATCCCACCTTTATGCTGGAAGAGCTCTGTCACCGCAACTGCGCCTTCACCCTTTACCACGCCGACCAGATGCCTCTGGTGGAGATTCGCGAAGTGGAGAAGAAAGCGCTTGGCAAGGGGCTCTATCGCCTCCGGGTCACCATCGCCAACACCCGCGCCATCCCCACCATCTCCCAACAGGCAGTGCGACACAAACTGCAGCGGCCCGACTGGGTGACCATTTCCGGCAAGAAGCTGAAGGTCATCTCGGCAGGGTTCGTCAGAGACCGCTACTTGGGACCGGTGGAGGCCGTGCCGCGTCAGCCGGAAAAGGTGCGCCTGCTTTCTGGCATCGGCGGCTACGATGAGGTGCAGATCGAGTGGATCGTGCGCGGCAGCGGCACCGCCACGATCAGGTTCCAGGGCGTGAAAGCCGGCGTTGCAGAGCAGAGAGTGGAACTCTGACACGCAGAACCTGGCCACAAGGGGCTCACTTTGCCCTTGTCCGCCTCCGGGGTTTTTTCTATATTGCCGCTGGCAATTGGGCTGGTACGTTGAGGTGGACCGACGGTGGCGGAGACGGTGGACATTGTGCTTTGCACCTTCAATCGGGCGCACCTGATTGAGCGGGCCATCGCATCGGTCGTGGCCCAGACCTACGCGCACTGGCGCCTGGTGGTGGTCGACGACGGCAGCACAGATCAGACCCCAGCGCTGGTGGCCAAGCTCCAGCAACAGGAGGAGCGCGTCACCTATGTTCGGCTGGAGCACGGAGGTTTGGCCAGGGCTCGCAATGCCGGCATCGCTCATGGCAGTGTACCCTTTCTCACTTTCATCGACGCGGACGACGAGTATCTGCCCGAACACCTGGCGCTGCGCATGTCCTACCTGGCCACCCATCCGGAGGTGGACCTCATCCACGGCGGTGTGGAGCTGGTGGGCGACGAGCGCGACCACTATGTGGTGGACGCCGGCGACCCCTCGCGGCTGATCCATTTGCGCGACTGCTGCATAGGGGCGACGTTGTTCGGCAGAAGGGCCGTGTTCGTGGCCCTGGGTGGATTCAGGCCGCTGCCCTACTCGTCCGAGTCGGACTTTTTGGCCCGGGCTGAGCAACAGTTCCGAGTGATGAGGGTGGATTGGCCGACGTACCGCTACCACCTGGAGCCAGAGGATCGTACCTGCAAGGTGGTGCGGCGCGCCACCGACCAGACCGCCACCACAGAGAACGAGGAGTGAGCGATGGTCTACATCACCCGCAAAGCGAGTTTTTCTGCCGCCCATCGGCTGCACAATCCTGAGCTCAGTGATGAGGAGAACCTGCGCCTGTATGGGCTGTGCAACAACCCCATGGGACACGGCCACAACTACACCGTCGAGATTACGGTGTGCGGCGAGCCGGATCCGCGTGATGGCATGGTGGTTGACCTCGGGTTGCTGGGCGAGGTGATCGATGAGCTGGTGATCAAAAGAGTTGACCACAAGTTCTTGAACTACCAGGTCGACTTCCTTCAGGGGGTCATTCCCACCGCGGAGAATCTGGCGCGGCGCTTCTGGGAGGTGCTCCATGACAAGCTGCCGCGAGGCAGGCTTTATGAGGTGCGGGTACACGAATCCGAGCATAACTGCGCATTCTACCGAGGGGAGTAAGTGCATGGCGGAAAGCATTAGGGACTTGGTCGAGCAGCTGCTACGCGCTTTGGGTGAAGACCCTTCCCGGCAGGGATTGCAAAAGACCCCGGACCGGGTGGAGAAGGCGCTGACCTTTCTCACCCAGGGGTATCGCCAGGATGCCGAGGAAATCCTGCAAAAGGCCATCTTTGATGAGCAGTACGATGAGATGGTCATCGTCAAGAATATCGAGCTTTTCAGCTTGTGCGAACACCATCTGTTGCCGTTCTACGGGCGCTGTCACGTGGGATATCTGCCCAAAGGGAAAATCGTGGGTGTCAGCAAGATCCCGCGCGTGGTGGATGTGTATGCGCGGCGGCTGCAGCTCCAGGAGCGCTTGACCGCGCAGATCGCCGATGCCTTGTGGCGCTACTTGGTGCCCCATGGGGTGGCAGTGGTCATTGAGGCCCGCCATCTGTGCATGATGATGCGCGGCGTAGAAAAGCAGAATTCAGTGATGACCACCAGCGCTATGCGCGGGGTCTTCCAGAGGGAACGTGCCACGCGCATGGAGTTCATGGAACTGATCAGGAGCAAAGGAGAGTAGCCGGCCATGGGCAGGCAGACAGCAGCCGACCACGCCGGCCGCATTGCCTGGGTCACAGGCGCAGGCCGGGGCATTGGCCGGGCAGTGAGCCTGGCACTGGCCGAGAAGGGCCTTCGCGTCGTCCTCTCCGCCCGCACCGCCGCGCAGATTCAGGCGGTGGCCGAAGAAATTTTGTCCGCAGGAGGACAGGCACTTCCTATTGCCGCCGATGTCACCAGGCCAGAGGAACTTGCCAAACTTGTGGCCCAGGTGCGCGAGCAATGGGGGGCAATCGACATCCTGGTCAACAATGCCGGGCTCTGGCGATTTCGCGCAGTGGCGGAGACCACCCTTGAGGAGTGGCAAGCACAGATCGACGTCAACCTCACCGGGGCCTTTCTCTGTACGAAAGCGGTGCTCGAGGATATGCTGCAACGCGGAAGCGGGCATATCGTCAATATCATCTCCGTGGCCGGTCGGAGGCCCTACGCCCAGTGTGCCGCGTATTGCGCTGCCAAGTACGGGCTGCTGGGCTTCACCGAGGTCCTGCGCATGGAGGTGCGCAAGCGGGGAATTAGGGTCACCGCCGTGCTGCCTGGAGCTACCGACACGCCGGGTTGGGAGGCAGATAGCGAGCGCCGCGCCCGGATGATGCGGCCCGAGAGCGTAGCCCAGGCAGTAGTCGCCGCCTGCCTTGCCCCCGCGGACGTGATGCCGGAGGAGATAGTCCTACGACCCGTGCCCGGTGACCTGTGACTCTCACCAGCCGACTGAAGGGAGCGACGTGGAACAAGCTGATGCCTGGAAAGGCTACCGCGGCAAGGCGCGCGCCAAGCTGCAGGAGATGCAAGTCCGCGTGTGGAGCGATGTCGTGCTCCATTCCACCAAAGGGGAATTCAAAGGTATCATTCTGCCGAGAAGCGAAAACGCGGACGACCAGCACATCGTACTCAAGCTGCACAGCGGCTATAACCTCGGCATCCATGTGGACAATGTGCTGGGGATCGAGGAGGTGGGCTACAAGGAGGCGCACTATCGCATCCCCGAGCGGGATTTTCCTCACGATGACCGCAAGCCGGACGTCACCCTGCTCGGCACCGGCGGCACCATCGCCAGCCGCCTGGACTACCGAACCGGAGCGGTGATTCCAGCATTTACGCCGGGAGAGCTGTACGGCGCCGTGCCCGAGCTGGCCGACATCTGCAACCTGAAGACCACCAAGCTGTTCGGCGTGTTCAGCGAGAACATCGAACCCCACCACTGGATCACCATCGCCAACGTCATCGGCGAGGAGATTCGCAATGGCGTCGATGGCATCGTCATCGGCCACGGCACCGACGTGATGCACTATACGGCGGCGGCATTGACCTTTATGGTGCAAAAGCCACCGGTGCCCATTGTCATGGTGGGTTCGCAGCGCTCCAGCGATCGCCCTTCAAGCGACGCAGCGCTGAACCTGATCAACGCCGTGCGCGCCGCTGCCTACGGCGACATTGCTGAGGTGATGGTCTGCATGTTCGGACCCACCAGCGACCAGTACGATCTCCTGCACAGGGGCACGCGAGTGCGCAAAATGCACTCCAGCTACCGCAATACCTTCCGCACCATCGGCGACATCCCCTTGGCTATGGTCTGGCCGGACCGGTTCCAGTACCTGACCGATGACTACCAGCGCCGCCGGCACGACCGAGAGGTGACTATCGATGCTGTCTTTGAGGAGAAGGTGAGCATCGTCTACTACTACCCGAACATGATGCCGGACATCATCGACTCGCTCACGGACCACGGCTACAAGGGGATCGTCATCGCCGGCACAGGCCTGGGACATGTGAACCGCAAGATCAACCCGGCGTTGAAAAGGGCCATCGACCGCGGGGTGACGGTGGTGATGACCGTGCAGACGCTGTGGGGCTATGTGCAGATGTACGTCTACGACACCGGCCGCGACCTTCTGGACCTGGGCATCATCCCCCTTGGGAACATGTTACCGGAGACCGCCTACTGCAAGCTGGGGTGGGTGCTGGCGCACACCACTGAGCCGGACAAAGTGAGGGAGATGCTTCTTACCCCGATCAACCACGAGATCACCGAACGCGAGCCGATCAACGGTTATCTCATCCTCCAGGGCGGCATTCCGGAGGTGGAGGAGTTTCTGCAGCGGGTGAGGAA
>JBBIKH010000078.1:5154-13751 GCA_037445575.1 bacterium
GGCCCGGGCGTCACGGTCTCTGCCTCTATAGAGCCGGCCTGTTCGGCTTGCTGCTGGCACAGGGCTTGGGGGAGATCTGTGGCGCCCAACTGCCCCTGGGTTGCGCGGCGTCCAGGTCGGAGGGGTACCTGCCCTCTTCCGCAGGCAGGACAGCATGCTGGTGCAGAGCGGAGAGCTGGGCGTGCGGGCGGACCCGTTTTAGCAGCCGGATGCTGACAACTCGACCCTTACCGCTCATTTTGGGGTAGCGCTCAAGAGAGGGTCCTTTGAAGTCCGCTATGCCCGGGCGCCCTGTGGTTTGACCCATGCACGAGGGGTCGCGCTCAAAGGCAAGACCTATCACGCTCTGACATTCACGCTCGGGGTGTGGTTACCCAAGAAAACAGCCGCACAGCCTAACGACACGAGGGAGTGACATGAACGGCAACATTCCCACCCTTTATGTGCAAGGCCACACCCTTCCCGAAACGTGGGAGAATGCGGTCCTTGCGTGTTGGCACCAGGGCGTCGCCATCAAGACGGAGTACGACAAGCCCGATGATCCCCCAAGCAAGGACTGCACCATGGTGATGGTGGTGGAAGACCCCTTTGCGGAGCCGCGCATCCATCGAGCCTTCCCAGGTGGACTGGAGGATCTGGAGATTTATCGCCAGGAGGTGGTAGAGGGGGTCCACGACCATTGGATCTGCCCGGAGGAGGGCAAGTGGACCTACACCTACCACAAACGGCTTTTCGCCTACGAGATCGAGGGGGAAGTGATCGACCAGATCAACTACATCATCGAGAAGCTGGCGGCTGCCGGCCATTCCCGGCGGGCGCAGGCGATTACCTGGAATCCCAAGACGGACCCGCCGACGTACGATCCGCCATGCCTGCAAAGGGTCTGGTGCAGGCTGCTCGCCGACGAGCGCGGTACCCCGGTGTTGAACATGAACACGCACTGGCGTTCGCGCGATGCGTACAAGGCCGCCTACATGAACATGTTTGCCCTAACCGATCTGCAGCGCCTAATTGCCCAGCGCCTGGCCGAAAGACTGAGCACACCGGTGCGGGTAGGGCGTTACGTGGATATCGCCGATAGCTTCCACATCTATGGGAGCTACTTTCGAGAGTTCGCCGGCTTTTTGCGGAGCGTACAGGAGCGCACCTTTGCGGAGCGGACCTGGCATTCCGACTTTGCCGAGCCGATGTTCGAAGATGCTAGGCGACGGCTGGCCGAAGAGAAGCAGTGAGGTTTTGGCAAGAACGTGTAGGGACTGAAAGATGAGGTGAGGTTCAGTATGGAGTGCAAGAATTTCGACAAGAACATGGCGCGCTGCAATTGCTCGTATGAACCATGCCCCCGCAAGGGGTATTGCTGCGAATGTCTGGCCTACCACCAGCGCATGAACGAGTTGCCAGCCTGCTTCTTCCCCGACGAGGTGGAGCGCACCTGGGATCGGTCGCTGCGCAAGTTCCTCTCACTGCACAGATGACGGCATGGCGCTCCGAACGATAGTCTTCGACCTGGACGGGACGCTGCTGGACACTGCGCCTGATGTGCATCTCTGCTCCAATCTGGCGTTGCGGGCCATGGGGCTGCCGGAGATCTCTCTGGCGCAGGCGCGAGCCTCTATCGGGCCAGGGCCCGATAATTTTGCGCGTGTAACCCTCGGCGACCGGCACGTCCACCGCTTCGGCGAATTCATCGCCTTGTTCCGCCAGCTGTACCAGGAGCGCTGCCTCATCCAGACTCGCCCTTTTCCCGGCGTGGTGGAAATGCTAGAACGCCTGGAAGGGTATCAGTTAGCGATTGCCACCAACAAGCCTGCTTCGTACACCGGGCGCATCCTCGCTGGCCTAGAGCTGGAGCGCTACTTTTCGGTGGTCATCTGTCCGGAGGACGTGGCGCACTTGAAGCCGCACCCCGAGATGATTGTCGCCGCCATGGCCCGCACAGGGGCAACCGCCGCGACGACGCTGGTGGTGGGCGATACCGACAACGACATCTGCGCAGGCAGGGCCGCCGGCGCGCGAACCTGCGCGGTGACCTGGGGCTATGGGCCCCGCGCGGCCCTGGAGCCTCTTCGGCCCGACTTTATCATATCCAAGCCAGCGGAGCTGCTCGAGCTCTTGGATGGAAGTCCTTAGGCAACCCACAGCATCGAGTTGCTTTTGGCGCCGGTACTGACGGTTCGGCAAGAGAGGGTGGAGAAGATGTGCCAGGAAGACTCACTGAGCGATTACCGTGAGACGCAACACGGAAAGACGCTGCCCACCTACGAGGGGTGTATTGTGTGCGGCAGTCGCCATGCTAATCCTGCAACTCTGGGGTTAAAGTTCGTGACCGACGCCGAAGGGGTGCATGCGGAATGCGTACCCACCGAGATCTATTCCGGTTACAAGGGGGTGGTGCATGGCGGCATCATCTGCGCGCTGCTGGACGAGACGCTGGGCTGGTCGGTTGCGGTCGTGCGAAAAAAGTACTTTGTGACCGGCGAGCTGCAAGTGCGTTTCCTGCGCCCGTTACCGGTGGGCATGCGCATCACGGTGCGTGGCAGGCCGGTGGCCCACCATGAACGCTACTCGGTGGCGCAGGGTGAGATCGTGGGCCCGGACGGCAGGGTGTATGCCGAAGGCACCGGTAAGTTCTACGTCATGCGCGATGACAAAGCCAAGAAGGTGCGTGAGTACCTCTCCTTTGCCCCAGGGGACTGGGACTTTTTGGGTGAGGGGGATAACCACTAAGCATCGAGGACCAAAGGCCGCTGCCTGAAGGGAGCACTCCTCGGGCCACCTCTGTTGCCAGATTTGGGTCCTGGTCTATCCGGCGGTGGGGGCGAGCGCGCCAACGAGCCCGTGGCGTCTCCCATGGGCGCCGGCTTTCGTGTACTGAAGCATAGCACCTGCCAGGTGCTGCATGGTCCTGAGGGGAGGAATTGGCCACGGAGTGCAGGGTATTGGCCGGGGTTCTCTGCTGGTGCCCATAATCTCCGGCAGGAAAAGAGAAACAAGGATTCGCGCACGAGGCAGGGCTGTTTCTCGGAGCCACACCCGCCCGAGGATTGAAACGCCAGCTTTTCGTGGTGCACCAGGCCGAAGGAATTCCGTTGACGTTTGGGGGACCATTTGTTACCTTTTGCGCAGAAAAGAGTTAGCCGGGCGGCAGTGACGTCGGCACTTGCATGGGCGCGGATGAAGTAAGCTCATCGGCGGTCAAGTGAGGTGCACTGCAGCTCATGCGAGGAAGGCGGTGAGGGCATGAGAAACGGCCGGTGGCACAACTCCCGACCAGGGGCTGGGGAGCAGGGTAGCGGAGGGAGAACACCGACGGCCATGTGCGGGCAGGACCCACCTGAGGAAAGGGCTGTATTTGAGGATCCTTGGGCGTCGGTGTGGAATGGGAACATTGCGGGGATTTATTGCATGTACGGTGTTTTCCTATGTGCGAGAGTGGCCTGCAGGAGATGTGGGCCCTTAGTACCATGCTAGATCTCTTCCTCTGCAGTCTCAAGTAGGGTAAGATTAGTACTTCTTCATTTGGTGTTTGGAGAAGGCAGTGTTTTAGCGGATGTTGAAGCAAATGCATGACAAGGTTCGCGGTCGTCAATGTGTGATGACCTTGCACGCCGAAGAAGAAATGAGCGATGATGAAGTAACGATTTTTGCGGTGGAGCGTGGCATTCTCACAGGCGAAATTATAGAGCGGCAGAAAGATGTCCAGAGAGGTGAGTGCAAGTATCTGGTCAAAGGTCAAACTGTAGCGGGGGATGACATCGTGGTGGTTGGTAAAATAGGTCTTACTGGCAAATTGGTCATCATTACGGTGTACCGTTTGTAGGGAGAAAAGGCCATGATTTGCGACATATGTGGTAACAAAGGGGCGCGCATTCGCTACGTGACTCGGAGTTAGGCAAAGGCGACAACCTGCTGGTGATTGAGAACATTCCGCTGGTCACTTGTTCCCACTGTGGTGGGAGTTATTCTACGGCGGAGACATTGCACGAGATTGAGCGCGCCAAACTTCATCGCCAGAGTTTTGCCACGAAGCGGCAGGTAGCCAGAGCAGAGTTTGCACATTTCCAAAAGGCGACGGGCTAACGACTCGCTGGAGCCGAGGCCACTTTCGGCGACGCGGCTGAGCCCTGCCGTTCGGCGGCCCCATCCACCAATCGGCTAGGGAGACACAAGAATGCCACGGTACTGGGTAATCGCACCTTATCATGCGGACAAACCGGATCTCTGGGAGAAGGTCTGGAGATTCGACCTTGAGCACGGTATTATCTCTATCGGCTCGCGTGACCAGGGTGACATCTCGTCCTATAGCGAAGACCAGCTGTGCGAGGCGATCGACCGTACCTATGCTGCTGCATCCCCTGCGGCCAAGAGACTTTATCTACGCATGCTGTGGGGCTTTTATCACTCCATCAAGCCTGGGGATGTGATCATTACACGGCGAGGCACAAAAAAATCGCCGCGGTGGGCACCGTCTCTCGGGCGGCTTACTACGAATACAACAAGAATGCAGAGGCACTCGGCAGCGACAAGGCCTATTCCAACCATCTGGGAGTGCAATGGGTCGATGCGCCAAGAGACAAGTCGTTCGAGGTGCCGGTATTTGGCATGCAGACCATTTATGAGATCCCGGAGGACAAATTCCGCCGGCTCACGCGAGCTGAGCAGACCACTGACACCCGGACGGTTGGTCTTGAAGAAGGTGTCCAAGATCACACTGAATTTGTCCTGGAAAAGTACCTTGAGGATTTCATTGTCACTAACTTCGACGCTATCTTCAAGGGACAGTTCACCCTTTACGCCGATCCCCAGCAAGGGAACGTTGGCCAGCAGTTCGCCACAGATGCTGGGATCATTGACATCCTGGCTCTGGAACCAAAGTCCAATGCCTTCGTCGTCATCGAGTTGAAGAAGGGCCGCGAGTCAGACAAAGTGGTTGGCCAAGTGCTACGCTACATGGGCTGGGTAGCCGAGAACTTGTGCCAAGCAGGTCAGGGTGTGAAGGGCATAATCATTTGCAAGGAACCAGACCCTCGGCTACTATATGCCTTGCGAATGGTCAGCAACGTGACTGTCAAATACTACCGAGTCGATTTCAAGTTGCTGGATGTACCCTTCAATCAACAGAGGGGCAGTGCTGCAGGTGGGTGCTGAGGTATGTTTGCGATGCGGTGAACGGCGGTATTTTGCCGAGACGGTCAAAGGCTTGAACAGATTTGACAGAAACTCGAAGGGTAAGAAGTTGCTGATTTCAAAGCAGTCGTGCAGACTTTTCAGGAGCCGTAGGCTTCTTGCCTGAGCCGGCTGGCTGACGAGCGCTTCTGGCCGACATGCTCCACCTCCCCCGCGTGCGGCCGAGGTGCCTGCAGGTAACGCGTGTTGGAGGACAGAAATGGAGCTAAAAGACCGGTTCCGAGGTTGCCTCCTTGGTCTCGCTGTCGGAGACGCTGTCGGCACCACTGTCGAATTCTGTCCTCGCGGAAGCTTCAAGCCGCTGACAGACATGGTTGGTGGGGGCCCGTTCGATCTCCGTCCAGGTCAATGGACCGATGATACCTCCATGGCACTTTGCCTGGCCACCAGCCTGATTGAGTGTCGTGGGTTCGATGCACGTGACCAAATGGAACGGTACTGCAGATGGGTCGACACCGGCTACCTGAGTAGCACGGGGAGGTGTTTTGATATAGGCCATACAACAGCTTCGGCATTGTGCCGGTTTCGTCAAACAGGGGATCCTTATGCTGGGTCAAACGACCCGCACTCCCCTGGCAATGGAAGCATTATGCGGTTGGCGCCGATCCCGATGTTCTTCTTTCCGGATGTGGACGCAGCAGAACGGTTTGCGGCGGAGAGCTCCCGAGCGACCCGTGGTGCGGCCGAGTGCCTGGACGCGTGTCGTTTGCTTGCACGAATCATTTGTCGCGCGCTCGCCGGCAAGCCCAAGGATGACGTTGTGCTCGGGGATAGCAAGACGTTTACCGGATCGGAGAAGATCGTAGCCATTGCCCGAGGCGCGTATCGGGAGAAATCAAGAGAGGAGATTCGCGGCTCTGGGTATGTGGTAGAAAGTCTGGAGGCGGCGATGTGGTGTTTCGTCCACGTCGAGGGCTTTGCGGAGGCGATCCTCATGGCTACCAACTTGGGTGATGATGCCGACACTGCGGCTGCACTCTGTGGGCAAGTTGCCGGGGCATATTATGGCGCCCAACAAATCCCTGTTGCTTGGTTAGAACGGCTGGCCTTGCGTTCGGAAATTGCTGAGTTGGCTGACCGGCTATACTGCGCGAGCAGGGAGAGAACGGGTTAACAACCCGCTGCAGCTGGCTGCTCCGCCTTGCTCGGCTCGCCTGCAGCTGATGCGCAGCCCGTTAGCTGTTCACCAGTAGGAGCTCTCATGCAGAAGAGATTGATTGTACAGGTCGAACATCTTCGCAAGGCCTACGGATCAACCGTAGCCGTGGATGATCTCTCCTTCGAAGTCTATGAAGGGGAGATCTTCGGTATGATCGGCCCCAACGGCGCAGGCAAAACCACCACGATTGAGTGCATCGAGGGCTTGCGGCGGCCGGACAGTGGCCATATCCGGGTTTTGGGGCTGGATCCCCAGCACGATCGTTATGCTCTTCGGGCGCGCATTGGAATGCAACTGCAAGAGTCCGCCCTCCAGGATCGGCTCAAAGTGTGGGAGGCCCTTGATCTTTTCGCTGCCCTTTATCCTCGGTCAATAGATTGGCGGCCTTTACTCGAACAGTTAGGCTTGGCGGACCGGCATAGCACGCCTTTTGCGAAACTCTCCGGTGGTCAGAAGCAGCGCCTTTTCGTCGCCTTAGCTCTGGTCAACGATCCTGATGTGGTGTTCCTGGACGAACTGACCACCGGGCTGGATCCACAAGCCCGCCGCGCAATGTGGGAGCTTGTCCGAGAGATTCGGAATCGTGGCAAGACCGTTTTTCTCACCACGCACTATATGGAAGAAGCGCAACGGTTATGTGATCGAGTGGCAATTATGGACCATGGTCACATCGTCGCGCTGGATACTCCGGAGAACTTGATCAAGACCCTAGGGGCGGAGTATCGGGTGCTCTTTGCTGTTGATGGGCCCTTTGACCCACAAAAATTGAGTAGTGTGGCAGGCGTCACTCGGGTCGAAACGCTGGACGAGCGGGTTATCGTCTACGGGGCTACGGCGGAGGTGGTCGGTGAGGTGGTCAAGGCTCTGACCCAGAGTGGCACGCGCATGCGCGACCTGCGCACTGAGCAGCCAACCCTCGAAGATGTGTTCCTCGCCCTGACTGGGCGAGAAATGCGGGACTAGGAGTAGACCTATGCGCGGTTTCTGGAAGTTGACCTGGACAGAAGTCAAGCTGTTCTTGCGCGAGCCGATGGCCGCCTTTTTCACGCTGGCGTTTCCGTTGATGATGCTCTTCCTATTTGGCAGCATCTATGGCAACAAGCCTACGCCATTCTTTGGGGGATATGGCTCGGTGGATGTGTCAGTCCCGGCCTACACGGCGATGATTATTGCCACCAGCGGCCTGCTTTCGTTAACGATTGGCATGGCGTCGTATCGGGAGCAAGGGATCTTGCGTCGGTTGTATGCTACCCCATTGCGCCCGCAAGCTATCCTGGGTGCGCAAGTGATTGTGATCTTCCTGATGACACTGTTGGGCATGGTATTGCTGGTCATTGCGGGGAAACTGGTCTATGGACTGCGGTTCGATGGCAATCCCCTTTATGTGCTGGCGGCTTTTGTCCTGAGCAGCATGAGCTTTTTTGCGCTCGGCTTTGTGCTGGCAGGCATCTTGCCAACGGCGCGCACGGCGCAGATTGTGGCCATGGTGCTCTGCTATCCGATGATTTTCCTTTCCGGGGCGGCAATCCCGCGGGAGGTGTTGCCGGAGCGCATTCGACAGTTTGCGCAAGTTCTGCCACTGAGCCATGTGGTGACGTTACTACGGGGCCTGTGGATGGGTGAGCCGTGGGGGAAATACCTTTGGGAAACGGTCATTCTGGCCACTATACTGATAGCGGGGGTTCTGGTATCCGCGAAGACGTTTCGCTGGGAGTGAGAGCGGGGGTCGCGGTTGGTTCAGATGACGGGAAAGTAAGCGGTTCCAGCGGACATGCTCCGGGTGCGGCTGAACCTCAGACCGTTGGGCGCCAGAGGAGCAGACGGCATGAAAGACGACCGGTCAGATGAAAAGACAACAATCATCATTGAGGGGCCATTCTTCGGCAAGGCGTCGGCCTGTGAGCCCATACTGCGCGCTTTACCCGACTGGTTCGGCATAGAGGAAGCCATCCAGCACTACGTCGAGGAGATTGAGGTACTTCCAACCTTGCTCGCAGTGTTGGACGGTGAGGTCGTTGGGTTCTTGACAATCAAGCAGCACACGGAGCATGCTGCAGAAATATACGTGATGGGAGTTAGGCGGGAGGTGCACCGGAGGGGCGTCTGGCGAGCGTTGGTCACCCGGGCAGAGGAATACCTCAGGGAGCGCGGGGTGGAGTACTTGCAGGTGAAAACCTTGAGTCCGGCGCGCCCCGATAGATTCTATACACGAACAAGGGCATTCTACGCCGCGATGGGCTTTAGGCCGTTA
>JBBIKH010000079.1:0-13697 GCA_037445575.1 bacterium
CCGGGTGGTTCTGCGAAAAGTCCCAGATCAACGTCACATAGCCGCCTTGGTCGCCCGTGCCGTCGGCCCCCTTGTAGTCCTTGACGACCAGCGTGTTCGGTGCGTCGATCACCGCCTCGGTGACTGTGATCGGCCCTGTGGAGCCAGTCACCCCAGGGTCGGTGAGCTTGTATGCGGTGATCACCAGGTTGCGCGTGGTGTCCAGACAGACCACTTGGAACACCCCCTCGCCGTTGGTCAGGCGCTGCGCGCCGGTGGGCAACGTCACCCGCTGCTTGTTGGCCGCGAACTGAATGGGTACCGTAAAGTTGACGTCGGTATTGCCATGGGAGTCCTTGGCGGTCACCTTGATGTCAAACGGTACCCCCGTGTACTGATTGCCCTCATACACCGGGCTGACGACAAAGTAGCTGGCCGTTGCATCGATGACCGTGATCGATGCGGTCTGCGCGTTGCCGTTGTCGGTGCCACTTATGTCGTCATAGATCCTGTTGGTACCAGTCAAGCGGACCGTACCCGTCTGGGTGGGGGCCCAGTGCGCATAGGGAGCTACCGTCAGCAGCACACGGCCGTCGCTCGGTTGAGTGACCGAGGCCAACGGCGGCACAAAGCCCATAGTCAGGTCAAAATCGGCAAGGTCCAACCCCTGCACCTTCTCGCTCATAAGGACCTCCACGGTGGAGGTGGAGATGGTCTTGGCGCTCATGATGGCTGGTCCTGCCTTGTCGCTTTCCAAGGAGAGCCCTTCGGCCAAGGGGGCCATGACGTTATCCGCCCAGTCGGCGAACCCCTTGCCCGAGCTGACTACTACATCGGGTATGTCGCCCGTATCACCGCCGTAGGGGGTAGCTGGCGGCCCACCTGCTGCGGTTTCGTTGAAAGAGATATACGCCTCCACCGTGTCGCCGAACGCGTTAATGGCCGTTGACTTGTAGTGGGCATGCGCTGGGTTGTAGACGTTCATGTTCAGCGCCAAGCCGGACTTTGCACCATCATAGCCGACAATGCTCCAATTAGCCGCTTTGAACGACGACTTGGGGAATATCGGCGACAGCGGGTCAAACACGAAGCGGTAGTGATCCAGCTTGCCGTCCGCGTCAAAGTCCGCCGTGTACAATCCCAGCAGGATGGGGGCGATGTTGTCGCGCTTGACCTTTACGTCCGAGCCGGTGCCCGAGAAGCCGACCAATGAGCCGTCATCGTCCCACTGCAGGTTGCCGTTGGGAGTGGCAGCCACGTCGTAAACAACGTTAGTGCCGTAAAAGTTGACAAAGCCGCTATCGGTCTTGGTCCACGTGCTGCCGGTGCTGTTGAGGTAGATGACATTGTCCTGGTTGGTGCCGGAAAGTCCGGTGAAAAAGACCTTGGTGCCCGCGGCATTAAAGTTCCGTAGGCCTACGAACCACTTGAAGCGCGAGGGCGATTGCGCCGCCGCGTCCGTGGTAGGCCAGCCAGCGGTGTTGACTTTTTCGCTGAAGGTGAGACGGATCCTGTTGCCACCGGCAGTGTAGGCTTCGATAAGCGCCGGGCCCGCGCCGTCGACGATCTGCACCGGCGAGGCGTTCTCAGAGGAGGGGGTGATATCTGTGGCCAGCAGGTTCTCCGCATAGCCACTGTTAACGGCGCTGCGCAACCCGGTTGTAGATCCGGGGTTGACATACGTCACGGTGGGTACCAAATCGGTATTGGGCACCTTGGGTGTAGTGGCGACCAACGGGATCCTAAAGGTGGTGGCACTGGCCCACGTGCCGGTGGCGCCAATAGTCAGGATGCCCGTACCTGAAACGTTGAAGCCAGAGGTGCTGGCTCGGCTCTGGTCCATGCCATTGTAGGTGTGGTCAAAAACCACTTCCACCCAATCCAGGTAACCCCAGCCGTTGCCTCCTGCGTTGGTGGCAGATAACCCGTCCACAGTCCGCACGGAGACGATGTTGGGCAGAATTCCATCGGTGATTGTCCGCGTGGGCCCAACACCGTTGTAGTTGCTGTCGGGGCTCACATCCCGCACGGCCATGGTGGCGGTGAAGGAGATGTTTCCGGTCACGTCCTCGTGTGCAAAGTTGTTGGTGAGGGTGAACTCGTAGGAGTTGGTGGGCGGATTGGCGGTTGTAGGCGACACTATTGCGCTGACCGGGTTGCTCACCCCGTTGACGGTCACCGTAAAGTTTGCCCCCTGGACGTAGTTGAAGGCTATGGGCTCGCTAAAGGTCACGAGGATACGTTTTGCCGCAAGGGCAGCAGCCAACGCCTGGCGGCGCGTCGCCCTCTTGGTCTGCGCACTCACGATGGCCGGGCCCGAGCGGTCGGTGACCGCCTTGGAATGAGTCTCGGCGTACTGCCCCGCCGCACTGGCGAATTTGTCAGAGTTGCTGGGAGGTGGGTAGTAGCTCAGTGTGGGGGTGATACCCGAGTTAGGGGAATTGGAAACCGTCCACATCACGAAATGTTTGCCATCGGTCCACGCGCCGATTGCCTCAATGCTGCTCACCGTAGAGCCCAAGCCACCGAAGATGGCCGTGCTGGCAGCGACGTTGCTGGTGCGCATGGCCTCGCTCCACTCGATGACGATCTTGTCGATGTAGCCGTCGTAGGCTGTCTGATTGCCCGGTGAGCCAGCAGTGTGCCCAGTGCCGTCGTCATAGTGCAGGATCTTGCGCATGCGGGGGGTAATGCCGTCGGTGGCGTTCACAAAGCCGGTTTCCGTCTGAATTGGCACCCCCCCAACGCGCAAGAAGCCACTGGCCGCGAACTTGACACGGGGGCGGAGGTCGGTGTCGTATCCCACGCCGTCAGGGAAAAGAGTCGAACCCTGCTTGATGCGCACATAAAAGTACTCATCGTTTGCCCCGCCGGAACCGACGGGGTCGGTGACGAGCTCCCCGGCGTCACCGCTTGCTTCATACACATCACCGGGGGTGGTGAGTTCGTTGTTGTCCCCGTCGAGGTTCAGATCGATCTCGACTTTTGCGCCGCGAAAGTCGTCGTTCAGGGCATTGTTCCCTGCGGGCCCGGCCACGGTCAATTTGATCCACGCCGCGTAGCCGGTGTATGCCGGGTCGGCGGTAGTTCTGTTGCCAATAGAGCCCTGTTGGGAAAACGCCGCTGTCGAGCAGACCAGGAGGAGACCAACTACTGCCAGCGCGCTGGTCCGTATCCATTTCGCTGCCATTTCAGCCTCCACTGCTTGTGGTTGAACCCCTCGCCTGGACGATGATCAGCCACCTTGCTTTTCGCCCGGCGCAATACACCACTCAAAAATAGCAATTGATTTCACAAAAGCAAGCATTTTTTGCACAACTTGTGGGCTCGGACACTCCCACAGTGCACCCTCCTGTGGCAGACGGCCACAAGCGTACACGCTGCCTCTTGAACCCCGCAAATGTGGTGCCACACAATGGCGTGGGAGCGTCGTTTCCGGTGCAGACCGGACGTGCCCCGCAGTGGCGTAATTTATGGACAAACAACTTGTTGGGCGGGTGTTGTGAGCTCCCGCTCGCTCTCTGTGTCCGGAAAAGGCGTGGTCCCGGCCCGGGGTGTGCGACATGGTGACACAGTGTGTTGGAATTGAGACGCCCTGACCGAAGGCCGGCCACCCACAAACGCGTTGATTTTTGCGCGGGTGTTTGCTAAATTAGGCACCAACCGAAAGTTGCAGTTGGCCTTGGGGCAATGAGGCCGTAGCGGAGGCAGAAGGGGCCAAGTGCTCAGAGTTCACAAGCGATATCGCCACCTCAGGCGCTACCGTCAGATCGCGCTGGTGCTGATCAAGTACGGCTTTGCCGACTTGGCGGATCGGCTGAACCTGGGCGCGTATCTGCGCCTGGGCGGGCGGTCCCTGCGCGTGCGGGGTGCCGGCGAGGGGGCTTCCACCGCCCGCCGCCTTCGGTTGGCGCTCGAGGAGCTTGGGCCAACGTTCGTGAAGCTGGGCCAAGTGCTCAGCACCAGGTCGTTCTTGGTGCCTGCTGACCTTCTGGCGGAGCTCGTGTTGCTGCAAGACCAGGTGCGCCCCGAGCCGTTTTCCGTCTTAGAGAAAACATTAAACGCGGAACTGCCCGGGGGCGTATCTGCCTGCTTCGCCGCCATCGAGACTGAGCCGCTGGCCTCGGCTTCCATCGCCCAGGTGCACCGCGCGCGCACCGTGGACGGCCAGGAGGTGGTGGTCAAGATCCAGCGGCCCCACATCGCGGCGCTCATCGAGGTCGACATGGAGATCCTCTTGGACCTGGCTCGTCTCATCGAGCGTCACGTGCCAGAAAGCAGGCAGTTTGATCCGGTGGCGATGGTGGAGGAGCTGGCCAGGACCACCCGCAGGGAGCTTGATTTTTTGGGTGAGGCGCGCAATGTGGAGCTCTTTGCCCGCAACTGCGCACAGCTGCCTGGCGTGCATGTGCCTGCCGTGTTCTGGGAGCTGACCACCTCTCGGGTGCTGACCCTTGAATACGTCGACGGGGTAAAGATCTCCGACGTGGACCGGCTCCGGCAGATGGGCGTGGACCTGAAAACCTTGGTGCGCCACGGCACGGACTTTGTGCTGAAGCAGATCTTCGAGGACGGCTTCTTCCACGCCGATCCTCACCCCGGCAACCTCTTGGTGCGAAGGGATGGGACGATCGCTCCGGTGGATTTTGGCATCATGGGGCGTCTGGACGACCAGATGTTGAGCCAGTTTGCCGATCTGCTGGTGGCGGTGACGCGCCGAGACGTCGAGCTCATCCTGCGCGTTATGGAACAGCTGGGCGTTGTGCCCCCTGGAGGGGACGAGCGCCTGCTGCGAGTGGACATAGGCGAATTCATCGACCGCTACTACGGGGTGAGTCTGCGCAGGCTGCGCATGAAGGAGGTGCTGGAGGACGCGGTGGCCGTCTTGGCGCGCCACCGGTTGCGCGTGCCCTCCAACCTGATGCTGCTCGGCAAGACCCTGGGCGCATATGAGGACATCGTGGAAAAGCTGGACCCGGACTTTTCCTTTGCTGCAGCGGTCGGTCCGTATGCCCGCAAGCTCATGTGGCGGCAGTTCGAGCCCGGGCGCATCACCTACCAGCTGGGCAGAAGCCTGCGGGACCTTTACCAGTTGGCGTTGGTGCTGCCGCACCAAATGGACTCGCTGCTGCGGCGTATCAGCAACGGCAAGATCGGCGCGGAGCTGCGCCACCAGGGGCTGGATAACCTCATCCGCGAAATCGATCGCTCTTCCAATCGGTTGTCCTTCAGCTTGATCATCGCCGCCTTGATCGTGGCCTCGTCGATGATCATCACCGCGGGTGTCGGGCCGTCGCTTCTGGGGGTCTCCGTACTCGGCATTGCCGGCTACCTTTTCGCCGGCCTGCTCGGGGTCTGGTTGGTGCTGGCCATCCTCCGCTCCGGTCGACTGTAGCAGTGTGGTGAGAACGGTTCTGAGGCGAGGTGACTACCGAGGAGATTCTAACCCATGTGGGGGCTTTGGCGGATGACGCAGGCCTGCAGGTCTACGCAGTAGGCGGATTCGTCCGTGACCAGCTGCGCGGTGCGGGCGGTGGTGACATCGACTTTGTCGTGGTCGGCGATGGACCGGGCTTTGCCCGAGCTGCCTGCAAGAAGCTCGGGGGCTCTGGCTTTGTCGTATACGAAAAGTTCTGCACCGCCTCCTTCCTCCTGGAAGGGCACAAGTTAGAGTTTGTGTCGGCCCGGGCGGAGACCTACCAGCCCGATTCGCGCAAACCCCTGGTCCGCACAGCTACCTTGGCCGATGACTTGGCGCGGCGCGACTTTACCATCAACGCCCTGGCTTTTTCTCTGAACCGCACGTCGTGGATGGAGCTGGTCGACCCCTTTGGCGGCCAACACGACCTCCGACACGGGATTATCCGCACGCCCTTGGATCCAGAAGTAACCTTCCAGGATGACCCCTTGCGCATCATGCGTGCCATACGGTTTGCTGCGCAATTGGATTTCCGCCTGGAAAAGCGCACCAAGGCGGCGATCACCGCCATGCGCGAGCGACTGACCATCGTCTCCCAAGAACGCATCACCGAGGAGCTGCGCAAGGTTCTCATGGCGCCGCGTCCTTCGATCGGCTTCAGGCTGATGGACGAGACCAAAGTGCTGGAGGTCGTGTTGCCGGAGATAAGCGCCCTCAAGGGCGTGGAGCAGATCGGCCGCCACCATCACAAAGATGTCTTCCTGCACACCCTGAAGGTGGTTGACAATGTGGCGGCAGTGAGCCAGAGCTTCCCCCTGCGCTTTGCCGCTCTCTTCCACGACGTGGCAAAGCCGCAGACCAAAGCCTTTGTGCCACGCGTGGGGTGGACGTTCCACGGCCACGACGAGACCGGCGCCCGCACCACGAAGCGGAGCTGTCCCCGCCCGCGTCTGCCGGTGGAGGTGCAGAAGTATGCGGAGAAGCTCATCCGGTTGCACTTGCGGCCCATCCACCTGGCCGACGAGGAGGTGACCGACTCGGCCATCAGGCGGCTCATCGTGCAGGCGGGCGAGCATTTGGATGACCTGTTTGTCCTCTGTCGGGCCGACATCACCTCGGGTAACCCGGCGCGGGTCAGCAAGCACCTGGCCAATTTTGACTATCTCGTGCAGCGCATGCATGAGGTGGAGGAGAAAGATCGCATGCGCGCCTTCCAGTCGCCGGTGCGCGGCGACGAGATCATGGCCGTGTGCGGCATCGGGCCAGGGCCCATGGTGGGCCGCCTCAAGAAAATGATCGAAGAGGCCATTCTGGAGGGCCAGATCCCCAACGAGCACGACGCCGCCTACCAGTACCTCCTTTCCATCAAAGATGAGGTTCTCGCCAGCGGTGTGCCCCCCAAGGAGCGCACACCTTGAGAGAAACTTTTGTCGCGATTTTTCGTTCCATCTTCTGGCTTTTTCGGAAAAGGCCCGGTCAGGGGCAATAAGTGCCACGGCTGGCGTGTATAGTTGGTGAGCAATCCCGGTGCCCAAAGGCACCGCGCCAAGCAACAGGCGGAACTATTGGGAGGAGCTGAGCATGGCAGATCAACAGGCGACTGAAAAGGGGTCATTGCTGGGGACGCTGGTCAACATTTTCGTCAGCCCGCGCGAGGCCTATGAGGCCATTGACCGCCAGCCCCGTTGGGTGCTGCCCATGGTGATCGTGGTCATCGCCGCCGTGATCGCGGGCGTGTTCGTGGCGCCCATGGCGATGGAGGAGCGCATGGCGGAACAGCGCGACAAACTCATTGAGCAGCGGGGGATGACCCCTGAAGAGGCTGACAAGGCCCTGGCGGTGGGGGCCAAGATCGGCAAGATTACTGCGCCGATTATGGCGGCAGTAGGCACCGTGGTGGTCATTGTGGTCGTGGCACTGGCCCTTCTCTTCGTGGGGAACGTGGTCCTCGGTGGCGAGAGCACCTTCAAGAAGCTTTTTGCCATGTACGCGTGGACCTCGCAGATTGGGGTCTTGGGCACCGTCGTCAAGGTTCCTCTCATGCTTTCCCGGGGCACGGCCAACGTACAGACCAGTTTGGCGGCATTTCTCGACCCAGGGCAGAAGGGTACGTTCTTGTACCAGCTCTTAACCCACACCGATGTCTTTTCGCTGTGGCAGTTGGTGCTGGTCTGCATCGGGATGGCGGTTCTGTATCGCTTCTCCGTGAAAAAGGCCGCCACCGGGGTGGTAGGGCTTTATGTGATCTACGCCGTGGTGGCAGCGGTAATTGGCGCGGCGTTGACGTAGCAGTCCTGTTGGGAGTGTAACCATGGCAAGAACCGTTGTCCTCTGGGCAGTACTCCTGGTGTTGACAGGCGCCGGCGTGCTCCAGGCGCAGCAGGAAGGGCGCCCGCTTACTTTGGAAGATTGCGTCACTATGGCTCTGGAAAGGAACGCCGGTGTGCGTAAGGCAGAGCTGGCAGTGGATCTGGCCCAGGCCACGGTGTTGGGGAGCTGGTCTGGCCTGTTGCCGCACGTATATGCCAGCTTTGCCTCGGGGCGCTTCATCCAGGGGGACCGCATCCGGAAGATGGACGTGCCGGTGGGGTACGATCCTCAGACAGGGCAAGTGATTTACGAGCAGCGGGAGATCGTGCAAAAGGGGGTGGAGCGCAATAGCCACTATGCGCGGCTTTCGCTGGCGCAGAACCTGTTCGACTGGGGGCGGAGCTTCAGCATTCTTCGGCAGGCACGTTCGCAGCAGGAGGCTGCGGAGATGGCCTTCATTGCCGCGCGGCAGGCAGTGGTGCTGGATGTTTACACCAAGTACTTTGCCCTGCTGAAGGCGGTGAAGCTGTTGGAAGTCTACCGTGAGGCGCTCCAATCGGCAGAAGAGCAGCTGAAGCGAACGCAGAGCATGTTCGAGCTGGGCGCGGTAGCGCAGGGGGACGTGTACAAGGCCAGGGTCACGGTCGGCGAGGCAAAGATCAACGTCATTTCGCAGGAGAACGAGGTGCGCGCCGCCAAGGGGAACCTGAACGCGGCTATGGGCAGAGACCCTGAAGCGGACTTGGCGGTGGTGGAGGTTGAGACCACGGATGTGCCTTTTCCGCACACCCGCCAGCAGGTGTTGGAAATTGCGTTGGCCAACAACCCGGAGCTGCGGGAGCTTCGGCAGTCTCTTGAGGCCGCCCGGTTGGCAGTCCGCGCCGCCAAGTTAGCTTACCTGCCCACCTTCGCAGTGGGTCTCACCTATTCTCGCGACAACGAGTTCTTTGACAAGGTGTACACCAAGGACTTGAAGCGCGACTACTACCTGTCCCTGGGCATTCAGGCGGATTTGAACCTTTTCAAAGGCTTTGCCGACAAGGCGGCAGTGGAGCGCGAGACCGCTGCCTATCGGACCGTGCTCGAGGAGCATGCCGACAAGTTGCGGCAGCTGACGCTGCGGGTCAATCAGGCGTTCCTGTACCTTGAGGCGCTCCAGGAGATTGCCAGCATCAATCGCGACAATCTGCTGGCCGCCGAGGAGGACCTCCGCCTGGCGGAGGAGCGCTACCGCGTGGGGTCCGGCACGCTTTTGGAGATCAACGACGCACGCGTGGCGGTGACGCGCGCCAAGCAGATCGTAGTGGGGGCCAAATACGACAGTCAGGTGGCCCGCGCTACCTTGGAAGCGTTGATGGGAACCCTTGGGGAGGGCAAGCAAGGCTCATAGGAGGCGCCGGTGCGAGCTCGTCTGCCACATCTTTCCCTTCCAGCTGCCCTGTTCCTGCTTCTGGCAATGTTGCCGTTTTTCGCCTGTGAGAAGATACAGGATGCAGGTGGCGGGGTTGTTGCGCCGACCAAGGATGAACCCTATATCATCGAATGCGTCACCTGCGTGGCCGTGGACGAGCAATCGAAGCCGGTTCTTGTGACCTCTACCTTTGTGGTTGACGAGGCGGTGTACGTGTGGATCAGATGGGGCAACTGGTACAAGACGCACACGGTGACTGTAAAGTGGTTTGACCCTGAGGGGCAGTTGCAGGGACATCGGGACGAAGAGTTGACCACCGACAGTGGCCACGCCGTGACCTGGTTTTTCATCGACACCGGGGCGGGAGCGCCAACCGGTGACTGGTGGGTGGAGGTCTACCTGGACGGCGAGTTCATGCGCAGTCAAGTCTTTGCCCTGATCTCTGGATAGATGCTGGTGCGACAGGCGGAGAGATGCCCATGAGGAAGAAAAAGAAGACGGTCCTGTTCTTGCTGGGTCTGGCGGTGGTGATAGCGCTGGCGGTGGTGCTGGGAAGCCAGTCGGCCAAGAAGAAAGCGGTTGAGGTGACCGTGGCCCCGGTCAAGCGCGGCACCATCACCCAGGTGGTCTCCGGCTCGGGAAAGGTGCAGCCGGAGCTGAAGGTGAACATCGCCGCGCACGTGGCAGGCAAGATCGTGGAGTTGCCGGTGCGCGAAGGTCAACAGGTGCGCCGCGGGCAGTTGCTGGTGCGACTGGAGCGGGAGCAGTATGAGGCCGCCGTCGAGAGGGCGCGTTCCACGTTAAAGTCCGCAAAAGCGAACTTGACCAAGACGCGCGCCGAGTACGAACGCGCCAAGGAGCTCTACGCCCAGAAGTTGACCTCCCTGGCGCAGCTGCAGACGGTGGAGGCGGCGCTCATGCTGGCCGAGAGCGAGGTGGAACAAGCCCAAGCCACGCTGGCGCAGGCAGAAGACAACCTGGCGAAAACGACCATCACCTCACCCATCGACGGCACCGTGATCAAGCTCAACAAGGAGGTGGGCGAAATCACCTTGGGCTCGCAGTTCCAGGCAGACGTGATCATGGAAGTGGCAGACCTGGAACGCATGGAGGTGGTGGCAGAGATTGACGAGAACGACGTGGTGGATGTGACGGAGGGGCAGTCGGCGCGCATCCAGGTAGATGCCATTCCCGATACTGTGCTGCGCGGTGTGGTGCGCGAGGTGGCCCATACCGCTATCACCCGCGGGCGCGGTACCCAGGAGGAGATCACCAATTTTGAGGTAAAGATCTCCGTGGTCGACCGGGTGCCACAATTGCGCCCAGGCATGTCCGCTACCGTGGAGATCGAAACCAAGACCAAGACTGACGCTCTCCACGTGCCCATCCAATGCATCACTATGCGGACGCCGGAGGACACCACCCTGCTGGCGAGTGCGAGCAGCTCAAAGTGGCGGCGCAAAAAGGGCGGCACCACAGACGAGAGCATGGAGGGGTTTGGACCGCCAAGGGCGAGCGAGGAGGAGAGCAAGAAACCCCAGACGGCACCTAAGCAGATCGAGGTGGTCTTTGTCGTCGAGGGTGGGGTTGCCAAGATGCGGCCGGTGGTGACCGGCATCAGCAGCGAGACCGACATCGAAATCCTCAGTGGCGTGAACGAGGGCGAGCAGGTGGTCACCGGCAGCTATCGCGTCCTTTCCAAGGAGCTCAAGAACGGGACTGCCGTGAAGGTGGGCGGCGTAAAGGCTCCCGTGGCCAAGGAAAAGAAGTGACGGGCGATGATGCTGCGGTTGGGTGCCTGGTCGAATCGTCGAGGTGTCAGATGTTGATTGAACTTGAGAATGTAGTCAAGATCTACGAAGTGGGCGCCGAACGCGTGCATGCCCTGCGTGGGGTGTCTCTCCGCGTAGAGGAAAATGAGTACCTGGCCATCATGGGCCCCTCCGGTTCCGGCAAGTCCACGATGATGAACATCCTTGGCTGCCTTGACACGCCCACCTCCGGGCGGTATTTCTTCAAGGGGCAAAACGTGGGGGAGATGGACGACGACCAGCTGGCCGAGATACGCAACCGGGAGATAGGTTTTGTGTTCCAGACCTTCAATCTTCTGCCTCGGGCCAACGCCCTGCACAACGTGGAGCTACCGCTCATTTACAATGGGACCCCTGCGGCCAAACGTCGTCAATTGGCTGAGGAGGCGTTGGCAAAAGTGGGGCTAGCTGACCGCATGCACCATCGTCCCAATGAGTTGTCGGGTGGCCAGCGGCAGCGAGTAGCCATCGCCAGAGCCCTGGTCAACCGGCCTTCGATCATTCTAGCTGATGAACCCACCGGCAACCTGGATACCCGGACCGGCCAGGAGATCATGGACATCTTTGAGAAGTTGCACGAGGCGGGCAACACCATTATTCTCGTCACTCATGAAGAATACATCGCCGAGCACACGAACCGCATTATCCGCCTGCGGGACGGCATGATCGAGCGCGATGAAGCGGTGAATTGAAAAGGGGCCCGGAGAGGTGAGCATGTTCCGCCTTGCCACCGCGTTATGGGAGAGCACCAGACTGGCGCTGCTCGCGTTGTGGGCGCATAAGATGCGCGCCTTCCTCACCGTGCTGGGTATCATTATCGGCGTAACCACCATCACGGGCATCGTTTCGGTCATTCAGGGGCTGAATAAAGCAGTCTACTCCCAGATCGCCGGCCTCGGGGCCGACCTGCTTTATGTGCAAAAGTTTCCCTGGGTCTCGGGCCGGGAGTTCTACAGGTACCGCAACCGCAAAGACATCACCAACAAGGAGGCTGAGGCGCTGAAGCGTTTCTGCACCTTTGCCTCGGTGGTCTCGCCGATCACCGCCACGCGCCGTACAGTAAAGTACGGCAGCACCAAGCTGAGCGACGTCGTCATCTACGCGGTGGAGGCCAGTTACAAGGAGGCGGCCAATGTGGTGCCTGAGTACGGCCGTTTTCTCACCGACACGGACGTGGAACGACGGCATGCAGTGTGTGTGATCGGCCAAGAGGTGGCAGCAAAGCTGTTCGAACACGTCGACCCGATCGGGCGCAAGATCACTGTGGGCGGTTACAAATACACCGTGGTAGGCGTGCTGGAAAAGCAGGGCGAGGTGTTGGGACGAAACAACGATATCGTGGTGCTCGTGCCACTTACCATTTTCCAGAAGCTGTACGGTGCGCGGCGCAGCCTCACCATTCTGGTGAAGGTCCTTGACGCTTCCCGCCTTTCGGAGGCAGAGGACGAGATTATTGGTATCTTGCGCCGTGTCCGCCAAGTCCCTCCCGGTCAGGAGAACGACTTTGCCATCAACCGACAGGATATTCTTGAGGACTTGTACAAGAGCCTCACTCGCGTGTTGTACGCAGTGGCGTTCGGCATCGGAGCCCTGTCGCTTCTGGTGGGGGGCATTGGCATCATGAACATCATGTTGGTGTCGGTGACGGAGCGCACCCGTGAGATCGGCATCCGCAAGGCGGTGGGGGCGCGGCGCTCAGACGTCATGCTGCAGTTCCTGGTGGAATCGGTGGTCATCAGTGCGTTGGGTGGACTCATCGGTCTGCTCCTGGGTTTTGGGGTGGGCATGGTCCTGGGCAGGTTGCCGGTGCTGGAAGCCACAGTCTCCCCGAGCGCCGTCTTCTTGGGGTTGGGCTTTTCCTGCGGGGTGGGCATGTTCGCCGGCCTGTACCCCGCGTGGAAGGCATCGCGCCTGGATCCTATCGTGGCCCTGCGCTACGAATAACCTGGGAGGGAGTTAGCAGGTCCGAGCATGGACGTACGAGAAGGCATCAAGATGTCCGTGAGCGCCATCGGCGCCAACAAGTTCCGCTCCATCCTCACCGCCTTGGGGATCATCATCGGCGTTCTTGCGGTCATCGGCATGCAGACCATCATCCAAGGCTTGAACAATTGGTGGGAGAAGGAACTGTCGGTGCTGGGTGCGGACACCTTTCAAATCCGCAAGTACCCGGCGGTGCAGCTTGGCGACTCGTGGCAGAAATATCGGAACCGGCGGAACATCACGCTGGAGGAGGTTGCGGAGCTGCAGCGCCGCGCCACGTTGGTGAGTGTGGTGTCGCCCGTGGTCTTTCGCTTTGGCGCTACGCTGCGCTACCGGGACAAGAGGACCAATCCCGACATCATGGTCTTCGGCGGCGACCAGTTCCGCCAGGAGGCGGATGGGCAGTTCGTCAGCGAGGGGCGCTTTATCAACGAGACCGACGTGCAACGTCGGCGTCAGGTTTGCGTCATCGGTACCGACATTGCAGAGCAGCTCTTTCCGTATCGCGAAGCAGTGGGGGAGGAGATCCTCATTGACGGCCACCGCTGCACGGTCATCGGCGTGCTGGAGGAGAAGGGCTCAATCTTCGGCCAGAGCCAGGACGCGCACGTCATTCTTCCCATCTCCACCTTTGGCAAGTTCTACGGGATGAACCGCAGCGTGTATGTGGACTGCAAGGCGGTGCGGCCGGAGTTGCTCAACCAGGCCATTGAAGAGGTGACAGGAATCATGCGGGCCGTGCGGCGCGTGCCGCCGGGCGAACCCAACGATTTTGAGATCATGA